>CAMDBF010000005.1 GCA_945889175.1 Rickettsia typhi
AGGCTCGCACGCCACCCCCCCATGCTTGCCAAAGGCAAGCTGGCGTGGCGAGCCTAAAGAAGGAAGGACAGTAGTGGATAATTTATTTACTTGCATTATAAGTATGGCTTTTTGGTAGATGTTGATTTGGGTTATGGAAGAGGTCTAATGATATTACCCCACCCAACCTCCCCTAAAAGGGGAGGAGTTATTGATGACCCCCTAAAAGGGGAGGAGTTATTGATGGACACCCTAAAAGGGGAGGGGTTGTTGCTGTGTAGTAGGGGTTATGCAGGATGTCTATTCTTAATTGGACTTGTTATAAGTAGTTAATAATACCTTATGACATTAACACTTTATAAAACTCCCTAGTTGCGGGGAAGCTTGAAAGGCTTAAGCCGTGAGCCTCAAGATATTTTAAAAAGCTATCCCAAGATGCTCTAAGTGTAATACTTGTTAGCTCGTCTTGCAATAGTAGATAATCGGATATTAAACCTTGAGTGAAATGTATGTAGGATTTTACAAAATCTTGCTTGTTAATGATTAATGCTAGGGTTTTGTAGCTTTGATAATCCTCCGCCGATGTATGTACTGAGGCACTTAACAGAATCTCGCTAAGACTTAAAACTCCAAGATGCTTAACCATTACAAAATTGCCATCCTTTGCAAGAAAAGAGGCACACAAGCCTTCGCACTTTATTGATTTAAAAACCGATGTTGACTGGGTTTTGTTTAAAATTGCAAATTCAATCTCGTTAGCAATCTGCAAAAGATTTGCATATTTTTTTGTATTACCATACTTATGAACACACAAAATAATTCCCATCTCTCTAGTAAAGATGTGAAGGAGTTTGTCTTTGTCGTTAAAGTTGGACTCCTTTAATATTATACCTGTATTAATTTGTTTATTTGGCACGGTATTGCAAACTAGATGTAGCTCTTTATTTATTTTTTATTACATATCTGTAAATCACTTCATTTTCCAAAACCCTCATAACATAATTACGGGTCTCTTTAAATGGAATCAGCTCTATCCAATCGATGATTTCTTGGGTATCCTGATCTTTAAAGTTGTTTCGCTCAACCCATACCTTAACATTTTTTGCCCCTCCGTTATAGGATGCAATAGCAAGGGGGTAGGCATTATTAAATAATTTTAATAACTTATTAATGTAATAGGAGCCAAGCAAGATGTTATACTCAGGGTCGCCGGTAAGTTTTGCATAGCTATAAAAAATGCCAAGCTCATTTGTAATTTGCTTTGCGGTTTGAGGCATAATTTGCATCATACCCAAGGCTCCAACATTACTTATTGCATCGGTTTTAAAGCCACTTTCTCTGTGAATTATAGCATATATTAAAGAGCCATTTGGGTACTCAAGCCTTGGTAAATCGTGGCCATAAAACTCATCAATAATATTAATGTTTAAATAGGAAGATGTTTTAATAATTTGACTATATTCCCTAGGCTTAAGCAATGTTTTAAGATTGTGAATTGCAAGAATACTTAATTTTGTGTCCTTGTTATTTTTAAAAAAAGTATCTAAAAATATCATTGCATATTCCTTCAAATCCTGATTGTAAAGCGTAATTGCATTTCGCCATAAAATATCATTTTCAAGAGCTTTTTGCAATTTTGCATTTGTGCTTTGTGAGATAGCTTGATAGTTTTCTATCTTAATAATGTCAAAGACACGACCAAAGATTATTTCCTGCTTTGCAAAAAACTGTTGACTATTGGTGTCCTCGTCCTGCTTGTAAAAAAGCCTTGGATCTTCAAGGTTAGATGTTTGCAATATAGCCTCCTGCCCGTAAAAAGTTAAAGGAAACTCAGATGCTTTTGCATACCAATACTTGGCCTTATCGTTTTCTCTTGTGGTTTCGTAAAGTCTTGCCGTCCAATAAGCACCACGAGACTTCGTTAGGGCAAATGAAAATTCGTTATAGACATCCTTAAAGTAGTCAAGAGCTATGTCGTAGTTCTTTAAAAATTTATAGGCAATAAAGCCACACAGCCACTTTGACCTTGAGAGGTTTATCTCCGATAAATACTGGTTTGGCCTTGATATTTTAAAGGCTTCTTCGTATTTCTTTTTCTTTAGGAGCTCAATTATCAAAAACTCCTTAACCTGCCACCAATCGTCTTGAATTTCAGTTGTA
This sequence comes from Rickettsia typhi, assembly GCA_945889175.1. Classification (GTDB taxonomy): domain Bacteria; phylum Pseudomonadota; class Alphaproteobacteria; order Rickettsiales; family Deianiraeaceae; genus CAMCVL01. Next base: position 2,140 of record CAMDBF010000005.1, read on the forward strand.
ATAACAATATAAGGCAAGAGCTTTGAAATAACCTTGGCACTCTCATTATTTTTTATAAGATACTTTGTATAATCGTAAAGCAAACCCTCGTTTTGCTCGTACATACTGTTATCAATTGCTTTTTTAAAAAATGAACGATACTTAAACTCGCTAGTTTTTAAGTAGAGTCTAGCCTTAATTATATCTGCCTCTTTTTGCGAGAGCGTCTTTAATGCCTTAAGAGCCTCTTTGTATCTTGATGTATTTACAAGCTGTGAAACATTGTCAAAATTACTTTTATAATTTAACATTTTAGAAAGTTGTTCATAGTCCTTAATAGCAAGCTTTGTAAGCATTCGTTGATAGTTCTGTTCGTTAAATCCAAGTAAATTTGCTTTTTTTGCAAAGCTTGGATCGTTTTTATAAAGCCATAAAAATTTTTTTGCTATATGCAGCTTAGAGCTAACAAGTAATTGCTTTGCATATGATATTGCTTCATTTTTTAAAGGAATGAGATTTTTATATTTATTTAAAAAGGAATCAATTTCTTCAAAATTATCCGCATCTTTTTTAGCAACAAACTTAATCCAATCGTCAAAAAAAGCCTCGTGTTTTGTATTGTCAATATTTTGTAGCTTGTATTGATTTTCCTGCTGTATCCTCTCGAGATATTTTTCGTTTTCATAATCGTTTGAAGATTCCTCAAGTATAACAATATCATCCCCGCCTTTTGTATCTATCACCTCTGAACCAAAGGCGTTAAAACACAATACAAACCAAAGCACCCAAAACTTTAAAATCATTATATTAAAAAATTAATCATTTATCATTTGTCGTTTTTTAACTTCAAGATTAATAATCTTTTCAACCTCATATTTGCATTTATCAAGATCGTCATTGATTACAACATAATCATATAAACCAGTATGCCTTAGTTCCTCCTCTGCGGTTTTAAGTCTTATATTTATAGCCTCTTGAGTATCAAGTCCCCTTGCAATTAGCCTTTGCTTGAGGGCTTCAATTGATGGGGGTAGAATAAAAAGCGAGACCACATCGAAGTCATTTTTTGCCTTTATTTGATTGGCACCTTGATAGTCTATATCAAACAAAATATTAAAGCCTTTTGCAAGAGTCTGTTCAACAAAAAACTTTGGAGTGCCATAAAGATTTGTAAAAACTCTAGCATGTTCTAAAAACTGCTCCTCTTTAATCTTAAGTTCAAAGTCTTCTTTTGATAAAAAAAAGTACTCTTTGCCATCAACCTCGCCTGACCTTGGCTGCCTTGTGGTTGCAGAGACTGACATTTTAAAACAGGTAAATGTTTGCATTATAAACTTGCATATGGTAGTTTTACCAGCCCCAGAGGGAGATGATAGTATTAATAAAAAATTCCGCTTCATATCAATAACTATTTTATCTCCTTACGACTTGCAACAACCTTGTCGATAAGTCCAAATTTAAGAGCCTCTTCGGCACTCATAAAGTTGTCTCTTTCCATTGCCTTTTCCACATCGGAGAGTTTCTTGCCAGTGTGTTCGACATATATTTTATTCAAGCGTTTTTTTACTTCCATCATCTCTCTTGCATGAATCTCAATATCAGTCGCCTGCCCTCTAAAGCCACCCGATGGCTGGTGAATCATAACCCTAGCATTTGGCAAGCAAAATCTTTTACCCTTACTTCCGGCTGTTAAAAGCAACGAACCCATTGAGCAAGCCTGACCAAGACATATGGTTGCTATTTTTGGTTTTATGTACTGCATTGTATCGTATATCGAAAGCCCAGCGGTAACAACGCCCCCCGGTGAATTTATATACATGTAGATATCTTTTTCAGGGGATTCGGCTTCCAAAAACAAAAGCTGAGCAACTATCACGCTTGCCATGTAGTCTTCAACCTCGCCTGTAACAAAAATGATTCTCTCTCTTAGTAATCTTGAGTATATGTCAAAAGCCCTCTCTCCCACCCCAGTACCCTCTATTACAATTGGCACCATGCCAGATTTTGGGGCTAAATTTTTATCAAAAAGATTTACATTCATAAAACAACAAAAAAACAAATAAATAATATTATTTTTTATTTTAACTTAGACTTAGCAAATCTTGATGTGAGCAAGGAAGCAATCAAAAATGCAAGCACAGAGCCGGCAAAAACTGCCGATAAAGTATGAGCTTTTAACATGATTCTTGCATACATTGTTAAAATCAAAAGCGGCATAGAGTAACTAAAATGCCAAATGCCGTATCTAAAAAGCAAAAAGAATACCGCAGATGCTGCCATTGTTGTGTGCCCTGATGGCATGTTAAATCTACTACCTTCGTCAAAAGGTCTTTCACCAAGCCTCACAGTATAAGATGACCAATTATTCATAATTCTCTTTAACCCTTGGGTTGTAATAGTTGTGCCAACTGCAACATATGTAGCCTGAATAAGCCCTATTTTATCAGCAAATAAAATTGGAACTGCAAATTGCAAAACAGTTGGAACATATCTAAGTCCGTTTTCAATAATTATAACATGCGGACTTTTATCTTTTTGCCTCGCTCTGTACCAGCTAATATCACTTGGGTAAAAAGCTATTGCAAAAAATAAAGCAATAATAAGTAATGCTCTTAGGTTAAATTTTGCTTTTAAGCAAAAAGCTTGTTTAAAGATACTTGGCGTACTTGAGGTTTCCTTTAAAAAAAATTGTATATGTTTTTTCATGTAAAATTATACTTTAAATCCGCTAAAATATAAAAAGGCAAGTATTATTAAGGCTATCAAAACGGCTATAAAAAACCTTTTGAACATATGTTTTAAAATGCCAAAAATTAACACAAAGGCAACAACGGCAATGATAATCATAATTAAATTTGCGTTTGGACCAAAGGCTTGTTCAATAAACCCTGTCTTTTGCTGAGTATTTTGAACGCTTCTATCGTAGACTCTAGATGTGTTAGCAAAAGATAAAACATTAATTAAAGTCATTAAAAACAAAGCTGTTAACAGTTTTAACATTTTTTTCATAGCTTTATATCACAAAAAATACTATTTAACAAAAGTTTCAATCTCAGCAATGGTTTGCAATATTGTTTTATGCAAATTTATAAGATTGATTTTTGAAAGCAAGTATTCTTGCTCAATCAGGCAAAGTTGATATAATGTTGTCTTGCCCATTTTGTATCTAAATCTTTCCTCTTCCACTCTTTTAAAATTGATTTCGACCAAAGATTTTAACTGATTTAAAAGTTCTTTACCCATATTCAGTTGTTCTTTAAGCTTTTCAAGATTAGCTTTACTGTCATTAAGGCTTTGCAGGTAGCTAAGCTGGGCACCTTTTTGAGCCATCTTATATCCTGCATTGATCTTTTTAAAAGCAGAGTAATCAAGAGGTATTGAAAAATTAAGAGTTGCAACAGTATAAGGATAGTTACCAGAGTTTGCGTAACTCATAGACTGATTGTAAGTGGACGCCCTGCCATTTATTGATGTAATAATTTTTACATCAAGCTGCGGCTTGTTATCGTGAATCGAAGATTCATAACTATTTTTAGCAACATTCATCTGCTCCTCCTTTGCCTTAATGTCATCACGCTTTGAGTCGATGTTTAGAGTATTAAAGTCGTAATTTAAAGCATAACTAAAGTCAGGCAATGTTAAATCGTTTAAAAACTCATCGCCAAAGCCCCTAAGATTATTAAAATCAAGTGTTAGTTTTTTAAGGTCTACAAGAGAACTTTCAAGTTCGTACTTTCTTGTTTGCACAAAAGATTTCATTTGATAAAGGTCAGCTTTTTCACCAAGACCTTTTGATATTTTAATATTTATCAAGTCGCTAGTAGCATTAGCTATTTCAAGCACTTGTTTTTGAGTATTAATTTTATCCAAAAGAGCTGCAAGTTCGTAAAAGATTTTTTTTGCATTCATTGTTATTTCATTTTGCTTAAAGGCATTATCATAAGCATTGCTTTTAACTTGAGCAGATTTGAGCATTTGATTTGCAAGAGTTTGCTTACCAAAGCCGTTTTTCCATAAGTTTTGACTAACTTCAAAATTCCATCCGTTAAGAAAAAACGATGAAATTGGTAAAAAATTAGGATTAACACCATCTATTGATATTTGAGTTTGAGAGTAGTAAAGTTTTACTGTAGTCCCTGTTTTTGTAAGGGCCGAAAAACCAGAATTAACCGACCACAAATTTGTTTTATTACCCTGAAACACTGGAGAGTTTGTTTGTCTTTCGTCTTCGGTATGACTAGCATCAAGAAAAAACTTTGGCTTATAAGCTAAGCTAAATATATCTTTTTGCTCTTCAAAACCTTGCTCAAACAATTTTGCACCCTGATATGTATTATTGTTTTTATTAACATCATCAATATATTCGGACAAAGAATATGAATGAGCAATGCCATTAAAAGCAAAGCAAAATATTATTAAAGATATTTTTATAAGCATATTTTTTTAAATTATTGATAGCAAGGATGCAATATCAAGTATTGTTTTATCCTCATTTGGTTTTGCAATTAACTGCATATTAATAGGTCTTTGATCCTTTGACTTACCTGTTGGCACAGACACAGCCCCAAGCCCTGCCACATTTACACTTACAGTAAAAATGTCGCACATGTATTCCTCAATTTGACTCATTTGATAGTTCCATTTAGGGGTTAAAATTGGTGAAACTGGCAAAAATATTGCATCAACATCCTTAAAGGCATTGTCATAATCTGTGCGAACCATCTGTCTTATTTTCAAAATTCTTTCGTAACTATCCCTGTAGGAGTCCTTAAGTAAAACACTTGTACCTATAAGTATTCTGTTTTTTACCTCCTTACCAAAGCCTTGCTCTCTGTTTTTAGATATAAATTCTTCGTAGGACGAAGTTTGCTCTAAGCTACGATAACCGTACCTTACCCCATCGTACCTAGCAAGGTTAGAAGATGCCTCAGCGGTTGTGATGAAATAATAAGCATTAAGAGAGTATTTAATATTTGGTAGGCTTACATTTTTTATTACCGCACCAAGAGATTGCATTTTTTCAATAGTTTGCAAATAATTTTTCTTAATTTCCTCGTCAAGATTTTCGTTATTTATAAAATCATCCGAAACTCCAACAACAATACCCTTTAAATCTTTGAGGTTATTAACATGATATTCTGGTTTTTCTATATCACTAAGAGTTCCATCTTTACCATCCCTTCCCGCTGTAATGTAGGTTAAGAGTGCCGAATCGTAGACATTTTTTGTTAAAAAGCCACATTGATCAAACGAACTCGAATAAGCTATCATTCCGTATCTAGATATTGTACCATATGTAGGTTTAAATCCAACAAGACCAGTAAATGCAGCTGGTAATCTTACAGAGCCACCAGTGTCGGTACCAGTTGCAGCAACGCATAAATCAGCACATACAGCACTTGCAGAGCCCGAAGAAGAACCCCCAGCCATCAAATGCTCGCCGTCAAGCTTTAATGGACTCAAAGATTGTCCAAAGTAGCTTGATTTACCAGTTGAACCCATTGCAAACTCGTCCATGTTAAGCTTGCCCAAAATTATCGCGCCCTCGTCAATAAGCTTTTGAGTAACTGTTGACTCGTATTGAGGAATAAAATTTTCAAGCATTTTTGAACCCATTGTTGTTCTAACACCCTTGGTACAAAATGCGTCTTTTATAGCTATAGGCACGCCATCCAAAAGACCAAGCTTGTCGCCCCTAGCCCTTCTTGCATCGCTTGCTTTTGCCGCCTCAATAGCCTGATCTTCACAAACTGTAATGTAGGCTTTAAGTATTGGATTGTGCTCTTTGATTTTATCGAGATATTTTATTGTAAGTGCCTCGGATGTTGTTTGTTTTGAATTTAGAAGTTCAAGACAGGATTGAATTGTAAGCCCAAGACTCATAACTTATAGCAACACACATTAAAAAAATATCTAGAAGAGTGAAAAGATTTTACAAACCTTGCATGACTTTTTGCTTAATAAGCTTAATTTGGTTATCAAGGCTATAGTCTAAAACTTTACCATCAAATCTTAACTTTAGTACATTTTGTTTGTTGCTCGTTTGATAAATTACATAATAACCAATAAATAAAGGCTTTGTAGATATATCATTTTTATAAATTTGTTCGGCAGTTGCTATATCGCTTGACTCAATGATTAATATTTTTTGACCATAACAGTCCTCAAGTAAGCCTATAAGTCTTTGGCATAATACAGGAAGCATTGCAAGCCTTTTATTTTGCATTAATATTGTCATTATCCGCTTTGTCTGTAAAGATAGACCTAAATTCAATTTTTCGTTAAAAGAGGTAAATGATTTAACATTAGGAATAGAAGCAAGGATAAAAAGCTCTTGCAATATTCCATCCTTTAGCAATTTTATACCAAGTGATTGATTTAATGACAAACTATAAGCTGTAACTAAAGATGGTGTAATTTTAGAAGACATAAAACTTTACTGAAATAAGCAAGAATTAATAAATACGAGAAAGATATTATTACTCTCTTCTGTCTCCAAAAAATCTAAGCAAGGTTACAAAAAGGTTGATAAAATCAATGTACAGGGTTAAAGAACCCATAAGAGCAACTTTTTTTGCACTTGCAATATCCATTCCGTCACAAGCATAGTACATTTCCTTAATTTTTTGAGTATCGTAAGCAGCAAGACCAACAAAAACAATAACACCTATTATCGAAACAACAAAAGCAAGAGCACTGCTTTTTAAAAAGATATTAACAAGAGAGGCTATCAATATACCAATTAAACCCATTAATAAAAAAGATCCAAATGATGTTAAATCTTTCTTTGTTGTGTAACCGTAAAGACTCATAGCTCCAAAGGTTGCAGCTGTAATAACAAAGGTTCTAACAATACTAACACCAGTGTAGGCAAGTAGCATGTAAGATAGAGACAAACCCATTAATGCTGCATATCCATAAAAAACATTTCTTGCAGTCTCGTAACTCATGGAACCAATTTTAAATGCAAAAACTAACACAACAACAATTGGGGCAAACATAATTACATATTGCAAAGGAGTTCCAAAAATTGCCTTCATCATGGTTCCGCTCAGAGATGTAAAGTAAGCAACTAAAGCACTGACAATGAGTGCTTTGAACATGTTTGCATAAACAAGCGTCATGTATTTTCTAAGACCCTCGCTATAGCTTGAAGATGATTGAGATTCGTTAATTACCTTGGCTGAGCCGTTGTAAAAGTTCATAGACATAGTTTTAATTCAAAAAAGAACAAATTTATAAACAAAGCTACAAATAGCATCACTTACTTAAAATATTTAAAGCACATAGATTTATTTTTCAAGACTTATTTTTATTTCTTGCTTTTTAATAAAAATTATTAAGAATTTATTTGTATTTAACAACAGTTCTTTTATTAGTCAAGATAAGATAATTCCCTCTCAATATGAGTTTAATTACGGAAAGTAGCAATAGGTCTGATTTTGTAAAAAAACTAGAATTAAAAAATATAAATCTTTACTACAGCCTTACAAAACAAATACTCAAAGATGTTTCAATTGAGTTTTACAAAAACAAGGTTACATCCTTAATTGGTCCTTCGGGCTGCGGTAAATCCTCATTGTTAAAAACAATCAACAGAATTAACGACTACATTCAAGGCTTTAGATACGAGGGAGAGATACTTTTGGATGATCAAAATATCAATGATCTTGATGTTACGATTTTAAGGCTTTTAGTTGGAATGGTGTTTCAAAAACCAACGCCATTTCCGGGCTCAATATATAAAAATGTTGCCTTTGGGCCAAGAATTCACGAACTCTACAAATCAAAAGCAGACCTTGACAATATTGTTGAGGCAAGTCTTAGCAAGGCCGGATTGTGGAACGAGGTTAAGGATAAGCTTCACGACAATGCAACAAGTCTTTCTGGCGGTCAACAACAAAGGCTTTGCATAGCACGAACAATAGCAATTAAGCCAGACGTAATATTAATGGACGAGCCCTGCTCTGCTCTTGACCCCATAGCAACAGCAAAGGTTGAGGAGCTTATTAACGAATTGAGGCAGGAATATACAATAATTATAGTAACTCACTCAATGGGACAGGCGGCAAGAATCTCCGATTATACTGCTTTTTTATACCTTGGTGAGTTAATTGAGTTTGCACCAACTGAAAATATCTTTACAAACCCAAAAAACAAACTAACCGAAAATTATATAAATGGCAAAATAGGTTAATATAAATCAAAAAGTGAAAACCCCACAAAACATAAAATTAAAGCATTTAGCAATAATAATGGATGGCAATAGAAGGTGGGCAAAGAAAAATCTTCTTAAAGCCATAGATGGTCATAAAAAAGGTGCGGCTCAAATTAAGGCGGTTGCAAAACAGGCTGTAAAGCAAGAGGTTCAAAAATTAAGCCTCTATGCTTTTTCCTCCGAAAATTGGAACAGAAGCCAAGAAGAAATCAATCTATTGCAAGAGCTACTTTTAAACTACCTTGAAAGTAAAGACCTGCAGGAGGTAGTAGATAGTAATATTTGGGTTAAAATTATAGGTGATATTTCAAAATTTAACAAAGAAGTAATTTTGGGTATTAAAAATCTTGAAGAAAAAATGCAAACCACCTTTAGCACTCTAAAGCCAAAGATGATACTCAACATAGCCTTAAATTACGGCTCAAGGGACGAGATTGTACATGCAATTAACAAGATAATTAAGAATAATCAAAATCTCACAAACATTACCCATCAAGACATAGCTAAAAATCTTTACGAAACAGAGGATGTTGATTTGCTAATTAGAAGCGGTGGCAATAAAAGATTGTCAAATTTTTTACTCTGGCAAGCATCCTATAGCGAGCTTTATTTTACAGACATTCTCTGGCCAGATTTTAACGAAGTGCATTTTAACGATGCGGTAGAATTTTTTTACAAACAAAAACGCAATTTTGGCACTTAAAGCCTTTAAAAATGACAGAAAAAGAATTAATTAATCAATTTTTTTTACCCCTCACAAACAACTCCACATCAGCAAGAGGTTTAAAAGACGATATTGCTTGTTTTAGTGATTTTAATGCAAAGAATCTTCTCGTTTCAAGCGATAGCATAGTTCAGGGCGTTCATTTATTTAAAGAAATTAATGGATTTTTTTACGGTGCAAAGCTTTTAATCCGAAATCTATCGGATGTTATAGCTAAGTGTGCAAAGCCAATGTTCTATAATTTAAATATAACACTGCCTAAGATTATTGATTATAATTTTTTGCAAAACTTTAGCGAGGGGTTAAAATTTATTCAACAAAAATATAATATTTATTTAATAGGTGGTGATATTACTAGATCTTTTAATAACACTGACTTTACAGCTAATATCACAATTTTTGGACAATCGGAGCAATCGGTTCCATCAAGATGTGATTTAGAAATTAATGATTTAATATTTGTAACCGGAGACATTGGCGAGGCTTATCTTGGCTTTACAGAGGTTAAAGATGCACTTGAAAAAGGCATCAACATATCCCAAGACAATCTGCAACACTTAACTAAAGATCAATTACACTATTTAATGCCAAGTCTTGAGCATTTTAGTCTTAGTCAGGATATTGGCTTTAAGTCAATCCTTAGGGCATCAATGGATGTATCGGATGGGCTTTTAAAAGATTTAAATTCTATGATGCTTGCTTCAAATGTATCCTGCGATTTGCATTTTAACAATTTACCAAAAGATGCAAACCTATCCTTTGGTGATGATTACAACATGATGTTTAGCATATCGCCAAATGACGAGCCTAGACTACAAGCATTATTAGCTAAACACAAAATTAAAGCAAACCACATTGCAAGCGTTGTGGGGCTTGGGTTTAAAGATTTGCAGATAAAAGACTTAGGTTACGATTGCTTACATCAAAACGAAGAGCAAGGTTTTTTGTAAAAATTAAACTCTGCCATTCTGCGATTTTTTAAGCCACTACTAAGCTTACCGCCCGCATTAACCCAGCGTAAAAACTCAGTTAAAATAGCAGAATAATTATTAGGGTTTAGCTTAATTATTTTATACAAACCAGAAGACCTAAAACCCCCAAGCCCGCAGTTGTAAGTAAAGCTTGTAAGGGCAGCAATTTGGTTTTGATTGCAAATTTTGTCAAAATCCTTCCAAACTGCTTCAAAAAAAATATCCACATCCTCAGTGAGTAACTCCTCGGCTTTTTGCCTTGTAATAAACTGCTGAGCCACGCTTTGCTGACTTACAGCTGAGCTACTTAAGTTTATAGACTGCCCCCTAAGCTTATCTCTTAAGGCCTCAAGTCTGTCTCGACCTTGTAAAATTTGACCTTGAGGCTTGTTGTTTGTAACACTGTTGTTTACAAAACTTTTTAAATAACTCGTATTGCCATAACCTATAGTCCAAACCCCAGCTTGACACCTGTATGCCTTTAGCGAAAGCCCCTCAAAACCCTTAATTAACTCAACAGAATTGCACAGTGCAGCTTGCTTAATACTTTGCGTTTCTTTTGTCATATGTTAGTGTAGTAATTCTGTCGCTGCCCCTTCTGTAAAACCAAAAGCTTGTAATAAACTCCATCTGCAATAAAACAGTCTCGGTAAAGCTTTCAAGCCAATCTGGCTCTTTACTGATTTGCGTTGTGTAAATATAGGCTATAAAAACTAAAAATAAATAACTAATTATTGGCCTTGTTGTTGCGGTGATAAAGTTTGCAATCGAGGCAAGAAAACCATGTTTATCTATAAATCCAGTTGCCTTAGATACTGCGTTGTACCAAGTGCTTTCGTTTTTTGCATTTTGAACATCCGCCTTAGCAATCTCCTGCAAGGTGCCTTCTTTACAAATTTCAAACTCCAAAGATCGGTCCTTGAGTCCAAAGTCAGAGCGTTTTTTGTCAAGCTCAAACTCGTAGTCCATCTTCATCCGCCATTCTTTAAGCTCCATGTGCTTATTTTTTTTGTCCCTTATGTGACAAATGATATCCTGTAGCACTCCAGCTACAAGACCCACTATACTTCCTGCAATCATAATGTTAATTAAATAATATGTAATAATTTTAACCATTTTGTAAATGGATATTACATTTTATCTATGTATAAAAAAATGTTAAGCAGTTTTGAGTTTTTTACTTTAGCTATACTTAGCTTTATTCACCTTTGGACAGTGGAGCCAGTCTTGTTTAATAGGTAACTTTAAACAGACAATATCTTGCTATTTGCCAATACAAAAGTCGCCAAAGACCTTGTCTAAAATTTCCTCGCTATCTACAACGCCAAGAACCTCATCTAACAAAAAAATACAGTGTCTTATATCCTCACTTAAAAGTTCAATCTCACTATAGTCAAATGCCTCTTCAAGCACCGTAATACATTTAATTGTTTGCTCTTGCTGCCTTTTGTTCAACCCAAATGAGCCATCAATTGCAAGGCTAAACATCTGCCTTACCTTAGTGCTTAATATGCTAAAAAATTCATCATAACCATCTCCATTTAAAACCGAAAGCGCAACTAAATTTGTATCATAAATTATATTAAATGATTTAAGCCTCAGTCTAAGCTCGTCTTTACTTAATTTGTCCGTCTTGTTGATTACAACTAAGGTCTCTTCGTTTATATATTCTTTAAAGTCCTCAAGACTCTTAGGGTTTAAAATGTCGCAGAGCAAAACCCTAACATCAGCATCAAAAATCTTATTTTTTGCACGCTTAATACCCTCAATTTCAATCTCGTCCTTGGTATCACGAAGCCCAGCTGTATCGTAAATTACGCAAGGCACGGAATCAATATTAGCATTAACTTCCAAAACGTCCCTCGTGGTGCCAGCGATGTGTGAGACTATCGCGTAGTTTTCGTTCAAAATTTTATTAAGCATTGAGGACTTGCCAGCGTTTGGCATCCCTAAAATACAAACTTTAATACCATTTTGTATTTTATTTACCTTAGCTGACAGGTTTGTATAATGCCTCATCGATGTAATCAATTTAGATATAAGATTTTTAATTTGTAAGTCAAAATCCTCAGAGATGTTCTCATCCTCAGCAAAGTCTATGTAACATGTAAGCAGTGCCGATATTTCAACAAGCCCATCTCTCCATCCTCTGTAGAGAGAGGATGTCTTACCATCCATCATTTGACTTGCCACCTTGTGGGATAGCTTAGTTTTTGCCTTAACTAGCATGTCAATACTCTCTGCCTGCATTAAATCAACCTTACCGTTAAGATAGGCTCTGTAAGAAAACTCTCCAGCCTTTGCCTGTCTGCATCCAGTTAAAGATCCTAAAAATGCAAGAACACTTTCAACAATATAAGGACTAGCATGAAGGGATAGCTCGGCAACATCCTCTCCAGTGAAGCTGTAAGGAGCCTTAAAGTAGGTAACTAAGGCCTTGTCAATAAGCTCTTTGCCGATATATAAACTGCATAATTTTGCATAGTTTGGCTTAAAACTAAGTTTAACACCCATCTTAGCTAAGCATTTTTGAATATCATCAAAAGAACCAGAGAGTCTTACAACAACAATGCTAGATCCAAAGCTTTGATTTAAAGCCGAAAATATTAAATCCATCTTCTATAATGGTAAAAAACATTTTGTAAAAAGCTCAGTTGCAATTTTTATCTCATCTTCATCCGAGAGTCTATTTAGATAAGACAGCTTAAAACTTAACTCAACATCGTCAAAAATTTCAATATTTTTGCAAAATGACAATAGGGTTCTTGTTGAAAAATTTACAGATAAATCACTATTGTTAAAACTACTTCTAAGTAAATTTCCAAGATTTACACAAAGTTTTAACAAATCATTGTCTTTATATTTTTGTGATGCTAGATTTTGAAAATATTTTTGAACAATCTCAAGCTCCTTCTCGGCACTTTGATACTTTAGCTTTGCGATTATATCAAACCTATCAAGGTTACTTTGGTTAATCACTTGGGTGCCGGAGTAAAATCCACTATCATCGCCAAGCCCTACGGTATTTGCTGTAGCAAAGATTCTAAAGTTTGGGTGCGGGGCTATCTCTTTACCCTCTTCAAACAAAAATAATCTACCGTTTTTTTCAAGAATTTTTTGCAAAACAAATAGTGTTTCGGGTCTTGCAGAATCATATTCGTCCATGATAAGAACTAATCCATTTTGCATGGCAAATGGTATAAGGCCTTCCTTAAAACTAATTACTTGCTTGCCATCAAGCACGGATATTGTATCCTTGCCAACTAAGTCTGATCTTGAAATATTAGTGTCCAAGTTGACCCTTATGCTTGGCAAGCCCCTTTTTGCACATATTTGCTCAATATGAGTTGACTTGCCGCTACCATGAGGTCCGTGTATCAAAACTTTTAAATTATTATCAAGCCCAGCCTCTATAATTTTTGTTAATTCTGGGTCAAGGCAGTATCTTTCGTCAATTTGTGGAATAAAATCTTTTAAATTATCAAAGTTATTAATGTTTTTTACATTAGTGTTTGTATTTTGCATATCTTTATTTAATCAACAATTTGTGCATTAAAGCTCGAAAGAACCTCTGAAATATTAGAATCTTTAATTTTTGTAACAATTTCGGTAGGGGAAGGCAATGTTGCCCCATAGCACATTTTAATTATTGCAATTTCAATCTTTGCCTTATTACTACCAGGCATGTAAAGCTCGGCAAGGCTTTTTACAACAACCTGCCAAAGCCTTAAAAGCAATGGTACCGAAAGCTCTTTTGCAATTTCAACAACATCAGGTTTAACAAGCTCCTCTGGTAATGCCTTAACCTTAACTTTTAAAATATCATTAAGTAGCGCCATAAGTCCGTTTATAACATCTTCTTCGGTAAAGCTTGATGCAAGCATTTGATTAAGCTTAACAATACTTTCGGCAGGCTTGTTGCTTGTAATAAAGTTTAAAAGTTCCACTACATCACTAGAGTCAACAACATTAATAACTCTCGACACAAGATCGGCAGTAATACTCTCGCCGCTTGCAACAAATTCATCTGCAGATATAATCACTTGGTCAAGTATCGATAGAGAGTCTCTAACCGAACCATCAGCCTTTGTACCTATTAAAAACAGAGCATTATCATCAATTGCAACTCCCTCTTTTTGACAAATGCTTCTTAAATGCACGCTAAGCTCCTCAGCCGACAGTCCACGCAAAACAAATTTTTGACATCTTGATAAAATAGTTGCCGGCACCTTGTTGACCTCAGTTGTTGCAAAAATAAAGACAACATTAGCAGGTGGCTCCTCAAGAGTTTTAAGTAAAGAGTTAAATGCCTCCTTTGTCATCATGTGAACCTCGTCTATTATATATATCTTTTTGCGGGCAGTAATTGGCTCGTAGACTATACCGCTTAAAAGCTCCTTTGCATCATCTATACCACGGTTACTTGCTGCATCAAACTCAAAAACATCAGGGTGGTTGCCTGCAGTTATTGAGGTACAATTACTACAAGTCCCACAAGGCTCAATGGCAAGACCCATCTCGCAGTTTAGGCTTTTTGCAACAATTCTGGCAGTTGTTGTTTTACCAACCCCCCTGATACCTGTAAAAAGATAGGCATGGTGAATTTTGTTGTTTGTAATTGCATTTGTTAAGGTTTTAACAAGAGCCTCCTGCCCTACTAAATCTCTAAATGTCTGCGGCCTGTACTTTCGGGCCAAAACTTGGTATGTCATTTTTGTTACAAATTAATATTTATTATTAAATAATTCTATAAACTCCATCTCTTCTTTACTTAACTTAAAGCTATCTAGGAGTGGAAAACTTTGCAGTATTCTAATATTGTTAAAATTACCATATCTTGTAACATTATTAATAAATTTAAATACGCCATTGTCTAGCTCGGTCTTTATCTTTTCGGCCTCCTGCTTGTCATTACACCTTACAAAGGCAATACTTTGAGTCATTCCAGAGTTGTCTATAAAAGTAGAATATTGATTTGTAAGGGATATAAAAACCTTCCATCCTGCCTGATATTTGTGTGATATTTTACTCCATACGGTTTGAGTTGGGGTGTGTATTATTTTGTAACAAAATTCATTACTTTGTTCACTTGATAAAAATTGTTTTTTAGTTGTTTTGTGTAGATAGCTTGTTGTTTCTATTTTGTACCTTGGTAAGCTAGCGTTATTTACTGTTTTTTGCAAAATGTCGCAAACACTTTGCGATAGGTAGAGTGGTATAAAGTTTTGATTTTTATCAAGCAATACCTCTTGCTTATCTTTTAGTGTATAATTATTTGCAACCGTAAAAGTCTTTTTATTTTCTACCTTTTGCAATAAAAACCAAGTAAAAGAAGAGCCAACATTAGGAAACCATTTTTTAGCCCCATGTATATCAATGTAAATAAATTGATATTTGCTTAACTCTTTTGGCAAGATGTTTCTATCCGAAAACGACATCCAGTTATTTGGAACGATAAACAGAATATATCCACCTTTAACGGTTATATCAAGGGCTTTTTTTATAAAGTCTCTTGCAAGGTTGTGATTTTTGGAAGTTCTTCCATTTTCGTTAAATTTTGCATAGGGTGGATTTGAAACAACTAAGTCGTATTCCTCCTTGCTTTCAAACTGTAAAAAATCTTTTGTGGTAACCTTTATATTGTCGCCAAAGTAATGCTTTAAATTTAGTTTTCTTTTTTCGTTTATCTCGTTAAAGTATAGATTGTTTATACTTGTTTTAGTTTCGATATAGGCATGAAAGTTGCCATTTCCACAGCAACTGTCCAATATTTTTAAATCATTCCTTTTCCAAAACGCTTCTGGAATGCTGTAAACCATCTCCTTAACGCATTCAATTGGTGTGCAAATGTCATTTGAATTAACAAAGTGACTTTCATCCTTGTTTAATTTGTCAAAATGATCTTTAATTAACAGCAACCTCTGCAAGTTATCAAAATTAGCAGATGGAACTGTAGCAAATTTATGATTCATATCTTATTTTGTCAATTTTCAATTAGTCATGGCATTAATCTTTAAACACCTTGCTAAAAATATAGTCAACATTTTTAATGTGATACTCAAGTCTAAACAAGTTTGACAGCTCCTGCTCATTTAAATACTTAGTTACCTCTTGATCCTCAAGTAAGCAGTCAAGCAGGTGCTTGCCCTCGTTCCAAACTCGCATTGAATTTTTTTGCACTAAGGCATAGGAGTCCTCACGGCTAAGCCCTTTGCGTGTTAAGTGTAATAATACTCTTTGCGAGTAAAAAATGCCACCAAGCTTGTTAAGGTTTTTTTCAACATTGTCAAAGTGAATCACAAGCCCATCAATAAGACCTACCATTCTGTTTAAAGCAAAGTCTAGAGTTACCGTTGCATCGGGTGCTATCATTCTTTCAACTGATGAGTGAGATATGTCTCTTTCGTGCCAAAGGGCAACATTTTCCATGGCTGGCACACAGTAGCCACGCACAATGCGGGCAAGTCCAGTGATGTTTTCGCTTAATATAGGGTTTTTTTTGTGTGGCATGGCAGAAGAGCCCTTTTGACCCTTGGTAAAGCTCTCTTCCACCTCTAAAACCTCGGTTCTTTGCAAGTGTCTTACCTCTATTGCAAGCCTTTCAATGCTTGAGGCTATAACCCCAAGAGTGTTAAAAAACACGGCGTGCCTGTCCCTTGGTATCACTTGTGTTGATATTGGCTCCTCCTCAAGACCAAGCTTGTTTGCAACATAGCTTTGAACCTTAGGATCAATATTTGCAAAGGTACCAACAGCCCCAGAAATAGCGCAGGTTGAAACATCTTTAATTGCAGCCTCAAGCCTTTTTTTATTGCGTTCAAACTCAGCATAAAAAGAAGCAAACTTTAAACCAAATGTTGTAGGCTCGGCGTGTATTCCGTGACTTCGCCCTATGCATACAAGATTTTTTGTCTCAAAGGCTCTTTTTTTTAAGGCCGTAAGAACCCTTTCAATATCATCAAGCAATATCTGCCCAGCCTGCTTTAATTGCAAGGCAAAGCATGTGTCAAGAACATCAGAGCTTGTCATTCCTTGGTGTAAAAACCTTGCGGACTCCCCAACTCTCTCGCTTACATGGGTTAAAAAGGCAATTACATCGTGTTTTGTTTCCCTTTCAATCTCGTCGATTCTTTCAACATCAAAGCCATTTTGATAATCACTTTTGTTCCAAACATTTGCAACATCCTGCTCGCTGCAAAGACCCTCAGCCATAGCCTCCAGAGCATAGGCTTCAATTTTAAACCAAATATCGTATTTATTTTTGTCCGACCAAATGTCAGCCATAATCTTACGAGTGTATCTTGGTATCATAATGTTTATATTATTAATTTTAAAAAATGCTTAAGCTAAAAGCTTATTGACAATAAAACACAAAAGAAAGCTCTAGGCTTTATATTATCAATCTATTTGTATTATAGTATTATGTTTTTTTCAAGTATTTTAGACTCATTAATTCCTTCAAATGTTTTATCAGCAGTAAAAGCAACAACAAGCTTAATAAATAACTTTAATAAATTTAATGATGCAATGCAAAATAATGGCGGAAATGGCGATATTACCTTTATATCAAACAGCGATATAAATTTTGCACAGGATGGTGCGGTTGTACCAATCGTTTATGGCACTGCAATAGTTAGGGGGCAAAAGATATGGTCAAGCGACATAAGGCTAACAACAATTATGCCAAGTGTAAGCGATGTTCTTTTAAACTCTACATCAACAACTAAAGCAAGAAGATACATTGACATAGCTTATATGATATGCGGGGGTGAAATAGATGATGTTTTGCAAGTGTACCATGTTACAAAACCAATTAGCATTGAGGGTTATGATTATGTAATTTACAAAGGCACTGAATATCAGAAGGCCGATCCTACAATAAAAAATGCAATTTCAAAAGATTTAGCATTTAGAGGTACTGCTTACATTGTTTTTAAAAACTTAGATATTACAAACTTTGGGGGCAATGCACCAAACCTTTATTTTAAGGTAAAAAGAAGCAAAATAAATTATCAAAAAATATACAATCCTTGCCCTTTAATCAAAGGGGTAAATCTAATCCCCGGTAGCGGCGAGTTTGTACTTGATACAAAAATACAAAGTAAGCAAAATGGTAACTTTAACGGACAAACATTTGTACCAAAAGGAATACCCACAAGTATTAATCAAAATACAGGATATGGTAAATCCGATTTGTCAGTTTCTCTTGACGGACTTAAAAAGGAGCTGCCAAATGTTAAATGGGTATCAAGCGTTGTATGTTGGTTTTGCGACGGCATGAACATTTCAAATGCAGAGATTTATCCTGCCGTAGAATATTCTTTTAGCGGAATATCTTTGCCAGATGATTGGAGTGTTGCTGGGATTACTAGGCAAAATGCAAGACTGGTGTCAAGAGATGAATTTGACAGACCAAATTATGGAGGGACGATAGCGGATGTGGCTGTTTTAAGAGGGCTTGATGAGCTGAGGTTAAGAGGTTATAAGACAATGTTTTACCCTATGATGATGATGGATGTTGCAAAAAAACCTTGGCGAGGACATTTAAGTGGAGATGCTGGTGAGGTTTATAATTTTTTTAACAAAACAAACGGTTATAATGACTTTATCTTACATTGTGCAAATCTTGTCAAGGGCAAGGTTGATGCCTTTATTATAGGTAGCGAGTTTATAGGTCTTACAAAACTAAAGCTAAACAACATATATCCGGCGGTTGAAGAGTTTAAAAAGCTTGCAAAAAAAGTAAAAAATATACTTGGCTTCGAAGTTAAGATATCCTACGCTGCAGATTGGAGCGAGTATCACCACACCGATGGTGGATGGTACAACCTTGACCCATTATGGGCGGATGAAAATATAGATTTTATAGGCATCGATCAGTATTTTCCCTTAAGCGATGGACTTGCAAATCCAAGTGTTGAAGATATTATTAAAGGATTTACATCTGGCGAGGGGTATGATTTTTATTACAAGTGGGAAAGGACTCAAAAATACCCCCTTTCAAAACCCTATGCTTGGAAGGATGTTAGATGGTTTTTAGAAAACGAGCACCAAAACCCCGATGGTACAAAAACAAGTTGGAGACCTCTTAGTAAAAAGATTTGGTTTGTGGAATATGGCTTTCCATCCGTAGATTTATGCACAAATCAGCCAAATGTTTTTTACAATCCCGATGCTTTTGACGGGGGCTTGCCAAGGTTTTCGCAGGGCTATACCGATTTTAAAGCCCAGCAAGATGCAATTTTTGCAAGCGAGACATTTTTTAGTCTTAATAGTGATATTATTGAAAATGCCTTTTTATGGGCTTGGGATGCAAGGCCGTTTCCGTACTTTCCAAAGCTTTTAGATGTTTGGAGTGATGGGGGGCTTTGGAGGTTTGGTCACTGGGTTAATGGTAAGCTTAACATGTCTAATCTTGGTGATGTAATAAGAGACATCTGCTTGCAGGCTGGCTTTGCACACGAGGAGATTGATACAAATCTTTTAAGTCAGGAGGTTGATGGTTTTATTTTAAACCGCAAGATGAGCTTTGAGTCGGTAATTAAAATGTTATCACTTGTATATTTGTTTGACTGTGTGTATGAAAAATCTGTGTTAAAATTTATACCCCTAAATCTTTTAAAGCAAGTTGTTATTGACCAAAGCGACATTATTGTTGACGATGCTTTAATTAATGAATACAAGGATACTCAAAAGACAGATACTACAAGAATTGTCTCTCTTGACCTCTATTTTTACAACAAGGACGATGATTACAACCTTGGCAATGTAAAGATTGGTATTGATTCTATGCAGTCAAGTCAAACCAAGCAAATTCAGGTGCCGGTAGCTATGAACCTTGCCAAGGCTCAGGAGCTTTCGACCATCTTACTTGACGCCCTAAACGGCATACAGGATTACACTTACATCTCGCTACCCATTAACAAATACAAAGATATTAAGCCGCTTGATGTTTTAATTTATAACGAAAAAGATATTATTAAAAATTTAATTGTTAAAAAACTTGAGACGGATGGCTTTACTTTAAAAATTCTTGGTCAAAATATCGATTCCAGTTTTTTTAGCTTAGCTAGCAACTATCAGGTTGCAAGGCTTAAGTATCAAGATCAACAAATCTCGGTGCCTAGCCAGCAAAGCGGTAAGTATACACCAATTTTGCAAGATAGTATTTTTGAAAATGGCTTTTACATAGGTGTTGTAAAGACTGATAGCAATATCACAAACTTTGATGAACTAAGCGTTTTTGCTTCAAAGGATGGGGGCATTTTGTATAACAAAATTTGCGAGGTAAGGCAGGCTTGTCAAAATTTTAAGATTATCGATTTTTACAAGTCGCAAAATATTAATCCATCTCTTATTGATGGAGTGTCGTATGCTGTTATAGAATGTGACAAGACGCCAGTGACAGGGCTTAAGTTTGTTTTGGGCGGTGAGATTGTTGAGTTTTATAGCATGCAAAAGCTTGATAATTATAATGGCAAAAGCCCCGCCGCAGAATGCAGTTTTTACAAGCTTAGTAATTTTTACAGACCTCACCTGCAGGCAATTATAGCTAGCAAAATGGAGAATAAACTAAATGCAATTACCACAAATCTAGGGGTAGAAACAATGTTTATTGATGACTCTATTCAGTTTGTTTCAAAAGAAATAATTGCTGGGCAAAATCTTAAAATTAAATTACTTACCCCAAGTGATACCCTGGTCTCGGTAAAAGCACATCCCTTTACCGCAGAATAACAAACTAATGTCAATAGACCTCTTTCATAACCTCACTATATAGAATATTTTTCAAACTACTCTCTTTTAAAAATAAATCTCTCTGCAATAGCAAGGTCAGATCGCCACCCCCCCCCTGCCGTCTAAAGGCAGCTAAGGGGGATTGGTAGTATATAACACCACTTCTACTTGTAAAATTAGATTATATACATCCCCCCAGCCCTCCCCCTAAAGGGAGAGGGAGAAGAAAGGGTATTGCAACCACCCCTAAAGGCATAAAGAAGACACCTCCAAAGGGACGGAGAAGAATATAGGTTATAGCCCTCGCTAAAGGGAGAGAGGAAGATGGCTTACGACCTCACCAATAAGAAGAAAGGGGAGTCTATTTTGTTATAATAATATTTAAAATGTTATATTATTACTTAGAACTACTTATTACCTTACATTCCCATGTTTCCTTTTTGCTGTTTGGTGTTTGCTGTTTGCGTTTTGCTGTTTGCGTTTTGCTGTTTGCGTTTTGCTGTTTGGTGTTTTCATAATATCCATCATTCAAATGGCTGAAACTGCACTCTGTGAAATTGATGAAAGGAAATGAGTCAGATTCTACTGGGTCATATTTTTGTCTATTTTTTGGATTTATATTAACACATGAACTTTCAGTAGTATTCAATTGTTTATATATTTCGTCGTCTGGAAGGGATTGTGTTTTTTCTTTTAATATTTGTTTATATTTTATAGCAGCAAGCACAATACAAATCGCTGCAGCAATCCCGATAACAGACATAAGAGCAACAAAGGTTCCATCAATTTTAGGCCCAATTGCAATTCCTGGTGTTATGTCTTTAAAATTACCTACCACACCTTTAAAATTGTCAGGTGTTAACTTTGTACCATCAAAGTTGTTTATTTTCAGGTTTTTTATAAAAGTGCCATTAACATCTTTAATTTGTATCAAGGTTATTGTTGATGGTTGCTTGAATACCGCAATACTCATTTTTGAAAAATCCGCAGGATTGTCGCTAGGAAAGCTTATTACACTGTTTTGGTTAAAACCATCAAGTTCATCGCCCGATTCTGCATACTTAATACTGCCGGTTGGGTATTTGTTATCTGGCCAATTTGTTGGCATTTGATAAACATTATCTGTAGCTTCTAATTGATTGTAATAACTAATCCATGGTTCCTTAGCGTGTTTAAAAACTTTGTAAAAATTACCATCAACATAAAAGCTTTCATCGTTTTCTATTGTTTGAGTGAATGGCTTTGTACTAAAGTTTTGCGAAAAGTTAACTAGAGTTCCATTATTAAAAAAAAATTGGTTTTGCATTAAATCGTTAATATTTACCCCAGATTCAAGCCTCGACTGAAGCAATATGTTTTTAACAACCGACCCATCAGCACCCTGAACCTGTAAAATAACATATGGCTTACCAGCTGAATCAAAAACCTGTTTTAAGCTAAATGTATTGTCAACTTGATTAAAGTTTTCAAGTTCGATCTTAAATCGTAAAGGATCTTCAATAATTGCAGTAGAGAACTGTCCATTGTTTGGTACAAGGTAAGTTTGACCTTTATCAATATATTTATATTGAGGGCTATAAAAAGCAGGTTCAAGGTAATTGTGATAAAAATTAGCATCAAAGGGTTCTCCAGAAGCTAATGGCTTATCAAAACCTAAGGGGTTTTGTAAAAAACCTTTTTTTATATTTAATGTTGGAACGGTTTTAATGTTGCTAATAATATCACTAGCTGATATGTTTTGAATACAGCTAACTTTCTTTACGACTCCATTACTGTCAACAACTTCAAGCAAGGTTGTTGGAGTATCGTAGCCTAGGTATGAATAAAAAGTTGCAAGATGAAGAGAGTAGCTGTCATCTTTTACTACATTACTAAAATCAAAAGACGAAAGATTATTATTATCAACCCTAAAGGACTCAAACATTTTATTTCCATCGGGTGCATAAACACCTTTTGCATTAATAGCATTATCGTTCCATTCAAAAGATACCTTTTTTGCAAGAGTGTTAACATATTCTTCGTTTATAAGTAAGTCACGTTCATCGTAGTATAATTGCATAAAAAACAAAACAATAATAATAAAGTATTCTTCTCGAAAGTATAATATATTTAATCATTATTGTCAAGTTTTTTTATATTTTTATAAACTTACCTCAAACTACAGATAGACATTTATTAAACAACAATAATTGCTTTATTGGTTTTATTTACAAAGATTGCATTGAATCAGCTTTGACCTACAAGGTTCCAAAGATAGTCGTAGCTTCTTTTGCAATCCTCGGGTTTTATCTGGTGAGCCGATGTTTTGTGTAGGGAAATGTTTTTTAAGACAATCTCCACCTCTGCAACCGATGGAATTTTTAATGCAATATTGTTTAAAGACAAAAGTCTTGAGCTAATCTCGGTTGGAATTTCGTTTAATCTAATATTGGTTGTGTCGCAAATAATTTGTACCCTTAGCTCGTCCCTTAAGGCAAGCTCTGTTAAATAAAAAATTGCAGTTTTTTGCTGATAGCTATCCTCACCTTGCTTGCTTAAACATATCTGTTGCATTAAAGGTGTTATATCGACAACAAACTTTACATGAAGATTTGCACTTGGCACTATATCCTCGGCTATGCTTTCGGGGTCTATAAGTCTCAGTCCATTTTCGGTTAACAGATTTTTTACAACTAATATGCCATCCTCTGGCTTGCCAAAAAAGATTGATTGTAGAGGAGCCCTAAGGGCGGTTTCAAAAAGACTTGTTCCTTCAAAAAATCTTATGCAATCGTGACTTACATTATCGTAAAAATCTATTGACGCCTGCATTGTTTATTGATAAATAATTTAGATTTTATACTCGCTAGCAAGTAAAGCATAGTTGTCGGCAGAGGTTTGAATGTAATCTATTTCCTCCTGCCTTAAGTCACGCATTTTTCTTGCGGGGGAACCGCCCCAAAGCTCGCCCGACTTAACTATTGTTTTAGTGGTAAGTAAGCTACCAGCTGCAAGCATTGAGCCCTTTTGCATCACACTTAAATCCATTAAAATACTACCCATGCCAACAAAGCAATTGTCCTCAACTTGGGCTGCATGAATAATGCAGTTATGCCCAACAGTTACATTGTTACCTATAACAACCTTGCCACCCTCGGCACCTGTTTTGTTTGCAAGGTGGTTTGGCCTTGTTACATGTATGGTTGTTCCGTCCTGAATATTTGTATTTTGACCTATGGCAATAGATGATACATCGCCCCTTAAGACGCAAAAAAACCAAATGCCACTCTTAGCTCCAATACTAACATCCCCGCTTATTACAGTGTTTTGAGCTATAAATGCTGTTTGTTCTATAACTGGCAGATGACCTTTGTACTTAATTATTACTGGGTTTGACATGGTATTTTTATAAAGTTTGAAAGAGCGAAAGATGCTCCACCTTTTCAATCGAAAGCTGGGAGATATCAGGTGTTGTTCGCTTACATAAGCCGCAAAGAACATTCTTCGCCCCAATTTCAACAAGCTTTGTTATGCCTTTATCTTTACAAAAAAGCATTGTTTGTCTCCATTTAACCGAGCCTTCAATTTGCAAAATAAGATTTTGTTTAATTTTGCTAGGCTCACTTACAGGCTCCACAGAATAATTTTGTATTACAGGCACGGCTGGAGGGTTAATTGTTATAGAGTCAAGCACATCTTTCATTTTTTCGGTAGCAGCTGACATATGTTTTGAGTGAAAAGCCCCCGAAACAGGAATCGCAATTGCCATTTTAATGCCAAAGGATTTTGCCTTTTCGGCAGCATAGTTTATGGCCTCAATATCGCCGCTTAAAACAAGCTGACCGTTTGCATTGTCGTTTGCCTTTACAAGTAAGGCTGATGGATTGTTTTTAATTGTATCATTTATCAAATCATCAACTGACTCCTCAGTAAAACCAACAAGAGCAAGCATACCACCCTTGTATTTAGTTGAAGCCTGCATCATAGCACGTCCCCTTGCTTCAAGAGCTATGGCTGTGTCCTTAAGGCTAATTGCTCCTGCAAAACAAAGGGCAGAATACTCACCTAGGGAATGCCCAGCAAGATATTTAAATTTATTAGCATTAATACCACACTCAGACTCTAAAACTCTTGCAATTGCAATTGATGTTACCATAAGAGCCGGCTGGGTTTTGTCCGTTTGTTTTAAATCCTCCTCTGTGCCGTTAAAGATTAAATCGCTTAGCTTATAACCAAGAACCTCGTCGACCTCGTGGTAGACATTCTTTGCAATGCTAAACTGATTGTAAAAGTCACGACCCATGCCGATATACTGCGAGCCCTGCCCCGGAAACACCCCCACTAACATAATTTTGTATCAAAAAAAGAATTTTATCATGGTGCTGCTAGCGGGATTTGAACCCACGACCTCTTCCTTACCAAGAAAGTGCACTACCGCTGTGCTATAGCAGCAAAAGAGCCCTATTAAGCCCATAGCCTTAAGTTAATTGTAAAGCTTTGTTGAATTTAGTCAATAAAAAAGTAAATAAAAAAAACCAAATCAATGACAAACAAAACTAGTATATTAACCCCTAAAAATTTACATATTATAACCCCCTGTTACACACTGCTAAGTTTGTTTAATAACACAATAAACATTATTACAAAATAAAACATAGTTATCTATTGCAAAATTAGTAAAAAATGCAATAAAAATTCTTTTATCTTTCTACATAACATCACTTGACAATAACAAAATATTTCATGATAATTAATTCATATTATTAAATTTTAGTTTGTCAACTCGCTATGAATAATTCACAGCCATTAATACATGAGCATCCATCTTTAAAAGATCTAGGAGTATTCGAAAGTTTATGTATAATCACACAAACAAATAAAGAAGGGGTAGAGCAAGTCTACGTGCTTCCAGAGTATAGTCTAAGGTTCGATCCAGAACAAAAAAGTCTTAAAATAACAGAGGACGATAAGAATGAACCATGGAAGATAATTAAATTAACAGATGGCACAACAACATTTTGTTACGAAAAATTCGGTAAATTCGGTGCTACTTTAGGCAATTTTTTTGGTTTTAATAAAAAAGAAATGACCTTCAACGGCAGTAATCCAAGACAACAACTCGACAAAAAATACGGTATACAAATAGATCTGTGGCGTGGTGCAAAACTAGACGCTAGTCGCATTGAAACACAAGAAACACGAGCGGAGACTTCATATGGTAGCGATAGATTTTTAGAAACAGACACAAATAGTATTTTAAGCAATAGTTTTATACAGGATAATAATCAAGGAGTTGGACGACTAAATACTACTGCCTCCCAACATTTAGAAACAAGGAACACTGATGACACAACTTTGGATTCTAGTCGTAAGTCAAGTATTTCAAGTATTTTTTCATTAGAACAAGAATTTTCATTAGAACAAGATATAGGAGTAAATTTAGATGATATAAAAGTAAAGTTTCCTAACGATCATATAAGTAATAACAATAGTCATCTTCGTCGAAGCAATTCAGTACCTAACATTTCAGCACCTAACATTATTAATTGTTCCTAGCTAGAGAATCGGCAATTTCGTTGTATTTATCTCCGCTGTGCCCCTTAACCCAGTTCCACTTAATATTAAAATGATTTACTTGATCGTCTAAAGCTATCCATAATTCTTTATTTTTTACCTCGGCTTTGTTTGCAGTTCGCCAGCCGTTTTTCTTCCAATTAAAAATCCATTTTTCAATGCCATCCTTAACATAATTGCTATCGGTAAAAATTTCAACAGGCATTGTTTTATCTTTTAAGCAAACAAGAGCCTCTATTACTGCCGTTAGCTCCATTTTGTTGTTTGCTTGTCGCTACCTTTAATTTTTTTCTCGGCAATAATCTTATCATCGTCTTTAAATAAAAGCACCGCCCCCCAGCCACCCGGCCCAGGGTTACCAGAGCAGGCACCATCGGTATATATTACAATTTTTTTCATACTCTTATTTACTCTCTTATTTATACTTTTATTTTGCCGATATTTTTTTTGCCACACTTAATAACAAAGTCTCCTTTTTGATAAAATGCAAAAGAAGAATCGTTAATTTTAGTCTCATCCCCTTTATCGTCAATCATTCTAACCGCCCCAGCCGCTAATAAATTTTTAGCCTCGGAGTTTGATTTAGCAAAGCCAAGATTTATCAAAACCTCCACAATCTTACACCCAAGCTCGCAGGTTTTAACCTCAAGATTAAGAGTGCTAACAAGGGTATCTTGCTGGCTAAAAAGATTTTTCGCATCCTCAAGGCATTTTTGAGCTGGCTGCAAGCCCCTGCATATCTTAGTTGCCTCAAATGCTAAAACCTCTTTTGCAATATTAACATCCCTGCCCTTAAGGTTAGTAAGCTCCGTTATCTGATCGTTATCAAGCAATGTAAATGTGTGAAGCATTTTTTCAATATCGGCATCGTCCACATTTCTAAAAAACTGAAAGTAAGCAAAATCACTAAGCTTTTCGCCATTGACCCAAACTGCACCGCCCTCGCTCTTACCCATCTTTGACCCATCGGACTTTGTAAGCAGTGGAATAGTTAAGCCAAAAACCTCTTTTTCAAGCTTTTTACGAGCAAGCTCCGTGCCGCTTGTAATATTGCCCCATTGATCCGAGCCGCCAATTTGTAAAGTGCAGTCGTAATGTTTTGCAAGATGGTAAAAATCGTAACCCTGCAAAATACTATAATTAAACTCAGTAAATGTTATACTCTGCTCTCTTTCAAGTCTTAATTTAACAGACTCCAAGCTTAGCATCTTTGCCAGAGTGTAATGCCTGCCAACCTCATTTAGTACATCAATATAACTAAGTTTATCAAGCCACTGGGCATTGGCAACAAACTTAACTGATGGATTGTCCTTGCCTAAAATTTGTTCAATACCGCTTTTAATGCCTTTTTTATTAGCCTCAATCTGCTCTTGGCTAATTATTGGTCTTTCCTTGTCCTTACCAGTTGGGTCGCCAATTTTTGTAGTACCATCGCCTAAAAGAACAATTGCAAAATGCCCAGCATCCAAGAGTCTCTTTGCAAGCATCAATCCACTTAAATGACCAACATGTATGCCGTCAGCAGTTAAGTCAACCCCAAAGTAAAAGGTAATTTTTTCACTTTCAAGTCTTTGCAAAAGTGCATCCTGATTTGTGCAGTCTTTAATAAGTTTTTTACTTAAGAGGTTATTTAACATAGGGTCTATTTTTAACCCTCAAAGGCTTTAAAGATAAGCGAAATATTGGTTCCACCAAAGCCAAATGAGTTTGATAAAGCATATTTTACCTTGGACTCAATTGCTTTGTGTGGCACAAGGTTAAAGCATTCAGTACCTTCACAAGGATTGTCTAGATTAAGAGTTGGTGGAATAATTCCATCTTTTATTGCACAAATTGAAAGTACAGCCTCCAAGCTACCAGCCGCCCCAAGTAAATGCCCTGTTGAAGATTTTGTTGATGACATAATAATTTTTTTATCAACGCTCGGCTTAAGAACCGTCTTAACGGCATTAAGTTCAATTTGATCACCTAGGGGAGTTGAGGTTCCGTGTGCATTAACATAATTAATACTCTCAGGATTTACCTTGCCAAGTCTTAAAGCCATTTCCATTGCAAACCTCGCTCCTCTTCCGTCCTCAGCTGGAGCGGTAATGTGGTAAGCATCGCCCGACATTCCAGCTGAAACATATTCAGCAAGGATGTTTGCTCCTCTTTTTTTTGCATGCTCATATGATTCAAGAACCAAGATTCCAGCACCCTCGCCCATTACAAATCCGTCTCTTGCGGCATCCCAAGGTCTTGAAGCCTTCTCTGGGTCGTCATTAAAACCAGTTGACAATGCCTTTGCGGCATTAAATCCACCAATTCCAAGCCTGCAAATAGAGGACTCAGCACCACCGCAAACAACAACATCTGCCATGTCGTTTTTAATAAGCATTGCGGCATCGTATATTGCATGCCCACCAGTTGCACAGGCCGTAACCACAGAGTGATTTGGACCCATAAATCCATTTTTAATAGAAACCCAGCCTGAGGCAAGATTAATTAAAGTTTTTGGTATAAAGAAAGGCGAAATTCTTTTTATTCCCTTTGTTTCCATCTCAATTGACTGATCCTGCATAAGCTCAAGACCACCAATTCCAGCACCAATAACAACCCCTGTTCTTTTTAAACTCTCCTCGTCTTTTGGGTGCCAGTTTGCCTGCTTAATAGCTTCGTCGCTCGCCTTGAGGGCATACATAATAAATTTATCCATTTTTTTTTGCTCTTTAAACTCAACGACATCGAGAGGGTTAAAGAAATTATTTGAATCTAATTTTTGCTCTTCAGTTTTTGCAAATTTTATCTCAGCAGCAATTTTCGTGTCACAACCAGCTAGCTCTGCATCAAAATGAGTAATTTTACCAACACCAGACTTTGATTTTATTATGTTTGAAAAACATGTTGATACACTGTTACCAAGTGGCGAAACAACCCCCAAACCAGTAATAACGATTCTTTTATTAACATCAAAAGACATACTTAATTTTAAACCAATAGTAATTACTTTTATTTTTTGTAAGTAAAGTATATAAGTTATTTTATTTTTCAAATCTTTTTTTATAAGTTAAAAAAATAATTT
This sequence comes from Rickettsia typhi, assembly GCA_945889175.1. Taxonomy (GTDB): domain Bacteria; phylum Pseudomonadota; class Alphaproteobacteria; order Rickettsiales; family Deianiraeaceae; genus CAMCVL01. The sequence goes on from CAMDBF010000005.1 coordinate 31,383, forward strand.
AATATTTGTTGATTTTTTAAGAAGATTTTTTAAAATAGTATCCTGTCCTGTTTGTGGTCAGTTTTTATAAAATATTTTTTTAATTTGCTATGTCTTGTTCTTGGACAAAAACTTTAATACAAATGGCACACTGTATGACTCCAGTTTTTGCTGTGGTGTTCTTTTTTTACTTCATAACCAAAGCTCCTGAACTTTCTTTTCCGGCTGCTTTAGTTGTATCAAGTTTTGTTGTTTCTACCAGCATTTCAAAACGCAAGACTTGCGGTAATTACAAGTCAAGTGAGGGCTGCAAAGATTCTCAAGGTTGTAAATAATAATGTTTTTTAATTTGTTTTTTAATTCTTCATATGGCAGGTCCTAAAAAAGCTAAGGTTGCATCTTCAAAAACCGCGGTAAAAAAGTTTAAATTTGGTGGAAAAATTGTTAAACCTTGTGTCTACAAAGGCAATGGTAAAACTGTTGTTTGCGGCGAGTACGATGGTGGCGGAATTGTTTTTAACGAAGCTAAACAAGTTATACCTTGGAGCGAACTTAAAACTAAATGCGTCTACGAATAATCTTTTTTATTTTAACTTTTAAAAATGTTCACAACATCTTTACAAAATAAGGACTCCTTAGTCTTTAATGCAATCTCTCAGGAATTCTCAAGACAGCAGGAATATATAGAGCTTATAGCATCTGAAAATATAGTATCCAAAGCAGTTCTTGAGGCTCAAGGGAGTGTTCTTACCAACAAATATGCTGAGGGCTACCCTGCAAAAAGATATTACGGTGGCTGTGAACATGTAGATATTATAGAGGCCGAGGCCATTGAAAGATTAAAAAAACTTTTCACTTGCAACTTTGCAAATGTCCAGCCGCATTCGGGTGCTACGGCGAATCAAATTGTATTTTTTGCATTCTTACAACCGGGTGATACATTCATGGGTCTTGACCTTGCTTGCGGTGGTCATTTAACACATGGAGCAAAAATGACAATGTCAGGAAAGTGGTTTAACTCAATCTCTTACGGTCTTGACAAGGATGGATATATAGATTACGAATCGGTAGAAAAACTTGCAATAGAAAACAAGCCAAAACTGATAGTTGCTGGTACGTCTTCTTACCCAAGAATTATTGACTGGAAGCGTTTTAGAGAAATAGCTGACAAGGTAGGTGCAATATTAATGATTGACATGGCTCATGTTGCTGGCTTAGTTGCTGGCGGCGTATATCCAAGCCCTTTGCCATTTGCCGACGTTGTAACATCAACAACTCACAAAACTCTTAGGGGGCCAAGAGGTGGAATTATACTATGGAATGACGAAAAGTATACAAAACAAATAAATTCTGCTTGCTTTCCTGGCATGATAGGTGGGCCTTTAATGCATGTGATAGCAGCTAAATGCGTATCATTTGGCGAAGCATTGGAACCTGGTTTTAAAGAATATGCAAAATCTGTTGTTAGCAATGCAAAGATTTTTGCCGCCGAACTTATAGAGGCTGGTTACGATATTACAACAAAAGGTACAGATTGCCACCTTCTCGTTCTTGATTTACAAAAAACTGGACTGACAGGTAAGGAGATGGAATTAATTCTTCATGAGGCTGGGCTGACATGTAATAAAAATGCAGTACCAAATGATCCAAAAAGCCCATTTGTTACATCCGGCTTAAGGCTTGGTACTTCAGCTGGCACAACAAGAGGCTTTGGCAATGCTGAATTTAAGCAAATTGCAAAATGGATTTCGGATTTAATCAAAGCTAAACTTACAAATAACGATGAATTGCTTGCCTCAACTCAAAAACAAATCAAGCAGGATGTAAAAACTTTGTGTGGTAAATTTCCAATTTACAGATAGTATATATAATTATTATTGTTTTTTGATATAAAATGACAAATTTACCCAAACCTAAGAGACCATATTTTTCCTCGGGTCCTTGTGTTAAAAGACCAGGCTGGTCTTTGGCGGCTCTTTCAAACTCTTTAGTTTCAAGGTCTCACAGAGCGGCCGTTTCTCTTGATAGAATAGCTCAGGTTATACAAAAAACAAAATCTATTTTAAAAATTCCAGCAGACTTTCATGTTGGCATAGTACCAGGCTCCGACACTGGTGCGGTTGAAATTGCTTTATGGAACATTCTTGGACCTAGAGGGGTTGATGTTTTTGGATGGGAAGCTTTTGGTAACGGTTGGATATCGGACATTGTAGAGGAATTAAAAATAGATGATACAAGAATCTTCAAGGCACCCTACGGCGAAATTGCAGATCTATCTCAAGCTGACTTTTCAAGAGATGTAGTATTTACTTGGAACGGTACAACATCTGGAGTTTGCGTGCCAAATGCGGATTGGATAAAAAGCCAAAGAGATGGCCTTGTTATTTGTGATGCGACCTCAGCAGTATTTGCAATGGACATAGACTGGAGCAAGATAGATGTCCTTACTTTTTCTTGGCAAAAATGCATGGGTGGCGAAGCGGCTCATGGCGTTCTAATAATGTCCCCAAGGGCCATTGAAAGAATAGAAAAATTTCCAGCAAAAAGAGCAATGCCAAAATTATTTAACATAATGAAGGGCGATAAAGTAAATCTTTCAATCTTTGAAGGCTCAACAATAAATACCCCTTCAATGCTTTGCGTTGAAGATGCCCTAGATTCATTAAAATGGATAGAGTCCATAGGTGGTATTGATGCCTGTATTAAATCTGGCAAGGACAAACTTGAGCTTATTAAATCTTGGATTAAAAAAACTGGTAACTATGCCTTACTTGCAGCAAGGGACGAAATTACATCAACAACCTCCGTCTGCCTTAAGATTGATACTGACTTTTATAAATCGCTTGATATTAAAAAACAGGCTGAATTTGCTAAGATTGTTGCTAACTTTTTGGATACAAACCAAATAGCTATGGATGCAGCATCCTACAGAGACGCACCTTCTGGCTTAAGAATTTGGTGCGGTGCAACTGTTGAAAAAAACGATATAGAACTTCTACTTCCTTGGCTCGATCTTGCTTACGAAGAGGCTGTTAAAAAAATAACCACAAAATAAATTTTATTTGGATTATGAGTAACCTTGTTAGCTTAAAAAGAAGAATTGTTTCGACAACATCAACAAAAAAAATCACTTCAGCGATGAAGATGATATCTGTTGCAAAGCTAAAAAAATCAAGCGATTCTTTAAATCATATATCAGACTACTCGGAGTCAATATATCAAATGCTTTTAAACATATTAAAAGGTCTTGATATAAACGAGATAGATATTGGTGAGCTTGACAATAAAACTGCAGGCTATATAAATTTACTTAAAGGGGTTGATAAAGAAGACTCTGTCAACAAAAAACTAATTATAGCAATAAGTCCAGACAAGGGTCTTTGTGGGTCTTTAAATGCAAATATAATCAAAAATTTGAACCTACTTATTTCCAATCTTAAAAATGACGGCACTGAATTTTTAATCATACCTTTCGGTAAAAAAGTAACCGATTATTGCAAGCAAAAATTTCCAAACAATCTCGTCAAAGATTCAACAAACTTTACTATGAAAAATGGAGGTTTTGACTCTGCAAAAGTTGTTGTTGATAAAATGATTGAGCTTTTTCAGCTAACTAAAATTGACTCTTGCCATGTAATTTACTCAAAATTCATATCAACAATCAAACAGGAATCAGTATCAACAAATCTAATTCCTTTTAATGATGAATTTTTTACCAAAAAAATATCATCTCACAAGCCAGATCAGCCTGAAATTGCAGACATACAAAATTCTAACTCAAGTGATTTTGAAATTGATGGTGAAAAATCAGAACTACTCTCCGATGTCATTTCCAAAGCTCTCTTAAGTATAGTTCTGTCTTGTGTTAAACAAACAGAGGTAAGTGAGCATGCCGCAAGAATGTTTGCAATGGACAATGCTACAAAAAATGCAGATAAGGCAATTAAATCGTTAAAACTCAAATACAACAGGGGCAGACAAACAGCCATCACAACCCAAATTCTTGAAATTATCTCAGGTGTCGAATCCGTCAGTTAAAAAAAGCCTATTATTCATTTGGCAGGTAAGTAAGGCTTACAAATACTGGTACATTTGCCTCTGCCTAGCCCCTATATTTGCTGGTATAAATTTCGCTTTAAATAATTATGCAATCAAAACTATAATAGATACCATATCAGGCGAGACAATATCATATAAGGCATTCATCTACCCTTTTTCTATTTTTATTTTAATAGAGGTTTTTTCACGATTTTTCTGGTCTTTGCACGACTACTCAGAGTACAAAATAATGGGAAGAATAGATAAAGATGTAACGCTAAAAACTTATACATACCTTCAAAACCATTCTCACACTTATTTTCAAAATCATCTATCTGGCTCCTTAGTAAGTAAGGTTAAATCAATATCTAAAAGCTTTCACACTTTTTGGGATCAGATATCGCACTCTATTTTAGAAAACATATCAGTCATAATTTGCAACACTATTATTATTGGATTTTTATCAATAAAGCTCCTTATGCCTATAATCTTTGTTATGATTGTTTTGGGTATTTTTGGCTATGTCCAATCAAAACCAAATAGTATATATGGTTTTAAAATTGAATCAAATTCTCATTTTGTAATGGGAATTATTTCAGATAAAATAACTAATATTTTTACAATACTTTCTTTTGCAACAAAAAAAAGAGAGTTAAACGAAATTCAAAACTATTACGACAAAATTCAAACTCCACTTATAAACAAAGCAAATTATTATAATTTTATTTCATGGCTAACTCTTGGAACCTTATATTCAGCCACCTACCTTGTCGTTTTTCTTTATGCAAATTATCTACGCAAACAAGGTATTGTTAGTACGGGCGTTTTAGTAGTTTGCATCTTAATGGTTTTGCGTTGTTGCCACGAAGTTTATTGTTTAGTAAATAACTACAAATCTTTTAGAAACAATCTTGCCGAGCTTGAAGCATCTTTAAACGGTATATTCATTCCACAAAACCCAATCGATACCAAAAACGCAAAAGCACTGCAAATTAGCAAGGGTGAGATTGAATTTAAAAATATATCCTTTGATTACGGCGAGGATGGTAATGCGGTAATAAAAAACTTAAACCTTAAAATTAAAGCTGGGGAGAAGGTTGGTATTGTTGGGCACTCGGGGGCTGGTAAGTCAACGTTAATATCTTTACTTTTAAAAAATTTTAAGGTTACAGCTGGCGATATTATAATTGATGGGCAGAGTATTTACGATGTTTCATCCGACTCCCTTCGCTCGCAAATAGCCTTAATTCCGCAGGATACAGCGCTTTTTCACCGCTCAATTGGCGATAATATTGGTTATGCAAAGGATAGTCCAAGTAAAGAAGAAATAATTTTAGCCGCCAAGATGGCAAATATTCACGACTTTATTGACTCTTTACCAAATAAATACGAAACTCTTGTTGGCGAAAGGGGCGTTAAGCTATCTGGCGGGCAAAGACAAAGAATTGCCATTGCAAGGGCAATCTTAAAAAATGCACCCATACTTATACTCGACGAGGCAACATCATCATTAGATTCTCAGACAGAGAATCAAATTCAGCAAGCATTATCTAATTTGATTGATGCAAAGTCTAAAACTGTTATAGCCATTGCCCATAGACTTTCAACCTTAAAGCACCTAGATAGAATTATAGTTCTTGAAAATGGCAAAATAGCCGAGGAGGGAAATCACGAGGAGCTTATACAAATAGAGAGCTCTTTGTATAAAAAATTGTGGGACTCTCAAGTAGATTGCAATTTGATAAAATAATATGAACCACGACACAATCAACGAAATAAAAACTAAACTTGCAAAAGCAAGGCTTGTGCAAAGCGAAATGATTAAACTAACAACAGAGCAAAAAAACTCTGTACTCTTGCACCTTGCTAAAAATATTAAAGAAAATACAAATCACATTCTGCAAGCAAATGCTAAAGACATAAGCAACGCCATGCAAAAAGGTCTAGCTAACAACCTTATTGACAGGCTAAAGATAAATCAGCAAAGAATTGATGCAATGATATCAGGCATTAATGATGTAATTAAACTTGAAGACGAGGTGTTAAAAGTTATTGACGAAAAAACTAATTCAGCAAACGGCTTAAATATAAAAAGAATCAGAGTGCCAATAGGTATAATTTTAATGATATACGAGTCCAGACCCAATGTAACAATAGATGCAAGTATATTATGCTTTAAAAGTGCAAACGGCGTTGTTTTAAAATGTGGAACCGATAGCCTTGAAACATCAAGTTATTTATTTGATTTATGGCTTAAATCCTTCGACGATGCTGGGCTCGGCGAGTTTAAAGAATGCTTTTTACTCTTAAACCCAAAGGATAGAGATCTTACAGGGCAGGTTTTACAGCTTGACTCCCTAATTGACCTTGTTATTCCAAGGGGTGGCAAAAATCTTGTCAAATTCATTAGTGAGAATTCTAAAATTCCACTACTCAAACATCTTGATGGCAATTGCCATTTGTATATTCATTCAAAAGCCAATCTAAGCAGGGCTTTAGCTGTTTTGATAAATGCTAAAATGCGAAGAACCTCAGTCTGCGGCGCAACCGAGAGCCTCATTGTTGATAAAGAAATTGCTAACTTTTTTATTCCAATGGCAATCAAAGCCCTTAAAGAAAATAATTGCGAAATTGTTGGTTGCAAAGAAACACTTAACATTGAACCTTCTATTAAAGAGGCAAGCGATGATGATTACTACACTGAATTTTTAGACTCTAAAATTTCAATCAAAATTGTAGATAACTTGCAACATGCAATAGATCATATTAACAAATACTCATCTCACCATACGGACTCAATAATAACAGAGGATAAAGAGGCAGCCGATACCTTTGTTAAATGTGTAGATTCGGCAATTACAATGCACAATGCCTCAACCCAATTTGCCGACGGGGGCGAGCTTGGTCTTGGAGCGGAAATAGGCATATCAACAAATAAGCTACATGCAAGGGGACCAGTTGCACTCGAAGGCTTAACAACGTATAAATTTGTAGTTACAGGTGATTATTCTTTGCGTAAATAATGCTGTGGCAAGCTTTACAAAAATACTTACAAGCAAAACTAATAAGGCCTAATAGTCTTGAGCTAAACCGGAGCAAAATTGAAAAAATTGATGCTAAGATATTTAATCTTTTACAAAAAAGAGCTGAGGTTGTTCACGATGTTTCAATATTAAAGCAAAAAACTAAGGATAAGCTTTTTATTAAACCATTAAGAGAGGCCGAGCTTTTAACTAAGCTCCACCTAAGGCTTGATAAATGCAATCAAATTAATTACAAAAAGCAATTTTATACACACCTTCAAAGATATATTATATCGGCATCAAACCAATTAGAGCAAGATTTTTGCCTTGGAATACTTACTGAAAGCTCTTTAGCAAATGCCATGCTTTATTACGGAGGTTTTTGCAAGTTTAAGTCTTATCAAGAAATAACGGAGGCACTAAATGCAATAATAAATAATCAAATACAGGTATTATTTATTACACAGGATGCAAGACTTAGCAAAGATATTATTACCCACATGCAATCTGCAAATATTAAAATATTTGCCGAAACTAAAAGTATAAATGATAACTTTACAAATAATTACATCTTAGGAAGCATAAAATTTACAAAACAAGAAATTATTAATGCAAAGTACAAAATAATCTGTAACGAAAGCACTGAATACAAGCTAAAGCAAATTGATTTAAATACAGATGACAATGATAATTGCATAGGCTTTATATTTTAGCTTTATACCTATAATGGCGAGATTTTAATGCAAAATCAATAAGTAGCAAGGAGTCTCCAATATTTTTATCTACAACTAGACAAATTAAAAACTTAAAGACTAGATTTTAAAAAGTTTTTGGCGAAAAGCTAAAAACTAAGCTAGGCTTTTACTTTTAAGTCAAATTTTGCTTGCAAACTAGTTTTTTTTACAAAAGTATTAATCTGTAATAATTATTAAAAATTATCAGTTATGTCCTTTTTATTTAACACACATAACAGGTCGCCACTTTGCTTTACTCATGGTGAAGGAGTCTATCTGTTTGACAAAAATAAGAATAAATACCTAGACTATGCAGCTGGGATAGCAGTCAACTCTCTTGGGCATTGCAATCAGCAAGTCAATAATGCCCTTGTAAAGCAAGCTAATAGATTGTGGCATGTGTCTAACCTTTACACTATTGATGAGGCAGAGGAGTTTGCTCAAAAAATGTGTGAAAAAACATTTGCAGACAAAGTATTTTTTTGTAACTCAGGTGCTGAGGCAGTTGAATGTGTAATAAAAAGCATAAGAAGGTATTTTTATGTCAATTCAAAACCCCACAAAAACAGAATCATTACATTTAAAAATTCATTTCACGGTAGAACGATTGCAACTCTCTGTGCGTCGGCAAATGCAAAATACATGGAGGGCTTTGCACCGCATCTTGAAGGCTTTGACTCTATTGAATGCGGGGACATTGAGCTTGTAAAAAAAACAATTACCCAGCAAACTGCAGGCATCATCATAGAGCCAGTGCAGGGCGAGGGAGGGGTAAATTTTGTTGGTATAAAGTTTTTGGAAGACTTAAGAAAGCTTTGTAACGAGAATGACATTTTACTAGCTTTTGACGAGGTGCAGTGCGGCATGGGGCGTACTGGTAAGCTTTTTGCCTATCAGCATACATCAATCGAGCCAGACTTAATTGCATTTGCAAAGGGTATTGCAAATGGCTTTCCTCTTGGCGGTTGCCTAGCTACAAACAAGGCAGCATCGGGCATTACAATAGGTACTCACGGCACAACATATGGTAGCAACCCTCTTGCCATGGCAGTTGGCATGGAGGTTTTTGATACAATCTCGCAGGAAGCCTTTTTGCAGGAAGTAAGTAACCAAGCAACCTATCTTAACGCAAGAATGCAGTTAATAACCGACTCCTATCCAGAGTTTTTTACCTCAATCAAGGGGCTTGGCTTAATGCGTGGTTTTGAATGTACAGATGCACTTAAACCCCAAGATTTTGTAGCTAAAGCAAGGGAGAACAACTTGCTTCTTGCAACTGCTGGCAGCAATGTAATAAGGCTTTTACCACCATTAATCATCACTAAGGATAACAGCGATGAATTTGCCGAAAAATTTGTTAAAACTCTGGCATTTTTTAAAGGGGCATCGCCCTACACGCCTTAATTTTAAGTTTAAAGATTAACTAACCATCTCTTGACCTAAGCTTTTGCAAAACAAGACCCACATCGCCACCCCTGCTTGTACTGTTTAACCAAAAGGGGCAAGTTAAGGCGGCGAGCCTGAGGCGGGATTGGTATGGAGATAATTTATTTAATCCCGTTAAGCGTGGCTTTTTGGTAGATGTTAATAAGGTTATACCAAATCCAATTAAAAATTAGTTGTATTAACAGGCCCATTCCATAACCCCTACTGCATAATCATACCTCTTTTTTTTAAAAACAAAAATCTCTGCAAAGCAAAGTACTTTTGGCAAGGCTCGCACGCCACCCCCCTGCCAGCTAAAGCTGGCTGGCGTGGCGAGCCTAATGGGGATAGAAAATTGGTATATAAAATAGACCTCCTACATAAAGTATACATAAGGAATTGCAGCCTTTAACTACAAAGGTTTTTGTCTTATTTATTAAAATATATTTGATTTTTATAGTTAGCAAGCAGATATAACACTATTTTAAAACTCGAAATGGTCTAATATCTAGCTAGTTTGCTAAAGGTAAGGCAATGCAAAGCCAAGTATTTTTGCTATTTTTACTACTCGGCTTCAACAATAATTGCGCCGCCCTGTCCGCCGCCAATGCAAAGGCTTGCTACGCCTCTTTGTAGGTTTCTTCTTTTAAGCTCCTTAGCTAGGTGCAAAATTACTCTTGCCCCACTCATGCCAACGGGGTGACCCAAGGCTATTGCTCCGCCGTTGACATTAAGCTTGTCAATGTCAACCGAGCCTATTGTATCGTCGTCAAAATGTTTTTTAAAGAACTCCTTACTTTCAAAAGCCTTCAAACAGCCTATTACTTGAGCCGAAAATGCTTCGTTAATTTCAAACAAATCAATATCCTTTGTAGTCATTGAGTAAGATTTAAGCAGCTTATAAATAGCAAAAACAGGACCTAGGCCCATTCTTGTTTGGTCGCAGCCTGCAAATGCAAAGTTTTTAACATAACCAAGAGGCTTTAAGCCCTGCTCTTTTGCAAGATCCTCGTCCATTAAAATCATACCGCAGGCTCCATCAGTAATTTGCGAGGAGTTGCCAACAGTAACGCTGCCATGGGGTTTTAAAAAGAAGGGTTTTAACTTTGCAAGTGCTTCTTTAGTCTGTCCGTTTCTAATTCCTTCATCGCTTTCAGCGAAGATAGCTTTTTCTTTATTTGTGCAAATTTTTAAGATTTCTTGATTAAAGATTCCATTTTTTGTTGCAGCCTCAGCAAGGTTGTGGCTTCTGGCTGCAAAAATATCTTGCTCTTCACGGCTTATTTTAAAGTCAGCGGCAATATTTTCGGCTGTTAAGCCCATAATTAAATCACATGTTGGGTCGGTTAGTCCAAGTTGAACTGCAATAACTGGAGTTAAAAAACCAAGTCTAAAACTTGACAAAACTTTTAACCTCTCGCTAAGGCTTCTTGCTTTAGAGAGTGCCTCAAAAAAAGCCTTCATTTTTTTATTAAACAGCATAGGTATATTACTCATCGACTCCGCCCCCATAACCGCGTAGACCCTACCATAGCCAGCATTAACACGAACCATAGCATTGGATACCGCCTCAAGCCCTGCCCCGCAGTTACGGCTTACAGTGAATGCTGGAGTCTGTAAGTCAAAACCTGCTTTCAAGCCTATAACTCTAGCTATATTTGCGGCATGGCTTGGATTTGCAACACAACCAACTATGACTTCGTCGATAATTTTTTTGTCAAATGGGAGTCTTGAAAGTAAATCTCTAAAAACCAAAGCACCCAAATCATCTGTTTGAATATCCTTTAAGGCACCACCGTATTTGCCCATTGGCGTCCTAATGCCATCAATAATCGCAAGTCTTTTGACGTTTGTATTTGAAAGAAGCTTCATATTTTATATGCAATAAAGATTGGTTGAAAAATGATACTTACATCGTTATTATAACTTATTTTGTAATGTTATGCAAGATAAGTTTTTGATATTTTTTGAGATTTTTTTTATTGTTAAAAACAAACCCAAGGGGTTGCCCCCCTAGGTGAAACAGCTTTTTAAACAATTTATATTATACTAAAACATAGAAATTGTAATTGTAAAAAAAGTTTAACAGAGGGTTTTTGCAAATGCAAGAAAAATTATCTTTTTTTTTTAAAAAAATAACAATTCGATTAATAAAAAGCATATAATTTAAAGTTTAGTTGTGTATTGCAACCCATATAGATAAAACATTCATTACACAAGAAATTTACTTTTTTTTATTAAAAAGTTTTATCTAAATTAATACATATTTTTGCAAAAAACTGCTTTAGAAAAAAAATAAAATAAAAATCTTGACATATCTACTTTTCAAGTCTAAAAATATGTTTTACTATGTGTTTAGTTTATTGCTTGCATCAAAATTTTATATGAAAAGAGAAGACAAATTTTCAGTAGTTGCTGAAGTTAAAAAACAATACTCATCTTCAGAGTATGTCTACCTATTAGACTTTACAGGAGTAACAGTTGCTCAAGTATCTGTATTACGAAGAGCTCTTGCAAAGATTGCAAGTACTGTTGTAATAAAAAATTCTCTTAATAAAATTGCTGCTGAAGGGTCTTTTGATTTACTTAAGGACTCTTTTTCAGGTCAAGTATTAACTATTTTTGCAAAAGAGCCAATTTTAGCTTCAAAAGCAATTATTGCCTTTACAAAGGATAGTTCTGCCAAGGTTATAGGATGTGCAAATAAAACAACATTTTACGATCAGGCTGGTGTTGCTGCTTTTGCTGCACTACCTACCGAAAACGAAATGCGTGCAAAGCTTATCGGTACCATCAATGGTGTTGCTGCAAAGCTTGCTTTTATCATTCAGTTAAAAGCCGATGATAAGTGCGCTGCTTAATAAAAATTTGTCAATTAAGTGTATTGTTTAGGTTAGTTGATAAATTTAATATTTTAATAATTTTTTAGTTTTTGATTTTTAGTTTTTGATTTTATGTCAAACATAGACACTCTAGTTGAAGCACTCTCTAAATTAACAGTTCTTGAAGCTAGCGAACTTGCTAAAGCTTTGGAAGAAAAATGGGGCGTTTCTGCCGCTGCTTTCTCTTCTGGTCCTGCTGCCGGTCCTGCTGCTGCCGCTGTCGAAGAAAAAACAGAATTTGATGTTATTCTTACTGCTGTTGGTGATAAAAAACTTGATGTAATTAAAGTTGTAAGGGAACTTACTGGTCTAGGCTTAAAAGAAGCTAAGGATTTAGTTGAAGCAGCTCCAAAACCTGTTAAACAAGGTGTTGACAAAAAAACTGCTGACGAAGTTAAGGCTAAACTAGAAACAGCTGGCGCTAAAGTCGAAGTGAAATAATTTGTATTTGACAGTTAAGTTTGATTTTTTCTGTCAAGGCAAATTCAGCATTTTGCATTATAGTACTTATTGGTAACTATAATAAAAAGTGCTAGTAAGTTTTACTAACATCTTTGTAGTCCTTTCTATGCAAAATATTTCTTGCGTATTACGGATATTGAAAAATTAAATTTGCAATTTTTAACTAAACATAGTTGCACTGTATTGCTATGAATTCTATCATAAACAAAAAAACACGAGACAGGTCTTTAAAAATAACTTTTTGCATTTTATTAAATAATGTTTTTGACTTGCTATAAAGTTTTGACTTGCTTTGCTTCGCCTTACCTTTGGTTTTATTAATTTTGTTCAGTCCTTTTAGTTTGCTATCTTATTTGCTATGACAAAAAGAATTAGTTTAGATAAAATTTGTAATTTTATTACCTCTTCAAATTCAAAATCAACTGTTAAAGGTGATATTAATAAAGATGAGATTAAAGCTTTATTTAGCAGAGGTACTTACTCCGAGTATCACGATGATTTACAGGGCTACCTGCCAAGCAAGGATAGACTTCTTGAAATAGTTGCATCTGTTTTTCCTGTAATTAACGACCTACAGACCGCTCAGGTTATCATTAAAGATGTCGTAATAAAAAAGCCAATTTTATCCTACGAAAGATCTAAGGAAAAACAATTAAGTTATGCAGTTGCAATACATGGTGTTTTTAACCTTATTCTTTTTAGTGTTGACGAACTGTCGGGAGCCAGATCTGTTGATGTAATAAAAACTCAAGAGGCATATCTTTTTGACTTACCCATAATGACATCGGGAGGAAATTTTTTGGTTAATGGCGTTGAAAGAATCATTATTTCACAAATTCACAGATCCCCTGGGGTTATATTTAATTCAACCCTTGACAACCTTAATCAGCATTTTTACTCAGCAAGAATAATACCTTACCAAGGTAGTTGGCTAGACTTTGAAATGGAACCAAGTGATAATGTTGTCTGCAGAATTAATAAAAAAAGAAAGTTTTCAATAGTGAGTATACTTTCTCTCTTTGATGTATCTCAGGAGCAAATATCCGATATGTTCTTTGGAACATTAGAGGTAAAATATGTTAAAGAATTTGCTCTTTTTGAAGTTGCCGACCCTAAAACGTTTATAGAAATAGCAAGTGAAATTAACCTCTGGTTTAACCTTTTAAACAAGGATAAGGAAATTATAGTAAAAAGCTTTACCAATATCAATCAAGGTATTTTAAGAAAAAATCCTAAACTTTACATAGACCCATCTTCGCTTATTAATCACGGTATAGTTGCTGGCTTTGAAGAAAAAGAACCTGGATTTATAATAGATGAAGACTTTGTCAACAGACTAAAATCCTCCAAAACATCTGAAGAAAAAAACTTAAAATTAACTCTTACAAGTGTTTTAAAATCAGTTTTATTCAACACTCTCTACTCTCAAGCTTATACAAGGGAGGCTTCTCTAAAGGCTTTCTTTAAAACAATTAGGCCAGGTAGTCAGTTTTCTATTGAGGACGCTGAAAGATTACTTGAATACACATTCCAATCTAAAAATTCTTACAACTTAACCGAAGTTGGTAGAATGAAGCTAAACCAAGTCTTAGGTTTAGATATTGCCGAAGACATGATGTTTGTAACTAAGGAAGATGTAATTGCAACAGTTAAAAGAATGATTCACTACAAAAGAAAGTTAATTACCGATCTGGATGTAGACTCCTTGTCAAACAGAAGAATTAGATTACCATCGGAACTGATAGAAAATTCGATTAAATCCGCTGCATCAAAATTATCAAGAACTGTTCTTGAAAAACTGAATTCTATGACTTTGGAAAATGCCTTTATATCAGATATAGTATCCTCAATTAACCCTGACATAAGAGAGTTCTTTTTACTTTCAACTTTTTCACAGCTTGAGGACAGAACCAATCCGCTTTCAAGACTTGCTCACAAAAGAAGAATATCATCTTTTGGACCAGGTGGCGTCTCAAAATCAAGAACAACTTTTGAGGTAAGGGATGTTCACCCTACTCACTACGGGCGTATCTGTCCAATAGAAACTCCCGAGGGTCAAAACATAGGTCTTATCATGAATCTTGCTCTGCACTCAAAGTTTGACAAACATGGTTTCATAATGTCCCCCTACAGGAAAGTTAATAACAGAAAAATTACAGATGAAGTTGTCTACCTTTCCCCTAGTCAAGAAGCTGGCAATTATATTACAAGTATAAACCAAAGAGATTTTGAAGATAACAAAATCAAATCAAATATTGTGACATCAAGATACAACGGCGAAATTGTTCAAGTAATTTCTGAAAATGTTTCCTACATCGACTACAATCCTAACCAGCTTGTTTCCCTTGGTGCATCTTTGATTCCTTTTATTGAAAATACCGACGCTGGTAGAGCCATGATGGGTTCAAATATGCAAAAGCAAGCTCTTCCCCTAGTGCATCCCGAAGAACCTTTAGTTGGTACAGGAACCGAAAGAGCTATTGTTGACGGAAGTTACGATGTGATGCGTGCAAGAAAAAATGGTATTGTGAGCTTTATTTCTTCAGAAAAAATCTTAATTACATCGCAGGATGAAAATGGACCTACAGTTGATGTCTACAATTTATTTGACATATCTTCCAACACAGGCGGAACTATTACCCCGCAAAGAGCCATAGTAAAGCTTAACCAAGAAGTCAAAAAAGGAGATATTCTTACCGAAGGTCAGTCGATATCAAACAGCGAGCTTGCTCTTGGTCGCAACCTTCTAGTTGGATTTATGACTTGGAACGGTTACAACTTTGAGGACTCAATTATTTTATCCGAAAAGGTCTGCTCAAACGGATACTTCGATACAGTTCATATATCAGAGCATATAGCATTTGTTAGAGACACAAGAATAGGACCCGAAGAGATTACAAGATCTATTCCGGGTGTAAATTCAAGTGAACTTAGAACAATTGATGAATCTGGGGTCGTTCTTGAGGGAACATATGTACAACCAGGAGATATTTTGGTTGGCAAGGTTAGTCCTAAGGTGCAAGACCTTTTGACACCTGAAGAAAAGCTATTAAAAGCAATATTTGGCGAAAGAGGTGGTGATAAAAAAGACTCATCTTTAACAGTCCCATCTGGTGTCTACGGAACAGTTGTTGGAGTTAAAATACTAACAAAAAGAGGTTATGATAAATGCCAAAGAGCTCTTGAAATTGAAAGAAAGGAGCTTCTTGACCTAGCTTATGAAAGAAGTTTAAAAAATCAAGCAATAGAATTTTACTGCGATAATGCAATTAATGATATATTAAAAGAGGCCAAGGCTGACAAAAAAATGTTGACAGAAAGTCTCGAAAAAAAGTTGACCATTAAACTTGAGGACTCTCAACTTAATAAAAAACTTAATGATATCAAAAATCTTCACAAAACTCTTGTTCTAGAAAATAAAAAATACTACGATCAAATCGCATCATCGATTGTTGACGGAGACGATTTGCAGCAAGGAACTATTGCTGTGGTTAAAGTCTACATTGCTACAAAAAGAGCTTTGCAACCAGGTGATAAAATGGCTGGTAGACACGGTAACAAGGGTGTTGTGTCTAAAATATTACCAGTTGAAGACATGCCATTCTTGGAAGATGGAACACCGCTTGATATAGTTCTTAGCTCACTTGGTATACCATCAAGAATGAACATAGGGCAAATTCTTGAAACTCACCTTGGTCTTGTTTCAAAAACTGTCGCAAAAAGAATCGATGAAATGATGAAGCAAAAAAAGGCTAATGACGAAATCATGGAAATGGTTAGAAACATTATATCCTCACCATCTTTTGACAAGACAGTTAAGTCCATGCCAAAAGAAGAGATTGAAACTACGCTTACAGATTGGTCAAAAAAAGGTGTTCTTTTTGCCTGCCCTTCATTTGGTGGCTTTGACACTCAGGATATTACCAACATGTACAAAAAACTTGGTCTCGACGAATCTGGTCAATCTTATCTATACGACGGATTAACTGGTGAAAGGTTTGAAAGAAAAGTAACCGTTGGTTATATTTACATGCTAAAACTACACCACATTGTTGACGAGAAAATTCATGCAAGATCTGTTGGAACATACAGTTTGGTTACTCAGCAACCTCTTGGTGGTAGAGCTAACTTTGGTGGTCAAAGATTTGGTGAAATGGAATGCTGGGCTTTGCAAGCATATGGTGCTTCCTACACTCTACAAGAAATGCTTACTGTTAAATCCGATGATATTGATGGAAGGTCTAAAATGTACGAGTCTATCATTAAGGGGGATATTAATTTCTCCTATGGAATGCCTGAATCTTTCAATGTGTTAGTAAAGGAACTTAATGCACTTGGATTAAATCTTAGTCTTGAAATGGATTCTTGGTAAAACAAGTAATCCTTTTTATAAAATTTTGAGTGTTTTGTTAATCTATATTTTTAATTTATGTCTAACCTTACAAACGAGCAAATAAATTACAGCGATGCAGTTAGCGAAGTAACGGAACATGATCAGGTAATTAGACTTTCGGAGGATGATGTGTCGAAATATGTCAAATCTTTTTTTTACAAAAACTCACCGGATAAGATTAAAATTTCAATAGCAAGTCCCAACAAAATAAGAGAGAGATCTTGTGGCGAAGTTTTAAAAGCAGACACAATAAACTACAGAACTCTTAAACCAGAAAGAGATGGCTTGTTTTGTTCTAAAATCTTTGGACCAATCAAAAATTACGAATGTCTTTGTGGTAAATATAGAGGACTTAAATATGAAGGAGTTGTTTGTGAAAAATGCGGAACCGAAATTACAACTGCAAGAGTTAGAAGAGAAAGAATGGGTCATGTAAATCTTAGCTACCCAGTTTTGCACCCTTGGTTTTGGCGTGCTATGCAATCAAAAATTGCAACACTTTTAAACATTCCCAACAAGCTAATTGAACCAATTGTTTATTTTGAACTTTATGTCGTTACAGATCCTGGTCTTACAGATTTAAATGTTGGCGATGTTCTTGAAGAGGAAGCAGTACAAGAGGCTCTTGACAAGTACGGTTCTGACGCATTTAAATACAATTTTGGTTCCGAGGCTATTTTGGAGCTTATCAAAAAAATTAACATGCCAGATCTTTACGAAAAACTAACCGCAGAGCTAAAAACAACAAACTCAAGATCAAAAAGAGCATCCAATCTAAAAAGAGCTACTCTATTAAAGTCCTTAATAAATTCTGGCAATAATCCTGAGTGGATGGTTCTTAATGTACTTCCAGTTCTTCCACCTGATTTAAGACCTTTGGTTTTACTTGATGGAGGTAGATTTGCATCATCCGACCTTAACGATCTTTACAGAAGGGTTATTAACAGAAACAATCGTTTAAAGCAAATTATAGAACTTGGTGCACCAAGTCCAGTTGTTGTCAACGAAAAAAGAATGCTACAAGAGGCTGTTGAGGCATTACTGGATAATAAAAAAATTAAAGTTACTAACCTCTCTGGATCCAGACCTCTTAAGTCTTTAGCTGATATGCTAAAAGGCAAGCAAGGTCGTTTTAGACAAAACTTACTTGGTAAAAGGGTTGACTATTCAGCTAGATCAGTTATTGTTGTAGGTCCAAACTTAGAGCTACATCAATGTGGATTACCAAAGGCTATAGCAATCGAGTTGTTTAGACCTTTTATTATAGCTAAAATGGAACTTTACGGTGATTCAACAAGATTCCGCTCATCAAGAGAGGCTCTAGATCTTAAAGACCCTATGATATGGGAAATACTAGATGAAGTTGTTAAAGGACACCCAATCCTTCTTAATCGTGCCCCAACCCTACACAGACTTGGTATTCAGGCTTTTGAACCTAAGCTTTTGGATACAAAAGCAATTCAGCTTCACCCATTAACATGTAAGGCTTTTAATGCCGACTTCGATGGTGACCAAATGGCTGTTCACTTACCTATTTCTCTTGAAGCTCAAACCGAAGCTAGAGTCCTTATAATGTCAACAAGCAACACAATATCACCCTCAAGTGGTTTGCCTATCATTACTCCAGATAAAGATGTTGTACTTGGTATTTACTACATTACTCTAATGATTGACTATGGTAATCAGTCTGCAAAGGAAACGAGAAAAATTAAATCTACAAACATAGGGTTACAAAAAATTTATTACTCAGTTAAAGAAACAGAGGTAGCAGTAATTCTTGGGCATGTTAAGGCTAATCAAAAAATTAACTTTATCAATTCCGATTGTGAGGATCCAACATGCTACGAAACAACTCCAGGTCGTGTGATGCTTTACTCCTGCTTGCCTTTAGGTCAAAATAAAATTTCTTTCTCTGCTTTTAATAAATTATTTAAAAAGAAAGATCTTGAAACAATTTTTAGCGACATATATCAACATTTTCCACAAAGTGTATTAGTATCTTTTGCCGATAAAGTATTGCAACTTGGGTTTAAATACTCAACAATTGCCGCTATATCATTTGGTAAAGACGATATAGTTGTCCCTGAAGAAAAAAAGGAATTTGTAGAGCAGTCTTACAAAAAAATTAGCGATTACGAACTAAATTACTCTGAGGGTTATATTACTCAAGGTGAAAAATATAACAAGGTTACTGACGAATGGCAATTTTGTATCAACAAGGTAACAGATGCCATGATGGAAAAATTTTCCAAAACTGCAAACTCCGTTGCTATCAATTCAATTTTTATGATGGCAGATTCTGGTGCAAGAGGTAGTGTGGCTCAAATTAAGCAGCTAGCAGGCATGAGAGGACTTATGACAAAACCAAATGGTGATATTATCGAAACCCCTATTATTTCAAACTTCAAGGAAGGATTAACAGTGCTTGAGTACTTTATATCGGCACATGGTGCTCGTAAGGGTATGGCGGATACTGCTCTTAAAACAGCCGATGCAGGTTACTTAACAAGAAGACTTGTCGATGTATCTCATAAATGTATTGTTACAAGTAACGATTGCGGAACAATGGATGGAGTTGAAGTCTATACAGAACTTGATGGTAGCCGTGTTATTAAAAGTCTTGGTGAGGTTTGCTACAGTAGAGTTTTTGCTGAAGATTTAAAAGACAAAAAAGGCAATTTAATATTACCTCGTAACACTTTAATTACCAAATCAATTGTTCCAATTGTCGATTCAAGTAATGTATCTTCAATTAAGGTAAGATCGGTTATTACCTGTGCATCGGAATACGGTATATGTGCAAAATGCTACGGGCGTAACCTAACATCCGAAGAGACTATCACAGTTGGTGACCCAGTTGGTATTATAGCGGCTCAGTCAATTGGTGAACCTGGTACTCAGCTTACAATGCGTACATTCCACGTTGGTGGCGTAGCCTTTAAACATATGGATAAGCCTTTTATTCAATCGACAATTGATGGTATCATATCATTTATCGATGCTAGATTTGTTACAAACAAAAAAGGTGATGTTTACGTTGTTAGCAACACCGCAACTCTTGCTGTTGAAAACGACAATAAAGATGTATTTAAGCACATCTTACCATATGGTAGCAAGGTTTTAGTTGCAGATGGTCAAAAAGTAAAACAAGGTCAAGTTATATACGAAGCTGATGTGTACAACACTCTTATCATATCCGAGTATAACGGTACAGCGGAGTTTGCTGACTTCATCAAAGACATATCCTACAGAGAGGATAATGCTGACACTGGCGTTGCAACTAAGGTTATCATAAAATCCAATCTTCACCCAAGAATCATGTTAAAAGATGGTAACGATGGCTATGTTAAAACTCTTAATAATAATGCTGTTCGATATTTCTTTCCTATATCGTCGGTTATAAATATTGAGGATGGTGAAAATATTAGCATTGGTGATATAATAGCTAAAGTTCCTAAGGCTGAACAAAAAAGTAAGGATATTACAGGTGGTCTACCTAGGGTTGTTGACTTGTTTGAAGCAAGAAGACCTGCAAAATCCGCAATATTAAGTGAGGCTGATGGCGTTGTTATTGAAGTTAAACATTACAGATCTAAAAAGAAGATACTTGTTAGACCTCAGGATGGTACCGAAGATATTGAATACATGGTTGCTAAAGACTCTCACATTTTGGTTCATGATGGCTCTGTAATTAAAAAAGGTGAAATGATCGCTGATGGAGATTCTAACCCACACGATATACTAAGAATACGTGGTGTTAAAAGTCTAATTTCCTACATGATAGAGGAGATTCAATCTGTATATAAACTTCAAGGTGTTAAAATTGACAACAGACACATTGAGGTTATCATTAAATACATGCTTCAAAAAGTTGCTATTGATGATGTTGGTGATAGTGACTTTTCTGTTGGTCAAAAAATTGGATACAGAGAGGCAGTTGCCAAAGGTAGAGAGCTTGAGGCTGTTGGTCTTAAGGCTCCAACTTTTACAAGAATTTTACAAGGTATTACTGATTCATCCTTGCAAAATGAATCCTTTATATCTTCAGCTTCCTTTCAGGAAACTGCTAGGGTTCTTACTGAGGCTGCAATTGCCGGCGAAAGTGATGAGCTCCTTGGTATTAAAGAAAATGTAATTATAGGTAAGCTTATACCTGTTGGTACTGGATTTAAAGGTTCTAAGCTTGCTAAACTTGCTAAATACGGGGACGGTACAAACGGCCAAATCAATTAACCATGACAGCTGAAAAAAACATTAGGATAGATACTCTAAAGCCAGAATTTCTATCCTTCTTAACCTTTCTACAGGATTGTTATGAAGAGGATTTTTGCACGAATTTCTCTCCATGTTTACAAAAAGATTTCAAAAAGCTTTTTTCATCCAATGCCCAAGCAAAATCTCAAACACCAATTCCTTTGCAATCGAGTTCGCAAAATACTAAACAATCTCAGGTAAAAATGCCAAGTAAAAACAATGATACAAAGGAGGCAGCTTTACAAGAACCAAAACCATCTACACCCAAAGAAGAACATTGGCTTAACAATATAAACCAATCACTTGCAAATTGTAAAAATATTGAAGAGCTTAATGAAATAGTAAAAAAATTTGAACACTGCCCCCTTAAAACATCGCAAACGAATACTGTATTTTACGATGGCTCCCTTACATCAAAACTAATGCTTATAGGTGAAGCACCAGGTGAGGATGAAAACATACACAAAATACCTTTTTGCGGTCGCAGTGGTAAGCTTTTAATGGAGGCTTTTAAGTCCATTAATCTAACAAGAGAAAAGGACTTTTTGATATCAAACTGTGTATTTTACAGGCCACCTGCAAACAGAGCTCCAACCGAGAGCGAGATGCAATCTTGCAAACCATTTGTTGAAAAACTTATTGAACTTCAAAATATTGACAAAATTTTACTCATCGGCTCCACCCCGCTTAAAAACTTTTTGAAAATCGATGGAATATCGACTGCAAGACAAAAATTATTTAATATAAACATTGCAGGTAGAGAGATAAAGCTGGCATGCCTTTACCACCCATCCTACTTGTTACGCAACCCAATCAAAAAAAGAGACATGTACACCGATCTACTCTGGCTTAAACATCAAGCAAAGTTTTTTGAGGACAAGAGTTCTATTACATAATCATATCCAGTCAACTAATTTTAACACTAACATTAGACCTCTTCCTTAACCCCTACCATCTTAAACCCCTCCCCTCTTAGGGGAGGGTGGGTGGGGTAAATATCTATTAAACCTCTTTTATTCTATTAATC
>CAMDBF010000006.1 GCA_945889175.1 Rickettsia typhi
TGTGTTAATTTTAGTAAGATAACTTTATGTTTTGCTATGGTTTTTAAGATTAATAGAATAAAAGAGGTTTAATAGATATTACCCCACCCAACCTCCCCTAAGAGGGGAGGGGTTTAAGATGGTAGGGGTTAAGGAAGAGGTCTATTAAAAATATCTACGATATCCAAGAATTAGACAAAAGTTCAACTAGCGAGAAATTCTCACTAGTTCAAAAAGAAGGTGGTAGAGATGTCAAAAGAGAGTTATTACACTACAACCTTGACATGATAATTGCTGTTGGCTATCGTGTTAATTCGGCAAAAGATAAAATATTACGAATTAACTTAATATTTTATAACCAATACCACATGTAATTTTATATATTTCCTTAATTGAGATTTAAAAAATCCGCTGCAATTTTTTTATAGGATGTTGATATGCTATCAAAGGACTTGGTGTATTGCTCTTGTTTTGATTCGTCTGATATGTTTGGTACGGCACTAAGTACTTTCATTTTATGCTCACCAGGTTCAATTTTTTTATTATATTCTTTTACCCTTTTGTTATGATCTTCAACATATTGTTTGCACAAGTCATCGGTAAGATAGATTACTGGCACCCCAAAATGCTCAGCAATGCTTTTAAGTGTAGGTGTAAAATCACAGCATTTTTCAATTAAAAACGGTTTGGATTTGTAACCATTTGCCCCTATGTTTGTAAAAATTTTTGCAAATTCTGCTTCTGTAATGACAAATTTTTTACTCATATTAGCCCAAGATACAAACCTACTAATACTTGTATCGACCTCTCCAATCCAACGGGTTGCTGCACTAGATCCAGAGCCTTTATATCTTTTTGCCATTTGAACAACAACACCTAAAAATTTCACCTTAAAGCTTAAGCCATTTAACCCTATAGCTCTGTGAAAGCTATCAAGTAATGATAGCCAGTTTGAAAAAACTGTTTGCAAGTTATCTATTGCCTGTATTGAAAAAAACGATGGTGATGTTGGTGCTATAAAATAATCGGAACACAAAATCATTAAAGCATTAATAATACTACTTGAGCTTGGTGATGTGTCTATTAACACAAAATCATAATCATCTGCTAATTTTGCAATTGCATTTTCAAAATCCGATATAGTATTACGATTAAACGAATTATTACTTTTTAAGATATTAAACAACTCAGCCTCCATTGTCGGAATATTAATGTCTCCAGTGAGTAATGTAATTGGAGTAACTTTTGTATTAGTGGTTGTGTAAAGTATTTTATTGCAGGATTCTTTTTTTAATTTTTCATTTAAAAACTCTAAAATTGATTGATGTTTGCTTGTAAGCTGCGACCATTTTGAAGATGCTTCAGTTGAATACTCCAAGCTTGTACTTAAGCCAAAAACTGCAGAGGTTAAGTTCATTTGCGGATCGGCGTCTATTAGTAAAACTTTTTTGCCTAAATCGCTTAATGCAAAAGCAACATTATGTACAAGAGTCGTTTTTCCAACTCCACCTTTATGATTAAAAAAGCTAATTATTTTACCCATAAATTCTTGCATAATAATATCGTTTGTATACTTCAAATACCTATAAAAAGTATCGTAATTTGTCAAGAAAACAATATTATTTTACATTCTAAAACTACCTTTTTTACACAAGTATTAAAAGTAGCTTTTAGTAAAACAATTCGAGTACTACTTTTTTACATAATTTTATTGCAATAAAAAGTAAGACATTTAAACTTGTAAAATTAGATATGTGTTTTGTATTTGTTACCAATTATGACAAAAAAGATTTTACTTGTATGTGGTGGCACCGATGTTGAAGCCGATGTTTCTAGGTCTACCGCAAATTCTATTGAGGAAGCACTTAAAGGTAATGCAAATTATTCTCTTGTAAGATACGACTTTTTACCCCAAACTCTCAAGCAAACACTTAAGGATGTTAAGCCAGATGTAGTGCTTAATGCAATGTGCGGTAAATGGGGCGAGGATGGTGTTTTGCAAAAAATCTTGGACTATGAGCAAATTCCTTACAGTCATTCTGGTTATTTTGCATCCTGCTCTGGCATGAATAAAAACTTTACTTGTGCTATAGCAAAAGCTGTTGGCATTAAAACAGCTAGCAATAGTAGGTTAATTTCAACACAGGATTTAATTGAAGGCAATTATAGTATTGAAAGAAAAACTCTTATTAAACCAAACTCGCAAGGCTCATCTTGCGGATGTTACAAACTAAGCATTGGCGAAAAGTTAAAAAGCGAAGAAATTGAATTTGTAAAAAATAACAGCGAAAGTTTTTATGTTTTTGAGGATCTTTTTGAAAATGCCGTTGATATTTCAATTGGTATTTTTAACGACGAAATCGCAGGCTCGGTTGAAATTAGACCAAAAAGTGGCTTTTTTGATTATGCTGCAAAATACACAAAAGGTGCAAGCGACAAACTTTTGCCACCAAGTATTGATCCATCTTTACTAAAAAGCTTGGAACTAAAAGCTCTACAAATGCACAAGCTGCTTCAGGCGAATCATGTGTCAAGAAGCGATTTTATGGTGAACCAACAAGGCCAATACATATATCTTGAAACTAACATTAACCCAGCAATGACGCCAACATCTTTGCTACCTGCAATCTTAGCTCACTACCAAGGCATGAGTTACAAGGATATTGTAGTAAGTTTGATTGAAAAAGCTAGATATGGCTCGATCTAAAATTTCATCTTAAATTGATATGATATGGAGGTTTTGTAATTTTGTCTCAAGCTTAATAGCTGGACTACTTACAAAGGACAGACTGGCCTTTATATCAATGCGTAGGTCGATATCCATTGCAACCCATAAAATTGTATCCTTTCTGTTAATAATATTTTTTTTATCAGCATCAATTTACCTATCCTGCTTAACATTTAACATTGGTGGCACGAGGGACAAGGTTTTAGCTCTATTTGCAAATCAGCTTAGATATGTGCATAATTTAAGCTTTGGTTTTTTTAACAAGCAATCTCCTATCGTTACAGTCAACGAATTAAGAAATATAGATAAAATTGAAATTGAAAATATCGCAAACAAATACACAGCATCGCAAAATATAGCAATGGTCGATCTTAATCAAATTTATGCAGAGATAAAAGAAAATCCATTAGTAAGAGATGTCTATATTAGAAGGTATTTTGATAATAAAATTAAAATTATTGTTTTTGAAAAGAAAATTAACTTCCTCGTAAATTATCAATCTAAAGAAACTTCTACAAATAAAACATTTATTGTCGATTCCGATTCTTCGGTAATAGAATTTAAAAAAGTAATACCAAATAGTTTAAGGGATGCACCTATTATCAATGCAACCTGCGAAGGTGAAAAATTACACACAAAAATTGAGACTTTACAGAGGGCAATCTTTGCTTTTAATAACTTTTATCCAAATGTCATGAGTGCCGACTTATTTGAATGTATGTCGTGGACGATAAATCTTAAAGACGGCACCAAGCTTTTACTATCGGATGAAGATGAGATTGGCTCTTTGTACAAATACTTTAACCATACATCCTATTTGCAGACTATTAAGAAAAAAATAGAATCCATAGACTTAAGATTTTCAGGCAAGATATATGTTAAAAAAAGCAACGAGCCAATAATGCAAACAGCAGCAGTATGATAGAAGAACCAAAAAAACCAAAACATATTCCTGTAATGTTAAGCGAGGTAATTAAGTTTGCTGGCTTTACAGAGGAATATAAAAAAGATTATAATGAAGATAGTTTAATTATAGATGTAACATTTGGCTTTGGTGGCTATACAAAAGCTTTATTAACTGCAAGCAAATCAAAACTCATTGCTTTTGACAGGGACACAAGCGTGCAAAGCAATGCCAATACTTTTAGGCAAGAATGGGACGGTAGATTTAGCTTTATTAATGACAAATTTTCAAATATCGATAATCATGTGTCATTAAATTCCTGCGATCTAATTGTTGCAGACTTTGGAATATCATCGATGCAAGTTGACGAGGCTGAAAGGGGGTTTTCTTTTATGCAAAGTGCAAAGCTTGACATGAGGATGAACCAGAGCGACAAAATCACAGCCTTTGACGTCGTCAATAATTTAAGCGAGGCAGAGCTTGCAGATATTATTTTTGAATACGGCGAGGAAAGGCTTGCAAAAAAAATTGCATACAACATAGTAACAAACCGCAAACTTGCACCAATACAAACAACAAAAGAACTAGCCGATATAGCTTTTAAATGTTACGGTAAAATGGCTTATAGCCTTGGCATTCACCCTGCAACAAGAACCTTTCAGGCAATTAGAATATATATAAATAAAGAGTTAGAAGAGATTAAATTCTTAGTTGAAAAAGCATTACTCCTTTTAAAACCCGGTGGTAGGTTTGTTTGTGTTAGCTTTCACTCTCTTGAAGATAAAATTATTAAAGATTTTGTAAAACTACATTTTAAAAAAACAAAAAACAACAAGTATCAGCAATTTTCACTAACCGAAAACGATAGCTTTGCAAACAACATAATAGACTTGTCAAATGGTGCCGTAGCCGTAAGCAAAGAGGAGGCAAAGCAAAATCCAAGGTCACGCTCCGCAAAACTAAGATGCTTTGAAAAAATCTAATATAAATCTAATATTAAGACAATAGATAATTCGGAATTTAATAATTACCCCTTACATCGGATATCTGCCGTAACCTTGATTGGACCTCTTTGAACTCTATTAACTTTAAAAGCCATACAAAAACATAAAGCTATCTTGCTAAAATAACGCACACGCCCCCACCCCCAGCTGCCTATTTTAACCAAATGGTGGCAGCGGGTATGTGTTTAATGGGAATGTTTAAAGTATATTTTTTAAGCTCTCTCAAAACCCCACCCAGCCTCCCCTAAAAGGGGAGGGGTTATCTTGACTACTCACTCTAAAAAGGGGAGGGGTATTTATTATATATTTTTTAAAATCAAGAGGATTGAAAGAGATCTAATCAAAAGAGCTCTATTGCATACAGTACTTGCTATCCTTCTTTAAAAACAATAATCCTTTATTAATACTTAGAATTAATATAAGGCTCATTAGCCACAAATGCTACAATAGTAACAAAAAATTGTATGTGCTGCTTTGTAGCTAAAATGATATCGTCTTTTACAAAACTTTATTCATCACAAAAATATTCACTAGCTATTACAGTAATTGTAAAAAATACCATGGTAGGAAGGCATATTATTAAATAAATTACATGCTTAAACAAATACAGCTCTAAAAACTTATCTGGCAAGACATGAAAATGCCATAGTACAATAATAAGAAAAACAAAACAATGACTAGCAATTTTGTAAAAGATTATTAAGATTCTTTTTTTCTTGTTTTTATACAGAATTATTCGCAGTATAATCTCTACAAAAAAGTTATATAAATATATCGCTATAAATGTCATGTTAACAACAAGGTCTGCTACATAAGGCATTATAGCAATCATTACAAATATTCTACTTAGCAAAATGTGCTCAAATATTATCCAAGCTATCTTTTTGCACTTTGTTTTATTTATCGCCATAGTATTTGTTGTAATAACATTAACCAATTTTTAAAAATTACAAAATATAAAAATATTTACCAACTAATATGTCAACTAAAAAAATCATTGCAACAGCTGCAAAACCCGGAAGCACAAGTACTGGATATATTATATCGTAAAAAAAATTAGAATGTAAAAAATCATATGGCAAGGCACGAAAGTAGTGTAGCATAATAATAATAAAAATAAAACAATGACTAGCAATTTTGTAAGAAATTATTAACTTTCTACTGTTTTTATTTTTACGAAGAATTATTCGCAGTATAATTTCTACAGCAAAGTTATAACAATAAAGCGAATAAAGCAAACACATCGGTATACCCTTTAAATCACGAAAAAATCTAGATGAAAACATAAGTATAGCCATTATCGCCAACATTCTACTTAGCAAAATGTGCTCAAATATTACCCAAGCTATCTTTTTACACTTTGTTTTATTTATCGCCATAGTATTTGTTGTAATAATATTATCAATTTTTAAAAATTACCAGATATCAAAATATTTGCCAACTAAAATGGTAGATAAAAAGCAATTAAAAACATTACTACATATGGAAACCAAAGTATTGAATGTATTATTTTCGTAAAAAAATTAGAATGTGCAAGCCCATATGGCCAGAAATGAAAATGCAATAGCACAATAAAAAGAAAAATAAAACAATGACTAGCAATTTTATAAGATATTATTAACATTCTCTTTTTTTTATTTTTACGAAGAATTATTCGCAGTATAATTTCTAAAGCAAAGTTGTATAAATAAAGCGAAAAAATTGGTAAATCATTTAAATCACGAAAAAATCTAGATGAAAATATAAGTATAACCATAATCGCAAATATTCTACTTATTAGAATGTGCTCAAATATTACCCAAGCTATCTTTTTACACTTTGTTTTATTTATCGCCATAGTATTTGTTGTAATAATCATGTCCATATGTTATCATTTTTTTATCTCTTGGGTTTTTGGAAGTATGAATAATTAAATTGCAATGTATTAATGCACACCTAAAAAGGATCGCAGCAAGAATTATTGGAAGATTCGTCATTGGAACTATTTTTACTGTATTTGGCTTTGACAAATATAATGCTAACAATAAACATGCACAAACTAAGCTAATAAAAAATAGATATTTACTAAATTTTTGCAATCTTTTTAATGAAAACACTCTTGCGATAAAATAGAGTATGCCAAAAATAAAGTGTCCGAATATTCCGCAAAAGGTAAAAAGATACAATATCAATGCAAGTATTTCATCTACAAAATAAAAATTAAAGTCTATATACCCCAATGGAAATATTACAAAGAAGAAAAACATTGCACCGAAAAAATCTCCCATAAAATCTTCTATATATTTTACAAAACTACCGTGACACCATTAACCAAAGATTTATGAAAAAGTTTTTCTTTGCATTTTGTTTTTATTTTAATCTTATTTTTATCTAATACTTTAAGTTCTAAATCCTCAAAATAACACCTGTAAGCACTAAAAGCTAAGTGCCTCTTGTTTAATTTTTGAAATTCACTTAACCCATCACCTTTTGGCAATATATATACCATATTCCAGTAAGATGTTGTTGCCCCGCAATCGTAAAGAACATTAACGATTTCAAAATCATTATTTAAAGTAAGTCTGTTTTTATATAAATAGCCGCACATTTTAGAAAACCCTAAAAAATAAGATAATACAAGACCAAAGATTAAAACTACAAAGTATAAGACAATAAAAAAGTAAGTTAAAAATGTAAGCTTTTTTAAAGTTTATATTTTTAGAGATGCAAAAACAATAAACTAAAACTACCAAGCCTGTAAGTATCAATAAATATAAATTCAAAAAGAATAAAATATTAAGCGCAGGAATTGCTGCAAACAGCATAATATTTTTAAAACAGAGTGCTTCTTTTTTTAAAACAAAAACACAAATAAAATGAATCACAAATGTTATTGTTACAAGCAAGTAGCAATACTCACCAAATGTCATTGCCACAGCAAATGACAGAGCCATAATGATTAAAAAATACAAGCAAACCGCTACCGCCATGCTTGCTAAAAATAACCAAAAGCTATTCTTACTTTTTGCTGCTTTGCAAAAATCTTTAATCATAAACTTATTTTATGCGTAGAAAATGAGATTGCGTATTGCTTCTACCTATTTTTACAAATATTGGCTTTTTGAACCTTAGATTCCTCTTTGTTTGTAGAATAGGCAATAAGCTCACCCTTTGTAATTGGTTTATTTTTTACCACTGTAAACTCTTGATCTAAATTTTGACCATCGAAAAGATAGTTATAAAAATAAATTTTACACTTATCATGTTTATCTTTAAGCATAATAAAATCAGCCTTAGCACAAACATATTCCCCTTTGTTATTAAAGTCTTTAACACAAGGTATGTCCTCCATTGTTTCGCCATAATCGCCCCCCATTGGTGCAAAGCCATAAGCTATCACAATGCCATCAAAATCCGAATAAATCGGCATCAAGCCATCACTACGAGCATTATTTATGCTAAAATTAAGCAAAACCAATGCAATAATAATTTTTATAAACATTTTTAATCAAAAAACTTACTCTATTAATTTAGACTCTTGATTAGTTAAGAGCCTTACAAAATATAAAAATATTTACCAACTAAGATGGCAAATAAGAAAATAATTGCAACAGCTACAAAACCCAGTAGCAAAATCATTAGATGTATTATATCATAAAAAAAATTAGACTGTAAAAAATCATATGGCAAGGCACGAAAGTAGTGTAGTAGAATAATAATAAAAATAAAACAATGGCTAGCAATTTTGTAAGAAATTATTAACTTTCTACTGTTTTTATTTTTACGAAGAATTATTCGCAGTATAATTTCTAGAGCAAAGTTGTAACAATAAAGCAAATAAATTAGTAGACCATTTAAATGACGAAAAAATCTAGGTGCAAAAATAATTATAACCATTATCGCCAACATCCTACTTAGCAAAATGTGCTCAAATATTATCCAAGCTATCTTTTTACACTTTGCTTTATTTATCGCCATAGTATTTGTTGTAATAATCATGTCCATATCTTATCATTTTTTTATCTCTTGGGTCGTCATCACCTCCAAATTGATCGACATCACCAGCCCACAACAATGTGCTCTGCGACCAGCCCTCTGCAGCTCCAACGGCACCATAGTTAAAGTTACCAAAATCTGCAAGAGCATAATCGTTATATTCTCTCTTGTAGTCCGCAGAGAAGTAAGGAGCTGATCTTAATGTTGACTCCAGTATGCTATCCTTTGCTCTTTTAATATTTTTATCCAAAGTGTCGCTTGGTAAGTTGCCGTAGTAGGGTATCATATCTTTTTTATTTTCTTTTGAATTTTTATATTGATTTTGATACCAATCCGCTATTTTGTCAAGAGATTCCTGTGTTTTAGTTGTAATAAAATGAGGTTCGTATTTACCATTTTTCATGTAAGGAACCATTCTGCCGTATTTTTCGGCACGGTCGCCATCAACAAACTCAGCGTAGCATCTGCATCCGTATTCTTCACCCGGTTTTTGGCTTTGAGATTCCCAGTCGAAAACTTTGCCATCAAGCTCTTGATGCGACGACCTAACCTTTGAATCCTCCATGGTACGCCAGATGAAGGGTCGCTTCATTTGGGATGTGTCTTGCATCTCTTCTTTTTTTGGTGCTTCTGGATGGTTTTGAGATGGTTTTTGCACGGGGTTATCTTGAGTACCTTGCTTTGCATCACTGGGGGAGGTACTTGGAGTTGCTAGCTCGTGATCGCTAGATTGATTATTTTGTCTTGGTGGTGGATTTGGAATTTGAGGCTCTTCTTTTTTAGCAATGGCTTGCTGTATAAGCTTGTTTTTAATACTGTCTTGCAAGCTTAAAGCCTCATTTGATGCTTGCTGAGTGTTGTTTATCACCTGACTTTGCAACGCCTCGTCTAACTGCCCTAGGCTTAGAGGTTTTGGGTTAAGAATATCGTTAAAACTCTCGTCAAATTGGCTTTTAAGCTCTTGAAGCAATGCTAGATTTTTGTAATATTCTTGCTCTTGCAACTTTCGGGATAGGTATATGTTATAACTTTCATTTGCATCGCTACCATCACCAACAATAATCTGCGAAAGTCTGTTTCCATCGGGATCGGTGCCTTTTACAAACCAAGTATTCATAAACTCTTTTTTTGTTGCAATAAAAAAGGATTTACCATTAATTTTATCATTAAGCATAAAAAACTTTACAAACAAATTACAAAATAAATTACATCAAAACATTGTCAAATAAAGATGATTTTTCTTGAAGCGATGTTTTAGTTTTTGTTATATATTCTTGCATTTTGATTAAGGCTTGTTTATACTTTATAAATATATTTTTTTAATATTTCTTTTTTAAAAAGGATATGTCTTTTTGTAACAACCCTACTCAATCTAAGGCTAACGATATGGCCTTGGTTCATTCAAATTTATATTATATTTACGAGGTTTATAGTAAGTACGAGCAAAACCCATCGTCCGTGAGTGATGAATGGAAGAGTTTTTTTGCTAACAATCCCGAAGTTGTTGCCGATATTAGGCAGGACTTAGCTCACAGAAGCGTATCTGTTATAGGTAATAGCAATGAGTTTGTTTCGGTTCCTTTTAACGAAATAGCGTTGCAAGAGCAACAAAAACAAAAAGCTATTGATGATGTTAAAAAAGCCTTAAAAGACAAAAACATTGCAGCTGCTGTATCTTTTACACCATCGCAGCAACCACAAGTTAAAGCTCAGGACTCTAAAGCTATTGAAGACTACATTACAGAGCTATACTCTAAATATGCCCATCTTGAAATCGCCTTTGACCCACTTGGTCTTAAACCTAGTGTTGGCAGTAGCATAATTAAAGGGCTTAGAGTATCCTATCCTGAGGTTTGTGCAAGGCTTGACAAAATTTATTGCGATAAGATTGGTTTTGACTTTGCCTACATAAACAGCGAGACCGAAACAAACTGGCTTAAGGCAAAAGCTGCCGAAATACAATCTGCATCATTTACAAAAGAGGAAAGATTGCAATTTTTAAGGGAAATATCTCAGGCCGAAATGTTCGAGCATCAAATACACTTAAAGTTTCCGGGGGCAAAAAGATTCTCCGTTGAAGGGGGCGAAACTCTTATTCCAGCTCTTGAGGAAATTCTTGCAGTTTCAGTTAAAAACGGTATAAAGGAATCTGTAATAGGTATGGCACACAGAGGTAGACTTAATGTTTTAACTCACACAATGGGTAAGCCAGCAAAGGCAATATTTGCCGAGTTTGCAGGGGGCGATTACCTACCTGCTGATTTTAGCGGAAGCGGCGATGTTAAATATCACATGGGATACTCAAAAGACAGAAACATTCGTGGTCTTGGCAATATTCATTTAACCTTAACTCCAAACCCTTCGCATCTTGAGGCTGTCAACCCTGTTGTTGCAGGTAGAGCTAGGGCAAAGCAAGATCTAAATGGCGACACACAAACAAGAAAAAGTGTTTTACCAATTTTAATTCACGGTGATGCCGCTATGGTTGGGCAAGGTGTCGTCTACGAAAGCTTTGTTATGTCAAGCATTGCTGGATATTATGTTGGTGGTACGGTTCATATTTCAATCGACAACCAAGTTGGTTTTACTGCTAGCACTAGGGACACAAGGGGCGGTAACTACTCAACTGATGTTGCAAAAGTTGTTGGGGCACCAGTATTGCATGTAAATTCAATTGATGCTGAAAGTGTAATTAAAGCAGCAAGGCTAGCTGCTGAATATCGTGCAACATTTGGTAAGGACATTGTAATTGACCTAATTTGCTACCGTAAATATGGGCACAATGAGGGGGATGAGCCTATGTTCACTCAACCTGTTATGTATAATGTTATTAAAAACTTTCCAAACCCTCACGAGGTTTATTCTAAAAATTTGATAGAAAAAAATATTATCTTATCTGCAGATTACGAGACTATCAAGACAGATATCAAAGCATATCTTGACAAGGCTTTTGACGAGGCTAAGTCATACAGAAAAGAAAAAACCGATTGGCTTGAAGGTGTTTGGTCAAAAATTAAACCTGTTAAGGATGGTTACGAAATTTGCAATTTTAAGGATACAAAAATCACCGCAAAAGCATTTAGCGAGCTAGGCGGGGTTATCTCTAAGGTTGAGGGTAATAGCTTTAATGTAAATAAAAAAGTTCAAAAAGTTTTGGACGATAGAAAGGAAACTGTAGCAAAAGGCAAAGGAATCGACTGGGCAACTGCTGAGCTTCTTGCTTATTCAAGCCTAGTTAGCGAAGGTCACAGTGTTAGACTGTCAGGTGAGGACTGCGAAAGGGGCACCTTCTCGCACAGACACTCCGTTTTATACAATCAGGATGACAACAAGCCTTACAATTTACTCTCGCCAGTTAATAACGACAAGGCTAAGTACGAGGTATATAACTCGTTTTTATCAGAGTTTGCAGTTTTA
Organism: Rickettsia typhi; assembly: GCA_945889175.1. Classification (GTDB taxonomy): domain Bacteria; phylum Pseudomonadota; class Alphaproteobacteria; order Rickettsiales; family Deianiraeaceae; genus CAMCVL01. The sequence continues at coordinate 12,008 of CAMDBF010000006.1, forward strand.
GGTTTTGAGTACGGATACTCTTTTTCAAACCCAAACACACTTACAATTTGGGAGGCACAGTTTGGTGATTTTTCAAACGGGGCAGTAACAATTTACGACCAATTTATCTCTTCTGGCGAAGATAAATGGTCAAGAATGAGTGGGCTTGTCAACCTTTTACCACACGGGTTTGAGGGGCAAGGGCCAGAACACAGTTCAGCAAGGCTTGAAAGATTTTTGCAATACTGTGCACAAAACAACATGATAGTTGCAAATTTAACTACTCCAGCTAACCTCTTTCACGCTCTTAGAAGGCAGGTAAAATCAAGCTTTAGAAAGCCTCTTATTATAATGTCGCCAAAGTCTTTACTTCGCCATCCGCTTGTTAAGTCCAACATTGAGGATTTTACAAACGAAGGCTTTAAAACAATCATTGGCGATGCTACAACCGATGCTAAAAAAGTTGAAAACATTATCATTACAAGCGGTAAGTTTTACTACGAGCTACTTGACAAAAAGCCTGACAACACTGCAATAATAAGAATCGAGCAATACTATCCTTTTGACTCGGTTTTATTAAAAAAAGAGCTTAGCAAGTATTCTGGCATTAAGTCCATAACTTGGGCACAAGAAGAGCCTAAAAACATGGGGGCTTGGACATTTATTAGAGACTATCTTGAGGAAGCATTTGACGGCAAGGTTAAATGCGTTGCAAGATCAGCAAGCCCATCCCCTGCTACTGGCTATCTTAAATTTCACAACAAGGAGCAGGAAAAACTCATCAAACAAGTATTCTCTGCCTAAGCTCTCCCTCCATATACCAAGCCCAGCAAGTTGCAAACAAAGCTTTACAACTTGCCATCCGCACTTTTGTAAGTATATTAATAGTCTAAGTTTATATTTATTATGAAAATAATTAACCAATACATCCTTAGCATTTCAAAAGTAAAGGATGAGCTTGAGCACAGCGGAAGGACATTTTTGCAAAATTTACTTGCAGAATTTGCAGGGGGCTACAAGGTTGAGATAGTGCATGAGCCAAAAAGAGATGCTAGCGGCAAGGGGGCACCAGATTTTAAATTTTTATTTAACGACACCGACATTGGCTACCTAGAAAACAAAAAGATTAGTGAAAACTTGGATGAGGTTTTAAAATCAAGGCAAATTCAAAAATACAAACAACTTACAAACAACTTAATTTTAACAGACTATCTAAGATGGATATGGATTTACAAGGACGAGGTTGTAAAAGATATTAGATTATGCGAGGCGGATTGCTTGGGTCAGGCTTCAATCAATCTAAACGAGCAAAATTGCAATGATTTAGCAGATTTAATTAATGACTTTTTATCCCAAAAACCCCAGCAAATTACAAAGGCAAGGGACTTGGCAGAGAAGCTTTCAAGGCCAACAAGGGTTATTAAAGAGGAGGTAAGCGATATAGTTAAGGATGTCTACGAAGAAAGCTCTTCAAAAATTATAGGAACCTACAAAGTATTTAAGTCCGAAATATCCGATAGCATAACGGCGGAGGACTTTGCTGATGCCTTTGCACAAACGCTCACCTACTCGCTATTTTTAACTAAGATTACACAGGGCACGCAGGAGAAATTAAGCCTATCAAACATTGCAAACTTAACGCCAAAGTCTTTTGCTTTAATTAAAGATATTTTAGCATTTATTGGTCAAATAGAATACTACCCCCAGCTAAAGCCTTATATAGAAAAACTTTTTTACATCATCAACAACACAAATGCAACGGAGGTTGTAAAGGATTTGCAAAGCAGTAAAAACGAATTTGAGGATCCATATATTCACTTTTACGAGAACTTTTTAACCGCCTACGACCCCGAAAAAAGAAAGGATCTTGGCGTTTGGTACACCCCAAAACCAATAGTAAGAAGCATTATTAACAATATTGACAAAATATTAAAAAACGATTTTAACATGGGGGATGGTATTTCGGATCCGGAGGTTAAAATTTTAGATTTTGCCTGTGGCACTGGGACATTTTTATGCGAAATATACGATAAAATACTCTCTTCAATACCAAAAACATCTTTAAAAAAAAGCATTACAATAAAAGAGCATATACTAAAAAACATTTTTGGCTTTGAGCTTTTAATTCCCGCTTACTGTGTCTCGCATCTAAAGCTATCGCAACATTTAAAAGAGGATGGCTACTACCCAGATGATAGCGATAGAATCGGGGTTTATTTTACTAACACTCTTGAAAGCAAAGAAAAAAGCAAGCAGGCTAACCTAGATTATCAGGACTTCTTTCCTGCGGTTGCAAAAGAGGGCTCTAAGGCACAGAGCATTAAAGATGACAATGGTATATTGGTTATTACTGGTAATCCGCCTTATAACGGCTCTTCAAAAAATAATTTTGATTATATTAAAAAGTTAATTAAGCCTTACTTTCCGCAGGATGGCATTGCCGAGAAAAACCCAAAGTGGCTTCAGGACGATTATGTAAAATTTATAAGATTTGCCGAAGATAAAATATCAAAGGCAGGCAGGGGCGTTGTTGGTATAATTACAAATCACAGCTTTATGGACAACCCAACCTTTAGAGCCATGCGAAAGCACCTTATGGAAACATTTGACAAGATATATATAATTGACTTACACGGCAATTCCAAAAAAAAGGAAAAATGCCCCGACGGCACCCCAGACCAAAATGTTTTTGACATTCAGCAAGGTGTAGCAATAAGTTTTTTTGTTAAAACAGGTAGCAAAGATAAATGCAATTTAAACCATGCTCATATTTATGGCAAAAGAGAATCAAAATTTAAGCAAATTAGCGAGATTGACCTGCAAACCTCCCACTTTACAAAAATAGAGCCAGTAGCACCCTTTTACCTCTTTACCCCCCAAGATGCAGAGCTTAGGGACGAGTATGACAAGGGCATAAGCCTTAGGGATATTTTTATCGAAAGTGGGGTTGGCATTACAACGGCACACGATGATTTTGTTATAGATATTAGTAAGGATAATCTTTTTGACAAGTTTGTTGAATTTAAAAACTCAGAGAAAAGTTTGGATTTGCATAAAAAATTTAATGTTAATAAAAAAGAAGGTTGGGATATTTTAAAGGCATGGGATGAGCTGCAAGAATATTCTTTAGCTGATATTAATAACTTGATTTGCAAAATAAATTATCGCCCATTTGACACAAGGCATATCATTTATCACGATGCTCTTGTTTGGCGAATAGTTAAAAAAATGGCAAATCATTTCGTTAAAAAACCAAATATTGGCTTAGTTTTTGTTCGCAATCAGCAGGGTACTAGCGATTACGACAATGCTTTTGTTTCGGACAAAATTATTGATTTACACGTACTGCCAATAGGTGCTTCCATCGCCCCACTCTATCTTTACAATGACGAGCTGGGGATTGAAAGCAAAATACCAAACTTTAAACCAGAGTTTTTGTCAAAACTAAAACAAATCCTTAACCCACCCCTTGAGGGAGGGCCTGTGGCTCTGCCTTCGGGGCGGGGGCTTGATGGAGAGTCTACTGAAAATAGCTTTGAATTACAACAAAACTCCAACCCACCCCTTGAGGGAGTGCCTTTGGGAGACGGATCTGAACTAAAACAAATCCTTAACCCACCCCTTGAGGGAGGGTCGAAGCCTGTGGCTTCGGGGTGGGGGCTTGTTACAGAGACCTTCAACCCCTCCCCAGAGCAAATTCTAGGATATATTTATGCAATACTAAATAGCCCTAGCTATAGAAAAAAATATTTAGAGTTTTTAAAAATTGACTTTGCCAAGATTCCATTTAATGCTTCAATTGAAGAATTTAAAAAACTTGCATCATTAGGGCAGGAGCTTATTGATGCTCACTTAATGCTTAAAGTGCCAAATAGTACAATTGGTGAACCAAAGATTGATGAGTATTCTATTAATCCATCTTTAAGCATAGCAGATAAATCTTACTATATAGTAACAAAGCCAGATTATAGAGAGAGGGTTAATAGGATTTATTTTAATGATTTTTGCTATTTTGATTCCGTCTCTCCTGCGGTTTGGAACTTTAAGATAGGTGGCTACCAAGTGCTTGATAAATATTTAAAATCTCGTAAGGGTTTGGATATATCAGGTGATTTAGAGCATATTCAAAACATCATTAAAATCTTGGATTTTAGTGTTGATAGAATGGCTGAGGTGGATGGGGTATTAAAAATTTAAAAAATTAATTTTATTTATTGTATATATGCTTGGACTTAAATTAAGCCTTAGCCAGTCAATGCTTGGACTTAGAATCGATAAGGCTCTTAGTAAAGAGCTCAACATCTCAGTAGCGGCACTTAACAAGTTAGCACGCAAGGGCGATATTAAGCTGCATCAAGACCTTGAGGTTAAAAAAGTCAAGGATATAAGCTTAAGAATCGAGCAGGAAACGATGTATAACAAAGACCTTTCTTTTACATCCTTTGAGGTACGAGGATTTGTGGAGTCAAACCAAAAACCCAAATTGCAAGGCAGAGAGGAGCATTTTAAATCCATTGCAAACAACAAGGCAATAATGTCGCAAATTAAGGCTCTTGAGTCGTGTATTATTCTTGAAGATGAAAACATCATCGCCCTAAACAAGCCAGAGGGCATAGCCGTGCAAGGCGGTAGTGGGCTGAAGTTTTCGATAGATGATTTTTTGCAATACTTAACTTACCGCCTGCCAGAGGCACCCCGCATAGTTCACCGTATTGACAAGGACACTAAAGGCATTATAATTTTTGCAAAAACAAAGCAGGTTGCAAGCCTTTTGGCAAAGATGTTCTCAGATGGCTTAGTAAAAAAAACTTACTTTGCTGAGTTATCAAAAATGCCCGAACTGCCAAGCAAAGGCAAAATTGAATGCTACATTAAAAAATTACAATTTAAAGCCGCCTGCTTTGACATAAGTATTAAAACGGATGAAAAGTTAGATATTGCAATTACCGACTACGAATTTTTAACATCAAAAACCCCAGAGTTTAACCTTGTAAAGCCATTGCTTAACAATGGTTGCGGCATTATCTTAAAACCCCAAACTGGTCGCTACCATCAACTAAGAGCACAGATGAAGTTTATAGGCTGCCCCATAGTTGGCGACTATACATATGGATTTAAATCCCCAGAGTTAAAGGAGCAATCCCTAGCTCTTTACGCAATTAAAATACACTTTACCCTTTGCCTTGATGGCGGCGGAAGCAAAAATTACTCCATTACAATCTAAGATTGTTTACCAAAAGTAAAGGTAGACTGATTACCACTACTTGATGAAGACACACAATGAGGCTTTGTTGGTAATTCCGGATGTTTGCGATCCATTTGATGACCCATATGACCCTAAAATAGAAGCCCCAGCGCTAATTAAAGTCTGTTTCCTACTATCAATGTCTATTTTACTTGGGTAAGAACTCAATCTTGACTGCTGCAAACCAGAGCCAGTGTCTGAATAGACTGAAGGTTGCTTTCTTGTGTAGAAATCGTAACTTCTACAATTAGCTGGGATTATTGATTTAGAGCTAGATTTGTTGAGATATTGTTCTTCTAACGGGATTGGTTTGATAATAAATGTTACCCCAAATTGTTTTAAGACTTTTCTTTCAAGGTTGCGAGATGGAATTGGTATTGATTTCGTTTTGTTCTTACCATTTCCGCCTTCCATAATACATAAGTATATAAATAGCTTTAATACTATATTGCAGTTACAAGTTGCATATATTTGTTAAAAACAATGTTATAATATTGTTTAAACAAAACAAGAAATTTTTATTTTCTCCAAAAAATCTTTACTTATTACTAATAATATTTAAATCTTTGAACGCCGTCAAGCTTAATGTTAAAAACGGCTCTTTTGCCAATATCCTTATCCCTTGAGTCTATATAATACATTTTTGCTGTTAAAAGCTCTCTATCTTTTTTTTGTAATTTTGAAAAATAATAATCCTCAGCATTGCTATATATTGAAAAAAACATCTGAGTTTCCAAAGTTTTAAAACTACCGTGTTTAATAATAAAATTTATATGTGGAGATCTTTTGCGTTTTGCTTTTATTGATTTTGTTTTTACTTTTTTTACCTCTTTACCTTCATCGCCATCCGCCAAATCATCTTGTAAGTCAGCAGGATCTTGACTGTAACCAGCCGGAAAGACGGTTAAAAATTGAAATCTGCCAAGACTATCAGTAACAACACCACCTGTATCGTTAAAATTTTTGTCAACAAGAGGATCTTCCTCGCTGCGATTAAATTGATAAAAACCTTTTGCATTTGTTTGCCACATATTAACCGAGACCCCTTGAATTGGTATATCGTTAATATCTGTAACAACACCCTCAACAACAAGAGGTTCGCCTTCAGCAAAATAATAATTACCAGTTGTTATTGCAAGGTTGTTGCTTTTTTTAAATGATGTTGGAACCTGTTCTCCTTCAAAAGCCACCGAAGGAGTAATGTTTGACATATTGTAAATAAGTCTTTCAGGTAATTCAGCAAAACTTTGAAGTGATTGCAAGGCTACAAAAAAGGATAATAAAACAACTTTTATCAATTGATAGTATTTAAATTTCATAGTCGCTAATTTTCAACTATATAAACATCGTAATATCCTGACCTAACAATTCTAAGCATTGCATCGTTTGCTTGTTTCATGCTTGAAAAGGGACCAACTTTTACACGATAAAACATTTTATCATTAACTGAAGCTTCCTGTTGGTAAGTTTTTTTTACTATTGCTTTTATTTTTTCAGTCAAAATATCAGCTTCTTCTTTGGATTCAAAAGAACCAACCTGCAAAGAATATACCAAGCTACTAGCTTGCTCTTTAGCTGACTGCTTGACTGGCTTTACTTGCTTTTCCGCCTTAACAGATGATTTTTTATTACCACCTATGATAACATCACCTTCAAATACAGGTTGTGCCTTTGTATTTACAGTTTGAATTTCAACTGGTGCGATAATTGCTTTTTCTTCTTTTTTTTCAACGATTGAAGGCTGTGGATTTGATTTTTCTTCGTTAATATTTTTAGGTTTAATTTCGTAGTCGTCCTTAGTCTCGGGGAGTGATATTTTCTCAAGCTCTTTAATCTCTTGGGGCGATGCCTTATCCATGCTTGTTATCGTTTTACCACTCATATCCTTGGTTGGAAATGGAACTATGCCACTATCCTTAACATCTTGCTTTACGAGCATTGTTTTGTCGTTAATATTATAAAGTCCACTATCAGTTGCAACTGCTGAAGAGTCAATCATAACGATCTCCTTACTTGGCTTTAAATTGACACTGTTTTCCTGACGACCCAATATTACACTATTGTACACTGGTCTTGTACGCTTTTTTATGTTAGTTTTAGGTTTGTCGTAGTTAGATTTTAAAGATTGAGAATCTGATGACCTATTATCCTTAGTTGTGTTACTTTGTTTGTCTTTGTTAAGCTCGTTCATAATAGCCTTTCTATACTGCATGTCGGCCTTGATTTGATCGCAGCTAAATGTTGTTGCAAGGCATGTTAATATTACAATTAAGGTAATTACTCTTTGCAATAACATACAACCCACAATGACAAAACAACTATAACAAAAAAGCACATCATACAATACTATATGGAATGTTAAATAATTCAATATTAAATTTGATTAAAATGCAAGAGATTCATAAATTTATTCACTTTAAGATTTGCAACTTTCTTACTAATAACAAATACATAACCAAGCATGGTTAGTTATTTTTTCACACATTAAATAAACATTTCTCTAAAATTACTATTGCATTTAAACAAAGTGGATTTAAATATGATTGTATAATCTGATGATGTTTTCTGAAATTGTTCGTATATTAGGTAAAATATGTCTAGCAATATCAATGGTGAAAATAGCTTATTGGTTCAATCACATAAAATAAAAAACAAAGTAATTACTCAGGGTAACCTACCTAGTATATCAAAGGGTAATATAGATACTGGCAGAATGTCAAATATATTTAAACGCCTACCACCAGTTGACGACATTCAGGGTTATGTAACAGCTGTTAATTCGGTACCAATTTTAACAAAAGACGAAGAGGAGCTTTTGTGTGACGAATTTTACAAAAATAACAACATGGATGCTGGTAATATTTTGTTTCTATCTCATTTAAGACTTGTTGTAAAAATGGCCTTTGGCTTTAAAAAATATTATGACAATATTCAGGACTTAATAGCTGAGGGTAATTTGGGTCTTTTAAAGGCATTAAAAAAATTTTCAATTGAAAAAGGAGTGAGGTTTGCAACATATGCAATGCTTTGGATTAGGGCTTCAATGCAGGATTTTGTTTTTAAAAACAAATCCATAGTTCGTAGCATTACCACAAATAATGATAAAAGTATAGTCTACAACTCCGCAAAATTAAGTAAAGAGCTTGACATCCTTAGTGATAGCGATACTAACGAAATGTATAATACTTATTTTGACACAAGCAAGGAGCATGCTAAATCTGTCATGCAAAGAGCTAACCAAAGTGATATATCAACCGATGCATTTATTGACGGTGAAATGCAGGTTACAATTGGCGAAACATTGCCAAGCAATACTCCTAACCCAAAAGAACTTTACAATCAAAATGCAAGAGCCGAGGATGCAAAACAAACATTAAGCAAGGCACTTGATACACTAGACGAAAGGTCTCGTAGGGTAATTTACGCAAGATATATTATTGATAAAAAAAAGACTCTTGCAGATCTATCAAGAGAGCTTGGTATTTCAATTGAAAGAGTTAGGCAAATTGAAACAGCCGTTATGAAAAAACTAAGAAACATCCTTGTTCCTCAAGTTAATGCTTGAAATTGTTGTTTTTAGCATTGTTCCAAACCTTTTTCCAGGCCCACTTGGGGAATCTATATTTTACAACGCAATACAGGATAATAGATTTTGCATTAAAAGTATCAATCTTAGGGATTTTGCAAAACAACATTATAATCGTGTTGACGACTACCCATTTGGTGGTGGTGCTGGGCTTGTAATGAAGGTCGATATTCTATCAGCAGCTCTTGAGGCGGAGTTTAAACTTCAAAACATTACATACAACAACATTGATGGTGACTATTATGATGTAGATAGCAATAAGATTGATAAATATGAAGCACCATTAATAATAATACCATCAGCAAAGGGCTACACATTTAATCAGAAAATTGCAAAAAGTTTAACTAATTTTAAAAAAATCTTTTTTATTTGCGGTCGCTTTGAAGGCATAGATCAAAGATTTATAGAGTATTACAGGGCAAAAGAAATAAGCATAGGCGACTATGTGCTTGCTGGAGGGGAGACTGCAGTTTTTGTTATCTGCGAGGCGGTTGTAAGGCTTTTATCTGGGGTTATGGGCAACAAGGATACTTGCTTAGAGGAGAGTTTTTCGATAATAGGCGATGAAGGCGAGCCCCTTAAAGAATACTCGCACTACACAAGGCCAGCAATTTGGAATGGGCTTTGTGTGCCTGATGTACTAAGGGGCGGCAATCACCAAGAGGTTGCAAAATGGCGTCTACTGGAAGCCAAAAAAAATACCACAAAAGCAATGAAAAATCCTATAGATATCTTTTGAATTCTCGTAATTCATACTCACAATATCCAATTGTACAATTTTCATTTGCCAATTAGGGATTTCTTTGTTTTTCTTTTAAAAAATTAACCTCTCTGCAAAACAAGGCTTGACATTTTTTAAAATTCACTACATAATTAATTTACGACTGGTAAGCGTCGGGTTTAAGCGTGGCGTCCGTAGGGATTTGCAGGCTATGAGTAAAATTGTAGCAAACTCGCTCCGAGGACTAGTCGAAATTAAAATGTTTTCTTAAACATTCCACTGTCTCAATATTACATTGATTATATTCCCCTAGAATCTTTAATCCATAAGATCTATAGTTTTTATTCACATTGTAAACAAAAGGCTTTAGAATTTCGGCATAAGAACTTTCCACATCTCCAAAGCTATTGCATTCAAACATATATTTTCTAAAAGCTGTGGCAAATACATCGGCAATCTGAAGTCCTGCCATTTTTTCGTGAGATATAGATTTGATATGCTTTTCGTCTATAGAGAAAACTTTCCAATCTATATTATTATCGGCTTCTTGCTTTAGCTTGTTCAAATAAATAAGAAAATCTTGTACTTTTGACTGTTTTCTATTTGAAAAAACAATTTGTGGGTATTTGACATCTTTATCTTTCAAAAACCAAGATATTCTTTCAAATAAAAGTCTAGCCGTATACCAATAAAATCTGTTTCTATCTTGTTTGTAATTGTTTAAAGTTTTTTCAGGAATTGAAGACTTATTAATTATAACATTAATTGCCCTGATTGGAACCTTTTCTTCCGAGAGATATTTACACACATATTTTCTTTGTTCGTGATTTCTTAAATCAGCAAAATGAATAGTTTGCAGTGGTTTATTTTTATTAACTGAAATTTGATTACATATGTTATTTCTGTGCTTAACAAGAGATAGGTCGTTTTCTTTTCTAACGATAATACAAGACATAGAAAACCATTTTGAACTTTTTAACGAAAAACCCTCATCACCAGATTCATCTATATAAACTACAAAACCCATAATACACTTGATAACTTAATTATAAATGTCAAAATAATATTAAGATTAATTTAATAATCAAGATTTACCAATTCCATTTTACGGACTGCTAAAATAGCATAATATCTAGCCCCTACCGTGTTCGTTTTTAGATTGTTTTTTTTGTGCCTCCGCCTGAGCCCTTGCAACATGGGACTTTTGAGAGAGCTGCAATTGGTTTGACATAATCGCCTCAATAAGTTTTAAAAAGTTTTTGTTTTTTATTTTATTTTTAACATCGCTATACTTACTATCACTCATGTTTTGAACATAATTATAAATTTCGTAAAGCATTGTCATATTCTCTTGCTCTTGCCACTGCTGGTCTTCAAGGCTAAACTCATCGTCAAAGATTGGATTTTCGGCCATTGCAACAAGGTAGTCAAGACCCTTCAATACTGATGCATCAACTTGTTCACCATGTTCTATCTTAGACTTAATTTGGGCAATTAAAACCTTTAGGTTTAGATTAGCTTTGTTATCGCCATCTTGCGACATTTCTTTTTTTATTTGATCCAAAAAATCCTTTGGTAATTGACGCTCATAATCGTCTTTCTCATATCCATCCGCCATTTTGCAATATACAAATTACTAGGTTGTTGCATGCCATAATCCTACAAAAATTCCTCTTGCATCGTAGAACGGTGCATTGCCAGCAATACGCTTAGCAAAGCCAAGCTGCAAGGCGGTACGAGGGTTATAACTATATAAAGCCGAGAGACTTAAGATATCGTTAGCAACATTTGTTATCTTAAAGTTATCATATGTATTACTTTTTGCAAGTGGTTTGCTTTGAATTTGCCAATTTATATTATCTTGAAACAAAATACTCAATTTGTCATTAATTACATGGGAGGCTAAAAGGGCAAATCTTACTTCGTTAAATGGATTTTCAAACCTTTGCCTGTAAGCAAGCTCTACTCTTATAAAATGAGACGATGCCCTGTGAACAATTTGATTTACAAGCCTGTTCTTAAAGTTATAGGGTACTAAAATTCTAAACTCGTAATCGTATTGCCTTGGCATTAGGGCTAGGTTGTTGTTTTCGTTGTAAAGTCCACCAAACTTAAAAGAGTTTTGCATTATAATGCTTGTTTTTTTACCTGCATAAAGTTTGTATCTTGTAAAAAGCTCAGGGTTTGTTAGTGCATAGCCCTTGTTGCGATTTTGATATTCGGAGTTGATATCAAGAAGCTGAAATGTGCTACCAAAAGATGTTTTTTTGGAATATCCATATTCTAAAAAAGAATTTAATGATAATTTACTAAAACTATGACCAAAGGCATTACCATCCATTCTGCTAAGGGTTGTTATCGTTTGAATATCGCTAGCAAAAGATAGTTTTGCAAAACCAAAGGGGCAGTAAAAAACAAATATCAATATTACGAACTTAAACATAGCTTTATACGAGATTCTGCTTGACAAATTTATCGTAAACATAAAACAATACAAAACCCGAGCCTATACCAACTAAAAGATCGATGTAAAGAGTAAAAAACACTACGGATGCAATGATTACCATATTAAATCTTGATTCTTTATATAAGTTACATATAAGCGGAATATTGATAAGATTATATCCAATTAATATAAGCATTGCGGCAAGTAGGCATAAAGGAACAAATTGCAAAACAGAACCACAAATGCAAGTAAGTATTAAAAGTGATAATCCGTGAAAAAAATTCGACCATTTATTTGTAGCCCCATATTTAATGTTTGCTGAGCTTCTTACTATTTCGGCTATCATTGGTAGCCCGCCTATAGCCCCGCAAATTGCGTTACCAAAACCTACAGCACGCAAGTCTTTTTTTAAGTTTGTTTTTCGCTTTAATGGGTCAAGTTTGTCAACGGCTATTGCCGATAAAACGGTTTCAAGACTACCAACTGCAAAAATTGTTATTACAGCTAAGCAAAAATGCAAATCAATTTTACTAAACACTGGCAAGGAAAAGGCATCAGTAATTGAATCCGGAAGCTTTAAAAACAAGCTTGAAGGACTAACTGACAGACTTTGTATTATAAAATGCTTGTTTTGTTCAATATTTAAAAGATAAGCCAACAAAGAGCCTGCTAAAATTGCTACCAAGTAGACTGGTATTGATTTTAAGTATTTAATTTTACTAAGCTTTTTATTCCAAAGTAATATTAAAGCAATAGTAAAGATACCTATAAAGATTGTTTCGTACTGAGCCCCAAGCAATGCAAATGGGACATCTGTAATTAATTGAATCATACCATCCTTAGGAATTTTATACCCAAACATTGTAAAGATTTGCTTAAGAATTACTATCAAGCCTATTGCTGTCATCATTCCTCTTATTACAATATCGGGGAATTTACGCATGTACTCCGGAATTTTAGTAAAGCTAACAATAACCTGCATTATACTTGCAATAAGTATTGCCCCAAGGGTTAGTTTGTAGCCCATTATCAAATCATCGCCGCCAAGGGAGCGTACCGAGTCCATAATTACAACTATCATGCCAGCTGCTGGGCCATTGATTGTAACATGCGAGCCACTAATTTGTGAAACAATCATGCCGCCAATTATGGCAGTAATTATACCAGCAAGAACAGGAAAGCCAGAAGCAATTGAAATTGCAATACATAAAGGCAAGGCAATAAACGAGACTAAAATGCCAGATGTGATGTTTTGACGAATATCTTGAATTTTAAACATTGTGAAAACGAAAAAATGCAATAATAGGATGAATAAAAACACTCATTGAAATTGCTATAACAACTCCAAGAATAATAGCAATACGCATAATTAAAATTCTTTACTAGATAAATCTCTTGTCAAGTAAAAAAGATGTTGCAAAGCCATGCTGATTTTGATATAATGCAGGTTATGCAGTATGTAGACTGACTTTAAAGAGCCCTAGAGGTAAGGCTCTTAATTTAAGTTCTGTAACATTTAAAGGAATAATAATTAATAATTAATATTTAATTATTTTTGATATGGAATCGACAACGCAAATTGTTTTAGACTCTACACCCACTACCCAAAGCAAGGCTTCGATTACTAAGGTAGCCTTTGAAAAATGGCAAAAAAATCTAGGTGATCATGCTGCGTACGGTGAAGAAAAAGGTGCACCTGAAAATAAAACAATATATAGCAGCCTTTATAATACTGGTCTTGATGGCAAAGGAAAAACTGGTGCTATAACTGCATTTACAAGTAGTAGCAATGCTATTTCTAACGATCAAATTAAAGAGCTAAAATCAAAACTATCAACTGAAAGCAAGGGAACATTTGAAAAAGCTACGCCATTTGAGGCTTTGCGTCAAAAATCATCTAAGGTTTTTAGTCCCGATTCATTTACTATTTTTGATTCAAAGTCATTGCAAAAAATTCTCAGCAAGGACAATATTCAAATTGCCTTGCATGCAATGGAAGCAAGGCAAAGAGCCGAAGCTGCAGAGGTCGAGGCTCAAAAAACAGATGTTCAAAAGCAAAACGAACAAATGATGGAATTTGCAGGAGAAGCTTTGATGGCATTTTTTTTACTCTGTCGTGCTGGATTTAAGGATATCGATGAAGGTGTAAATTATTATAAGTCACTAAAAAACGACAATCAAAAAGTTGATATTACAACCATTTCAAACCTTGAGATAGGTAGAGAGATGATGGATAGATACTTAACAAACATTATTCATGATAGAAACGGAGGCGAGGAGGAAATTGTTAAAAAATTTAGCCAAGCTTTAGCTGGTAGCACCGATGCCCCTGATACCAAAAAAGTATTGGAACTTTGCCAGAATTTAATATCGCCAGATGATATTGAGCTTTTAAATGCAGGTAGTAAAAATCTATATAGAGACATGTGGCAAGCAACCCTTGAGGAAACCTTTAAACAAAGTGGCATTGAGGAGGGTAAGGCAAAAGCAATGGCAGAGTTTATCTGTAAAAAAGAAAATGTTGAAAACTTTTTTAGTAAAGGTAAGGCTTTGGCTCCAGAGCAAATAAAAGGCTTAGAAGCTATAACAGGCTTTGACCCAAATAGGGGTAAGATGATGGAAAATTTACAAACTGGTCTTCGTGCAAGACTTGAACAAACAGGAAAAGAGATGCTAAATACTGCCAAAGATAGTTTTGCGGCAAGTAAAACAGGCCACGAGAAAAAAATAAATGAGGCAAATCAAACAATTGAAAAAACTAAAAGCAATATCGAAGGTTTGAAAGATAATATAGCAAAGCTTGATGAAGTCTTGAAAAAGGTAACCACAAAAGAAGAGAGTAAGATTGAAGCAAAAAAAGCCGATTCCCAATCTTTTACTTCCTCTGCAGGTGCTGAAGTGGCTAAAAACACTGCATTAGAGAAAAAAGAAACAGCTAATCAAAAACTAGAGGCAGCTAAGAGTAAGGTCACCGCAGTAGATGACAAAATAAATGAATTAAAACAAAAAATACAAGATCAAAAAGGCAAAATTAGTCAACAAGTTGATTCCTTAAATGCCGAATTAACAAAAGACAAAGAAACTCTTAAAAATGCTACTAATGTTAATGTTGCAGAAGCAGAGGCTGCTTTTAACAAAAAAGACCACACTCTAGGGGGAATACCTCAGGCTATAAATGACTTAGAGGAAGGAAAGGGGAAACTTGACCAAGCTACAAAAGATTTAAACATTGAAGAGCGAAAAGCCCAAGGACTTGAAGGCATGAATGTTGATGACTTAACCAAGCAAATGGAGCAATTAATAAATGAAAAACAAGCCATTACAGAGGAGTTAAATAAAGCAAATCAAACATTTTTAGATGCCGATGCTGACCTTAAGGCTGTTGAGGAAGGTCTTGAAAATATTAAAGCAAAGGAGTTAAAACAAGAGCAGGAACAAAGTGAAATAACAAACCTTACAAATCAACTGAAGAGTGCTAAAGAAGAATTTACACAAGCACAAAAAGGTTTATCGGATAAGATTGATAAACAGATTGATCAAAATAACACAGATAAAGCTAAAGTCGGAGAGTTAGAAACAGGTATTGAAAAATTACAAAAAGATGCACAACCACAACAAAAACCTATAGCTGATGGTAAAAAATTAGATAACCTTACTGGCACAACTCAAGATAAATTAGCCAGCGTTGGACAGAAATTGACAGAATTAGAAACAGCTAAGACAGAAGCAAGTACAAAAGTAACAGAAATACAAGATCAAAAAGAGGTATTAGCTAAAAAAGTTGAGGCATTGCTAAAAGAGTTTGAGGGACAAAAAACAGCCTTGGAAAATAATCAAAAAGCTGTTGAAGATGCCAAAGGCAAACAAGACGGATCAAATGATAAAGCTAATACACACCTTAATAACAATAATTATGATGCTCAGGATTTTGATGCACAAAAAAATGCTATACAGAATGATATTAATGCAATAAAGGCAGAGACTGAAGCACAAACAAAAATCAATAGTGAGTTTAATCCTGCTGCAATTGATTTAGCAAATATCGAAGCACAGATTCAACAAATGACAACAGAACTTGAGACATTAAATACTCAAGAGACTAAAGCCCTTAAAGAACAAGCCCAAGTAGAGGCAGATATTGAAGCTACCAAGGAGCAACAAGGTGAGTTAGGTAATCAATTAAAACAAGAGGAAAAAAAGGCAGAGCAAGAGAAGCAAACACAAGATATTAATGGCTTAAAAACAGAGCTAGCAACTGCTAAGGAAGGCTTTCAAGCATCCAAGGAAAGCCATGAAGCAGTCAAAAAAACAGCAACTGAAGCAATTGCTAAAAATAATGAAAATATAAAAACACTTGATGGAAAAATAAATGAAAATCAAATACCAGAAATTTTAAAACAACCTAAAGGTCAGGCTACAAATACTAATATAACTCCTACTTCGTTTACAGACTCAAAAGCAGGTCAGCAAGAAGTTGATAAACTCACAATAGACAAAACTACTGCCGATAATACATTAATAGAAAGTAAAAATACACTGGTAAAGACCGATAAAGCAATAGAAGAGCTTAAAGCCAAAATAGAAGAGCAAAAAGCACAATTAGAGGCTAAAAAACAGGAAATACAAACACAAATAACAACAGATACCAAAACACTGGAAGGTGCAACAGGTGTTAAGACAGAAGCAGCAGATGTAGCTAATAAAAAAGGAGATATAGAATTTGATGCCGCTAAAGGCAATTTTGACACAATTACAAGCGAAATTGAAGCAGATATACAAGCTTTAAATCAAGGTACGAATGACTTAGATGAATCAACTAAAAGTTTAGATGGAATAAAAGAAAACCCAATTGACACAAAAGACATTGATTTACTACAAAAACAAATGACAGCCCTCTTAGCTCAAAGAGAAAGCGAATTACAGGCAGTAAATACCGCACAAAGCAAAGTTGATGCAGTAAGCCAAGAACTTGCAAATGCACAGGCTGGATTGAAAGAGGCCGTGACCGAAGAGAAAGAAAAAGCCGCCGAAGAGAAAAAACAGCTTGACACAGCCAAGGAAGAGTTTAACACTGCAATTGATTCAAAAATATCAACAATAGATATACAAGTAAAAGGTTTGGAAGAATTAAAAAAACAAATTGAAGAACAAAAGACAGCAGTTACAAATACAAACATAGATGGTACGGCTTTACAAAATAATACAGATGATTTAGGTAACAAAAAAGCTAGTTCCACAGCAAATTTAGATACTCAATTAGAAGCGGTAAAAGCCGAGATTAGTAGATTAAATGAGGCTAAACAAGATATTCAAGCCAAAAAAGATGGTGTTGAGGGTTTATCAAAAGAAGAGCTTGAGAGTAGAAAAAAAGAGGCAAATGCAATTGATACCACAGATAAAACCAAAGATCTTACAGATAAATTTAATACAGAAAAGGATAGTTTTAACAAAGAGAGTAAAACAGTAAAAAGTACAAATACAAATCAAGTAGAGGAACTTACAAGCTTAAAAACTAACTTAAATAGTGGGGTTACAAGTTTTGATGGTGCAAAAAGCACTGCCCTAGAGAGCAATCAAGCTCAGGCCAAAAAAATTGAAGAAGCAAGAAGCAGTATAGAAACATTTAAACAAGCAATCAACAGTGAACGCCCAACAAGTGCAAAAACTAATCAAGATTACATTGGAGCATTAAAAAAAGTCGAAGAACAAAAACAACCTACAACAGTTGCAAAAGGTGATGGTGAAGATAACAAAACACATCTTGAAAATATTACAAAAAAAATAAAAGACACAGAAGTTGAACTAACAAAAGCCAAGCAATTATCGGCTGAAAAAACTGACACAGCTGTTAAGCAAAAAGAGGAGTTAGATAAACAAACGGCAGCTATGGATGAAAAAATTGCTGAATTGGAAAAGTTAATAGAAAGCAAAGGAAAGGAGGTTGCTAGTAAACAAAGCACAATTGAGAATTGCAAGATAGATGATGATAAAAAAAAGACTGATATTGATGTTACTAAAGATTTTCAAGCAAACAAGGTTGGATTTCAAGAATCGCAAGACCATGTTAATGACAAAAATACAGAACTATCAAATATCAAGGGCGTTGATGTTAGCAATGTTGAGAGTTTAAAAACAGAGATTGAAGAATTGCAAAAAAATATAAAACAATTAAATGTAAATTTTGAAAAAACTACACAAGAAGCCGCCGAAGCTATACAAACTGTCAAACAACTTGAAGCTAATCAAAAAGGACTAGAAGGGCAAAAAGCTACAGTTGAATCCGAAATACAAGAGGAAGCACTGAAAAACTTTAAATTGCCAGAAGAGGCAGATTTAGACGACGATATAAATGCAGTCAAAAGTAAACCAAGTATAATATCTAAAGATATAACATTCAAAGTCACCGCAAGCAAAAAGCCAGACCAAGAGATAAAAATTAGTGAAAAAAGTTTTAGAGCAGCTCACGCAAGATGGCAAGGTAATGTCGTTGAAAGCAAAAGATCTACTTTTGTGGACAATCCTAAAGAGAACACATCCGGCTTTAAACTTGAAGCTGCTGACGTTGGCAGGGAAGATTTTAGTCAATTAAACAAAGGTGCTGACGGTAAAATACAAACAAATATTTACAATAATTTACTCATAGCGCAGGAAAAATTAAACAAAACACAGAGTATTGAAGAAGCTCAAAAAATAGTAACAGAATGTCGAGATGCAATTATTGGAGATAACAGCAAAACCGCATCCAGTGTTGGTATTAAAAACCAAGACGAATTCAAAGAATCAATAACGAAAGCTACAAATGAACTAGAGACACAGTTTAAACAAAAAGCAGAGGCAAGACAGAGATTGGAGGCAAAACTCCAAGAATATAAGGGCATGGAGAAAAAATTTAAAGATCAAAGAGGATTGACACCTGAACAGGAGACAAAAAGAACTGATGCGATAAACAAAATTAACGAAAGAATTTCAACAATTAACAATACTTTATTACAAAACACACAAGGAGCGACCAACACCCAGCAACAAAATAACACAAAAAGCCGTAATAATGCTCCGGCACAAACACACAATCCTAATGTACAAACTAAACCACTAAGTCGTAATAATCCCAACAATGTTAAATCTCAAGCCCACATTCCTAAGGTTACAGAACCCTTCAAGGACCAAGTTCACCAACCCCCCCTTGGCAGCTATCAGTCGGTTGCTAATTTACAATCTGGCAAAAGTCAAGGTCAAGCTGCTGGTCGTGGATAATTTTTTGTAAAGTTTTTAAAAATGATTGACAAGTAAAATAATATTTATTAAATTTAATTACTAACTGTCTTTGTGCGATGTCATTATTAAAAATTACATCCTAACATTGGCCCCATCGTCTAGTGGTTAGGACATCACCCTTTCACGGTGGTAACACGGGTTCGAATCCCGTTGGGGTCACCATACATCAAAATCATCTATTAAATTATCCATCAAAATTACACTATTCCACACCTTAAGCTATTGACAGAGATTTTGTTCTATGCTATAATTAAATAATAATATTTCATTTAAAGATAAGTTGTTAATTGCTATTTAGCTATGTTTGCAAAAGTGTTAAATATTCTATTAGTCTATTTCTTGTGTATTGCAAACTTTGCATTTTTAACAATACCTTTCATTATCTTACTCTCCCCGCTCCTTCTTATAAAAGGCTCCTTAGGCATAAATGTGATTATCTCTTGCATTGTCATTTTTGGATTTGCAGTATCAAGCATTGTTTTACTCTTTTGGTTTTTGGACTTTTTATTTGCTTTAAGCGTAAGGGGGTATATAAAAAACACCAAACCATATTCTCACAAAAAGTATGCAATATATAAGGAATATATCGATAATGCTTACAAAATCATTAAACAAAAATATAATATCAGCTTTAAAATTTTAATTAAGGATAGCGAGAGCATTGAAGCCTTTGCAACCGGTGGCTTTGGGTTAAAGATTGTTGTGATTAGCAATGCAACTCTTGAAAAACTTGAAGTAAAATCAAAAGATCCAGAAGAGTTTCAGATAGCAATTGCGGGTCTTTTAGGTCACGAGGCTTCTCATCTTTTAAATAAAGATTTTTTACCCGGCACCTTACTTGCAACAAATCAAAAGGCTACAAGTATTTTTGCAAACATTAGTGGACTTGCCATGTCCTGCGTATTTATGATATTGTCAACTATCCCTTATTTTGGTAAATATGCAAAGGTGCTAGCAAGGCTTGTTTATAAAAATTCACATTACATTTTAGGATTTTTTATGAACAAGATATTATTGCCATTTTATTTTTTTGTTTCCAAAATTTTATCAAGAAGTATAGAATACAGAAGCGACAACGATTCTGCAAAAGCTTTTGGCAACTTAGGGGTATCTTTATGCTTGCAAATGTTAGCTGGTAATGATTACAATAGTATATTTTCAACCCATCCTTCAACCCCAAAAAGAATATTGCATGTTAAAAGTGTAGCCGAACAAAAAAGAGTGGATGCCAAGTTTATAGTACAAATATTAAATTACCTTTCAATTATTTTAATTGTTTTAACGCCTTTTATTCTTTACGATCTTATAATTCATAATTTACCATCCAAGGAATTTTATCATCTGGCTCGCAGTTTGCAACAATCGATTCACTCAGTATCTCGTTTATTTTTTTAAACAACTTTTCAAAAACTCTTGAAATTGTATTGACAACAAATTAAATAGATTATAGTTCTCAACAAACCTATCTTTCACTAGGTTTTGTTCAGTGGCGTGCAAGCGTACCAATAAAAAACAAAATTAGCATTATCGCTTTTAAATAAAGTAGTAATGCCGTGCTTAAAGCTGTTATTATTATTGATTGTCAAACATGAGGTTAATTAAGCTAACAATAAAAAGTTTTAAATTACATACTGGTATTTTATTGCTTTTACTTTTTACATCATGCGGTAATGTTGCCGATTACACGGTTAACCCAAACGCACTTCAGCCAGATCCATCAAGCTACTACGATAGTGACAACTACTACGATGGAATGATAAGAAAAAGCAATATCAAGTCCAATGGACATGGTTATACAGTTATCAATCCTAATGCAATTAACGCAGATGATAGTTCCATTGTATACGTGCCGGTTGTTGTAAAAAAACCGCAAATAAAAAAGCAATATACCTATAACGATTACAATTAACATTAATTATCAAGGCAAAGAGCTCAACATCTAAAACTTTGGGTTAGTTATTTATTAAAAATATGCTAGATTTATTAAGACTTAAAGAGTTTTTTCTTGTCTTTGGTAGCCTTTTTGTAATGCTACTATCCTTGGTTTTGTATGTAGGTTTAAGGCTTTTAGTTAATGCAGGCTCCAAGATTAACCTTAGAACACTTATTGCCAGACTTAGCTTAAAACCTGTAATTATTTTACAATTTTTTTGTTTAATAATTTTGGTATTCTTTTTTATCAACGCTCTTTACGAAACTTTGGTAAAAGATTTAATCTTACAAATAGAGGGGATAGTGATTTTATTAAATATCATTTTTTTAACCGAAAGAAGAGGCGGTAAAAGGCTTGCAATATTTAAAAATACACTTGTTCAATTGGCTTTAATAAGCATTTTTCAATTTATTATTCACAAGCTTTGCATTGCATTTGGTTTTGACTTTACTGCATTTACAATCGAAAACTTCAGAGATATAATGCTTAGCCAACCAATCGATAAAACATTTGGCAAGGACTATCAAACAGTGTTTTTAATACATATTCTAATAATTTCGTTATTATGGCTAATGGGTTTTAGTCCTTTTGTTTTTAATGCTGCATTTTTATTTAAAAAAAAGAATGTCTCGGAAAAGATTTTGTATATATCAATTTTTTGCAACATAATCATCTGCACAATAATTAAGCTTTTTACTGGCTTTAACGAACTTAAATATTTGGCAATTATTTATCTTTTTGCCAATGCTTTTAGTTTAATCATTGCACGAAAGATTGATGAAATTATTTTTAACTTTATTAACTTTGGACTTAGTATTGCCCTACTTTTACTTTCTATAGAAAATATTTCAACAAATTACGCTTCTTTAATTACAATACTTTCATTATTATTTTCAATATTCTGTTCAATATCTTATCATAATATATATAAAGATGTTGGCTTTGTTGGTAAGCCTAGGTCAATTTCGGCAAAAATTGCAAGTCTTGGACTGGCAAATAAACATAAAATTCAGGCAGTTTTTATTTGCTTACTAGGTGTAAGTCTTATGTCAACTCCAGTGTCGCTTGCTATGTTTCCTTATATGTTTTTGCAAATTTTTAATCACAGCAGATTAATTAATTATATTATTATTTTAGTTTGTTTTTTTACCATATCATTCGCCCTAGTAAGGCTTTATGCACCTTTTGCAACTTGCATCAAATATGCAAGACCAATTTTTAGACTTGACTACCCAAGTGACGCAATTTACCAAAAAAGCTACAAGCTTTCAAACTTTTTTTTAATTATTATTTGTCTAACAGTTTTTATTGCAGCGCTTATTATTAACTTTAATAGATCTAACATTTACAAAGAGTTTTATTTATTTGATACTGGGGTAATGTTTTTGTTCACATTTGTTTGTGCAATTCTACTTTATGGTTCAAGATACTATATATACTTATTAAGTCTTACCCAAATTACTAGAGGTAAAACAAATTTATTCTTGTTAAAAATATATACATTAGTGTTTAAAAGTGTTAATAACCTTTATGCTAAGCAAATTACAATGTATAGTAGGGTAGTTATTAAGGGTAAAAAAATTATGTATTTTGCATTACAAAGAGAAAGTTATTTTACAGAGGCTTCAGTTACTTCATCAATATTTTTTAGCTTTTTGCTAAGCATTTTTACCATTTTAATTTTATTACAATAGGTATGAATAAAAAGGAAGGTATTTTATCACCTCTTTCAAAAACCGAAGACCACACACACGAAGCCCTAAGACCTCAAACTCTTGAATTTTTTATTGGACAAGAGCAGCTGAAAAAAAATCTTAATGTATTTATTCAGGCAAGTAAAAAAAGACAAAAAGTTATGGATCATGTTTTGTTTTATGGTCCCCCGGGGCTTGGTAAAACAACGCTTGCAAAAATAGTGGCAAACGAGCTAGGTGTTGGCTTTAGGTCAACATCGGGCCCTATTTTATCAAAGGGTGGCGACTTAGTTGCAATACTTACAAATCTTAAAACAAACGATGTTTTGTTTATCGACGAAATCCACAGACTTTCAATTAATATAGAAGAAATACTATATCAAGCAATGGAAGATTATTGTGTTGATATAATAATAGGCGAAGGTGCATCGGCAAGAAGCATTAAAATTACCATCAATCCATTTACATTAATTGGCGCAACAACAAGGTTTGGACTTATCTCCGCACCATTAAGAACAAGATTTGGAATACCATTTAATCTAAATTTTTACAAAGACGAGGAGCTTGCAAACATCATTGCCTTTAACTCGGCAAAAGAGGGCTTTAACATAGAAAGAAACGCTGCCCTGCAAATTGCAGCAAGGTCAAGATTTACCCCCCGTATTGCAATTAGGCTTTTAAAAAGAGTGGCAGATTTTGCAATTGTTAAAAACACTCACAATATTATTGACGAGGATATAGTAAATCTTGCCTTTAACGACCTTGGTATTGACTTACTTGGTCTTGACGACCTTGACCGCAAATATCTTACCTACATAGCCGAAAACTACAAGGGTGGCCCGGTTGGAATTGACACCATCAGTGCTGGATTATCGGAGGAAACTGATTCAATAGAAGACACAATTGAACCATTTTTATTAGCACTTGGGTTTATAGCCCGCACCCCAAGGGGCAGAATATTAACATCCAAGGCTCTTGAGTACTTAAACTACCCAGATCTTAAAACCATCATGAGCGAGACAAATCAATTGTTTTAGCTAATATATATTCATCTTTTTGAAGCTACTTCTCCGTGCAAATTTTGTTTTCTTTTGTGTTTTTTGTTTGAATATATTGCCTCAGCTTCAGAAAGTTTGCCTTCTGCACGCAAACTATTCTCTTGATTGCTTTGCTCGTTTCCGTAAAAATTAATCTTAACTTGATCGATACAACAACTATCATTAAGTTCTGGCACATTAATTGAGCTTTGTTCTTTTTCATAATCATTACCTACATTAGATTCTTCATTCTTTGCACTGTGATTATCTCGACTTTTTGTTTTTTTGTCTTTCTTTATTTTACTACGTTCATTAGTCTTATTTAATTGCGCTAATTGCGCTGTTGCTTTTGTTGAAGATTTTGCGTTTGTTGAAGATTTTGGTAATGTTTCAGCATCTTTGGCTTGGACTGAGTTATCTTGGCCTTGTGGGCCTGGGGCTGGCTCTTGTGGGGCTTGGGCTTGGGCTTGGCCTTGTGGGGCTTGGGCTTGGACTTGGCCATGGCCATCTTGGCCTTGGCCATCTTGGGCTGGGACTTGGCCTTGTGGGCCTGGGCCTTGGGCTGAGTTATCTTGGCCTTGGACTGGGGCTTGGGCTTGGGCTTGGCCTTGTGGGCCTGGGCCTTGGGCTGAGTTATCTTGGCCTTGTGGGCCTGGGCCTTGTGGGGCTTGGGCTTTACTTTTTTTGTAAAAATAATAGACCACAGCTATAAAAGTAATAAGCAAAACCAATCCTACAACACTACCAACCACTATACCAACATGTGATGTTGCATTTGGAACTACAGGATGAAGACTTGCATCAGAGGTTGTTGGGGGAGTTGCTGGAATTACTGGTGTAGGAGTAACTGGAGTTGTTGGCTCAGGAGTTGCTGGAATTACTGGCTCAGGGGTTGCTGGAATTACTGGTGTAGGAGTAACTGGAGTTGTTGGCTCAGGAGTTGACTCAGGAGTTGCTGGAGTTTTTGACTGATTACTTGTCGAAATATTAGCTTCAAGCAATGACTTATAGTTATCAATCTTTACCTGAGAGTTGTAGCTAAGAATTATTGATTTACTATGTCCATTTATATCATAATAATTAACTGTAGCACTGTAATGGTAAGGGGCGTAAGAGGATCTAAAGTTAGCATCAGGAGATAAATCTGATTTATCATAAAAACTTTGTACATCAATTGATCCTAACTTACCATCAATATCTATTTTATCGGCTCCGTTTGGGTTAAGCTGCATAATTGCAACTGAACTTGGAGATCCAGCTTGAAAGATGTAACTTTGAGCACCAACCTGATCAGTGATTATTGATTTATCAATATTAACTTGAGTAACATCGCCGCTAACTGAGGCTGCCGAAACTGAAACCTCTGGTCGATTGCCAGCTTTAATAATTTTTAAAAAATCTTCCTCCTTGTTAATAACTCCGCTAGTAACATTGTTAACGCTGTAATAATAGCCATCTGTGGGCGATGCATTACCGTCCATAACAATATTAAACTGTCGCTGCGACATAGTCTTTAATAGTGAAGTATCAAAAACACCATCTTGGTATAATTTTAAAGAAGCAGGACCACTATCACTCCAATATGAAATGTAGATTTTGTCCTTTAACTCGCTTTCTGTAATGTTTTCAAAAGACAATGTTGTACTTGGTGAGTAATTTGAATTAGACCAACCTGTTGCCTGTAGCGAGTTAAAATCTTTATATTGAATCGTAAGATCTGAAGTTGAAGCTGAAGGAACTTTGCTTTCTTGAATTGATTGATTAGGTATGTAACCGAGAGGCACTGTTTTATTCCAATTTTGCTTTACAAATGCCGAGATGTTTGGGTCACTTTGAACACTCTCAAGCATATTGCCATGTAAAGCAGGAAAGGACGAGCTTGATGTAAAAGTTCCGTATTGATAAAAGGTAGGATAAGTCTTGTCAACGTTAAGACTACTATCTACTACTGTGTACGAATTTGTTACATCGTTATACTTAACTGCAGCTTTAATATAGTCGTTAGTATTAAATATTACACCGGGGTTGGCGCGAGCCTCAGCAAGGGTATTAACAAAACGGGTATAATACCCTGCAACATAGCCGCCACCAGCAAAAAATTCAGGATTAAGTTGTACTTGATAAATCTTACCAACCTCTAAACCCCAAGCAGGATTGCTAAATTGTATATCAATAACTGGCGATTTTCCATTGACTGGATTAAAAATATTCTTAAACTCATCATACTGCCCAATAGTCTTATAGTAATTTTTGAGTGTGTATGTAGTAGATACATCGTTTTGAAGTTTTTCAGACATCTTCATCATTGAATCGGGCATGACTCTTGTGTCAAGGCTCATACCTACATAAGGCTGACTAGGATTTGTACCAGCAAGATATAGTCTTTTTAAACCATCTTGATAATCCGCTATGTAACCACCAACAAAAGGATTATTAGAATCGCTCCAAGTTAAAGATGAAAATGATGGATTGTTTGCTAGATAAGCCGCAGCATCACGACCAATTGATATTATTTTGCCTTCGCTATCAACTTTTATACCACAATAAAACTCCAATGCATTACTGTTAAGTAAAAAAGATATATCTTTAAACGAATTCCATGGCATGCCACTGGTAGCATTACTCTGCCAAAAAATATCATTACTATTTACTATATCAACTTGATAAGCACCTGGAGTAGCCCTTCCATCACCAGCTAAAGAACTTAAACCTTGCGTACCAGTTGTCGCCGCGGATAAGTTAGTGGTATATGTGCCATCAACTGCATTAATTGATATTATTTGCCCTTTAAGAGTGCCAGAAAATGTTTCTATGGTTCTAATTCGATTCAAAAAAGTTTCCATATCTCTTTGTATCAATGTCTTAATTGTAAATAAAATAAAAGGATAGATTTTTCTATCAATATATAATACAATATTTTGTTTTTATTTGCAATAAAAATACCACCTTAGCCAAAAGAATTGTCTTTTAATTAAAAACCTTACATCCTTCTCGACTCTAGTATTTTATAAGATAAGTTGCTCAAAATAATAGTAACAAACATCATTACAAAAACTGCATAGAATATATTTAAAGTTAAAATATTTGTGTAAGTAGCCAAAAGCTCGTAGACTAAGATGTGCCAGATGTAAAAAGAATAAGATTGCCTACCAAAAAAACTTAATATCTTAGGTAATGTACCTTTAAATACAGACATATTACCGTAAGAGAAAATCAAGAAAAAACTAAAGCACAAAGGCACAATTATATCAAAAGAAGAGCCACTATAGCTACCCCCAGCTGTAAATGTGCTACTTGATAAAAAAAAGATATATCCAAGGGTAATCATTAAAAATACTTTTGCAATTTCGTGAAAAACTTTAAGATTAATCTTGGTAAAATAAAGCCCCATAAATCTTGAGAGTAAGTAAGCTACAACGCCAATATAAAACTCGCAGGCAACTCTGTAAAAACCGCTAATGAGCGAGGCATTTATGTTGTAGAGCTCGGTGTTTCTGTCAAGCCCTGTAATGCCAGAGGCGGAATGATACCTGTACCAAAAAAACCAAAAAATAAATGTAAAGACTGCCAAAGCAAAATAGCCACAATGTAACCAGAATCCAAAAGAGATAAATTTTTGTCTATTATTTTTTAAGTTTGTAATCTTACTAAAAAGATAGGCAAAAAACAATGTTGTAATGCAAAACAAAACATAACAAACAAGCTCGCAAGAAACCGTCCATAGCTGCCTTAACAAAAAGTTTGAACCTTGAACGATTGGCAAAAGCAAGACATCTCTAAGTACAAAAAACACATAACTTAAAATTTGTTCCCTTGGTGCTTTTACAACAACCTCAGGCATAAACAAAAAGATAAATGCAATTACAAGTGCTGGGAGGTAGACTATGTAAATTCTTTTATACCGTTTTGCTAAAAAGCTTTGCACTCCATTTGCCTTAAGCACAAAACTATGATACTTCATGCAAATAATATAGCCGCTTGCAAGAGCAAATATATCAACAAACAGATATAATGAAAGAGCATTTTGAGGCCTAAATCCAAGCACTATAAAGTGCAGCAAGGCAATGCAAATACATCCAAGCCCTTTAATAACGTCTATTGTTTGCAATCTTTGATTTTGCATAATTAAATCTGCTCAACATCTTTAACTTCGGGGATGTAGTGTTGTAGGGTTCTAACAACACCTTCTTTTAGAGTAACGGTGGAACTTGGGCAACCAGAGCAAGAGCCGTGCATTGATACATAAACAACTCCGCTCTCTTTGTCAAATTTAATAAATTCTATATCGCCACCATCCATTGCAACTGCGGGTTTAACCCTGTCTTCTATGATTTCGTAAATTTCTTTTTCTATTGGATCATCAAATGTTCTCACCTCGTTGTTTTGCGGATTAACTATTGGTTTTTTTGAAGCAACAAAATCCATGATAACGCTTAATACCTGAGGTTTAATAACACTCCAATCGCCATCTGCTAATTTTGTGATTGTAATAAAGTCATCAAGTATAAAAATTCTTTCAACATTGCCAATTCTAAAAACACTTTTAGCAAAATCAGAATGCTTATCGGTATCAGTTTGAAAATCAAAGTCAAAGCTTGAGTATTTTGTAACCTGCTCGTCTAAGATAAATTTAATTGAGTTTGGGTTTGGAGTCTCCTCTGTTTGAACAAACATAATTACAAAAAATAAATAAAATTAAACAATTTTTTTGGAAGAAAATAATTTTTTAAACCAAGCCTTAATTCTAAAAATTAATATATAAACCGCAGGAATAAAAACCAGAGTTAAAAGGGTTGATGAAATAAGCCCACCTATAATTATTACGCCCATGCTTGTTCTTTGTTGACTTGCCTCGTTTAAACCTATGGCAACAGGCAGCATACCTGCAATTAAAACTATTGAAGTCATTACAATAGGTCTTATTCTAAGCTTACCGGCTTCAATTATTGCTTCAACTTGCTCCATCCCTTGCTTACGCAGGGTATTAAAGCAGTCAACAAGTAAAATAGAGTTTTTTGCCGCAACACCTATAAGCATAACACAGCCTATCATTGCAAAAAGATCCATTGCTTTACTAAATATCAACAATGAGTAAAAGCCGCCGCATAATGCCAAAGGCAAAACAAGCATAATAATAAATGGTTGTCTAAATGACTCATATAAACTTGCAAGAATCAAGTACATAAAACATACCGCAAGTAACATTGCTGTCATTATGTTTTTACCAAGTTCCTGAAACCTCTCCGCCTGCCCACCAAACTCGTAGCTAATACCCTTGTGTATTTTGATTTGTTCTTTTAAAACATTCTCCGCATCCGTCATTGCTTTTTTAAGACCACCCTTACCGTTTTGATTAACTGAGGCACTTATTGCTATGTAACGCATTCTATCCGAGCGGTGAATTGAGGATGGACCAATGGCAAGCTCTTTTTTTGCAATACTTGACAGATGAACCATTCTATTATTTATATTAGGCACAAATGTTGAGTTAAACAAATGAGTAATATCTCTTTGCGATTCTTTTAGTCTTACTCTTATGTCGTAATCGTAGCCATTTTCGGTGTAGGTGCCTGAGTTCATGCCTTCAACAGATGCACGCATTTCGTTACCTATGTCGGTAATTGATGTTCCTAGCATTGCGGTTTTTTTTCTATCTGGGGTAATTTTAAACTCCGGCGTTCCATCTCTATAACTTATATCTATATCCTGTAGGTCAGGATGGTTTTCAAGAGTTTTCATTAAAACTTTAATAACTCCATGCACCTCTTCTAAATTTTCTCCAACAACATTTAGTGTAAAGGCACCTGTGTTCTTTTTACTCTCCCCTGCCCCACCAATATTGTCACTATCAGTTACTCCGTAGGATAATATTTTGTCTTTGTAGATTTCAAGATTATTTCGCACCTCGTTTCTTATATCTGTTGTGCTAAGTTTTCTTGTTTTTTTAGGGGTTAGTTTTACAAAGATTGATGCCTGATCGCTTGCAGCCTTAGTCTCACCCCCTGTTGTAAGTATTGTAAATTCAACATCGCTTCTTGTTCTTAGCGTATTGTCAATCTCGGTTGATATTAAGCTTGTGTCGTTTAGGGAGGTACCGGGTTTCATCTCTATTGATACAACAAACTCTCCGTTGTCAGGTTGTTTGATAAATGTTTTTGCTACAAATTTTGAAGCATAAAACCCACCAAAAGTAAATAGCAAAATCAACACTATTGTTGTAAGATAATGCTTTATTACAAATTTTAAGATTTTTTCGTAACCCAAAACCATTGTAGACTGAATTTTCTCGGATATCACTCTCATCTTGGAATCTATCTTGCCAAAAAAAGTATGCTTTTCGTTATGTAAGTTGCCCGCAAAATTTGCAGATAGCATTGGTGCCATGGTCAGGGCATCAATTAAACTTACCATCATAATAAAGCAAACGGTAAAGCCAAATTGCTTAAAAAACTGCCCAACAACACCTTGTAAAAAAGCAATTGGTAAAAATACACCAATAATTACAAAACTTGTTGCAAGGACAGCTAAAAATATCTCCTTCGTACCTTCAATAGCTGCATCCCTTGGGGTTTTGCCCATTTCGATGTGTCTAAAGATGTTTTCACGCACTACAATTGCATCGTCAATTAAAAGACCTACCGAAAGTGACATTGCAAGCAAGGTCATTATATTAATTGTAAAACCTGCAAGATACATAAGTAAAAACGCACAGATTAAAGAGTTTGGTAAGGCAACTGCAGTAATTAAAGTTGACCTTATATTACCTAAAAACAAATATACACAAACAATTGTTAGTACAAGACCTATCATAATTGACTCCTGCACATCGTAAAGATTGAGTCTTATCCTTATGGAATCATCCTTTGCAAGCTTAACATCAAAGTTAGTAAATTGACCCGTAAATTGCTTATTTGCCTTGGTCACAAACTTTTTTACATTATCAACAACTGACACAGTGTTGGAATCTGATGTCTTATACACCTCAAGCACCAAGGTTGGCTTGCCGTTCATAAAAGTTCTGGAAGTTTCATCTTTCATTGTGTCTTCAACCTTTGCAATGTCCCTTATGCGAGTTAAAACCTCGTTGTTGTAAAATGTAATTGGCACATCAAGAATTTCATTCACTTTTTCAAACTCACCTTCAGTTCTTATATTAAGATTAGCATTATCGCTTGTAAGGCTACCACCCGGTACGTTTTTACCGCTTAGCTTTAGCTTATTTACTACTTGCATTACCGATATTTCCTTTTGTTTTAAAAGATTTTTATCAAGCAATACCTGAATCTCCCTCTCTCTACCGCCGATAATATTAATTTTGCCAACACCATTAATACTTTCAATCATTGGTTTAATTCTTTGTTTTGCAAGGTCAAAAAGTTCAGTTGGCGGCAGATCCACTGTTAATGTAACATATGCAACAGGCTTTTCGTTTGGGTCAATAAGCTGTATTAATGGTGAATTTTCTAAGTCCTCAGGCAGCTTGTTGTCTACGGCACTTACCTTGTCCCTTACTTGTTGCTGGGCATACTTTAAGTCTGTGCCAAGTTTAAACTCAATAATTACCATGCTTACATTGTCCTGACTTACAGATTTAACAGATTCAATCCCACTAACCGAGCTTACCGCCTCTTCAATTGGTCTTGAAATTAAATTTTCAATCTCCTTAGGTCCCGCCCCATCGTAGGTTGTAGTAACACTAATTATAGGAAATGTTACATCGGGGAACAAATCAACATTAAGCTTGTTAAAAGCCATCAATCCCGAAATGATGGAAAATAAAAACACGCAGGTTATAAACACTGGCCTGCGGATTGATAGAGTAAGAAGGTTCATATATTATACATTATACTTACGATTGTTGCTATAAAGCTTACAAAATAAATTTAATATCAATACTTTTACTTGCAAGAGTTTTAAACTATTTTGTTGCAATATATTGGCATTAAAAAGTTAGAAGGTAAAAACCCAAGCAGGCATAAAAAATATCTTGCAAAAATATCTAAAGCAATTAAATTGTTAAAGATAAAAGAAATTTTAAGATAATCGCTTAAAACCTTTCTAAAATAATAATATATACTTTTGGCTATTATGAATGACAACAGGGAAGCCTTTGCTGCAGCAAACTACATAATAGAAAAACTTGAAAAATACAAAATAAACGATCTAACTAATTTAAAGCTACAAAAATTATTATATTTTGCTTACGGAGTGCATCTGTCTTTGTTTGATAAAAGACTTTTTACATCGCCAATTCAAGCTTGGATGCTTGGTCCAGTGGTACCTTGTGTTTATCAAGAGTTTAGAATTTGTCTTAAAAATCCAATTGGAATTGGCGCAAGGGCTGTTCTTTTTAAAAATGATTACACAGGGGAAGGTGAGCTACCTATAATAGACGAAGATGAAGCAGACTTAGTTAAAAGCTTATCTATTGCCTGTGCAGCTTACGGTCAAAAAAAAGCTTGGGATTTAGTTGACATATCTCATGGAGAAAAATCTGCTTGGAAAAAACATTTTAATGAAAATAAAAAAGGTGTAGTCATTCCAGATGAAGACATTAAGGCAGAATTTGAAAATTATATGGATACACTGGCTGAATATTTATTAGGGTAGCTTTATGACAAAAGAGGACTTAATTAAAGCTACACCTAAAGAACTTGCTAAAAATATGGCAAAAACAAAACAATATCAAGAGGCAAAGCTTGAAGAGTTGCAATATAACAGAAAGTACAGACTATCAAAAACTTTAAATATAATATTACATCCTTTGACATTGCTTGCTTTATTAGCTATTGCCTTATATTGCTTTGGGTATTACTACGATTGGAATCTTAAAACGCTGATAGAAAAGACAGTTACAGTTGGACTCTCATCATTGTTTACTAGCTTAATTAAAGATAGCATAAAGAGACCAAAGAAGCAGGAAAGGGATGGTTAAAATTTCCAAGACTTGCATAATCACTTTTTGTTGCAATATATTTTGCGTGTTTTAAGTATTATAAAATAATATCATTTAAAAGATTAATGCTATGTCAAAAGAAATCATTGAAATTGAAGAACCTACCGACCCATATGCAAGCAGTAATAATAGCGATGAGATTGTTGCGGTAGGTATCGATTTTGGAACCACAAACTCCGTAGTTGCAATATCAAATTACGGAGTTGCGGATGTTGTTGTTGACATAACCCCTTCACTTGTTGCTTTTGGCAAGGATGGCTCGGTAATTGTTGGCACTAAGGCTAAGGCTTTGCAGAGTGATGATGATTATAAAGTTGTAAGCTCGGTTAAGTCACTACTCAACTTAAACGATAGTCAAAAAGATATTAACATATTTGGTAAAAATTATAAGCCGTTGCAAATTGCAGGCTTTATTTTAAAACATCTTAAAGAGCAAGTGTTACAAAATGTTGGTCAAGACATTACAAAGTGTGTTATTACAGTACCAGCCTATTTTGACGACATGCAGCGAAGCCTTGTAAAACAAGCGGCAACAGATGTAGGCTTTGATGTTATTAGACTAATTAACGAGCCAACTGCAGCGGCTCTTGCTTATGGCATAGATAACTCAAAGGAAGGTATTTATGCAATCTTTGACCTTGGGGGCGGCACATTTGATGTGTCGATACTTGAGATGAAAATGGGTGTATTTAAGGTTATTGCAACTGGTGGCGACACTAAGCTTGGGGGTGATGATTTTGATAATCTTTTAGCTTTAAAGTTAAATATTGATAAAATTACAGCACAGAACATAAAACACGAACTTAGCAACAATAAATCCTGTAAGTACACAAATAACAAAGGGGAGGAGAAGATAGTAACACAAAATGAGTTTGATGATATAATAGTTAGTCTTGTTCATAGGGCTATTGATATTTTTAGAGCTGTTTTAAAGGATGCAAACTTAAGCCCAAGCATGATTGAGGGGGTTGTTTTAGTTGGCGGTTCAACAAGAATGCCGATAATAAAAGAGGCAATATCCTACGAATTTACAAAAAATATTTTTACTGACATTGACCCAGATAGGTCAGTTGCATTTGGGGCTGCAGTACAGGCCGAAAACCTCACAAGGCGAAACCTCAACACTTTACTACTTGATGTAACGCCACTGTCTCTAGGTATTGAGCTTATGGGAGGAACTGTACAAAAAATTATTCACCGCAATACACAAATACCTTTTACTGCCTTTCAAAGCTTTACAACTTACGAGGATAATCAGGATGCTATTAAAATTAATGTTTTGCAAGGAGAGAGGGATATTGCAAGCGATTGCCGTAGCCTTGCAAATTTTGAACTACAAGGAATCCCTCATTTACCAGCGGGAGTGCCGGATGTAGTGGTAACATTTTTTATAGATGCTGA
Source organism: Rickettsia typhi (assembly GCA_945889175.1). GTDB lineage: Bacteria > Pseudomonadota > Alphaproteobacteria > Rickettsiales > Deianiraeaceae > CAMCVL01. The sequence goes on from CAMDBF010000006.1 coordinate 46,281, forward strand.
TGGAATACTTACAGTATCAGCCGAAGAAAAGCTTACTGGCAAAAAGCAATCGGTCGCAGTAAGACCAACTTTTGGCATAGATATACAAGGCGTTGTAAGTCAAATAGAGCTTTCAATGAAACATGCAAAAGAGGATATTCAGGCAAAGCTATTAATAGATCAAATTATCGAAGCCAAGGGAGTTATATCTAAGCTTGAAAAACACATTGCAAAATACCCAATTATATACGAGTTAAATGAATTTAAAGAACAGATAATCCCAGCAATATCAAAGCTAAAAGCAGCAATAGAGACTAAAGACAAGGGTAGCATTATGGAGTTGCAAATAGAGTTAAATGATTGTGCCTCAGATTTTATCAAGGAAATTTTGGAGCACGAAATTAAGCAAAATGTAATATGCTCCTAAGTCAAGCCTTACAAAGCTACTCACTTCACCTTTCATCTGTCGAGCGAAAATCGAATAATACTGTTCAGTCCTATGGATTTGATATTTCACTCTTTTTTAAATACTTACAAGAGGCTTTAAAAAAAGATGAGCTAACTACAAACGACTTGTCAAGCTTAAGCATTAAAGACTTTAGGATGTGGCTTGAGTTTAGAAGGCAGTCTGGACTTGTGGCATCATCTACAAACAGGGCAATCAGTGGTGTTAAGTCTTTTTTTGATTATCTTAAAAAATCTAAAATTATAGATAATAAAGAGATAGAAAAGCTTACAAAACCAAGAATGCAAAAAACAATTCCAAGATCAATTGAAATAAAAAGCTTACTAAATGTAATTAAATCAATAAAGCCAAAGCAAAACGAGCAAAATCCTTGGCAAACCATTAGAACCAAGGCAATTGTTTATACAATATATTCCTGCGGCCTTAGAATATCCGAGGCACTTAACATAAAGGTTCAAGACATAGACAGGGCGAGTGGATTTATAAGAATCAAAGGTAAGGGTGGCAAGGAACGAATAGTTATCGTACCACAGGATAATTTTTACACAATTATTGAAGATTATATAAGATTATGTCCCCACGGCATCATGCCAAATGATTTTTTATTTTTAAGTGCAAGAGGTACTAGGTATAGTGAAAGAATGTTTCAAAGAGAAGTTGAAAAGTTAAGGCTTGAGCACAATCTTCCATCTTGGTTCACGCCGCATTCCTTAAGACATTGCTTTGCAACACATTTGATTCAAAACGGGGCAGATTTAAGAACAACGCAGGAACTGCTTGGTCATTCAAGCTTGTCAACAACCCAAAAATATGTAAAAATTAACAAAGAGCAAATTAAAGAAGCCTACAAAGTATTGCAACACACAAGAGATTGAATTAAGTAAAAAAATTCTTGTAATATCGCAAAAAACACTTGCAATATACCACGGGCTGTTTTACGATTTAATGGAGTCTTTTGTACTCTTTTATTTATAACTTATCAATTAATCTTTGATAAGTGGGGATGTCTAATTAATATTATATTTCTATGTTTAAGGGCTTATTTGCTATTATTGCCATTGTATCGTTAGCTTCGCTATCATCTTGTGCAAAAAATAAATCAAATCAAAATACAAAGCAAAGTGAAAAACCTGTTGAAAACACAACAACACAGACTTCAGCAACTACATCCGTTAAGGAAGTAAAACTTGCTAGCGATAGAGTGTTTTTTGACTTCAATAGTTTTGGCATAACATCAAAAGCGGTTGAAATTATCAAAGGTAATGCTGAATACATTAAAACAAAAAAACTTAAGGTTGTAATCTCTGGTCACTGCGACGAAAGAGGCTCAGTTGCTTACAACTACAAACTTGGAATGAGTAGAGCTAAGGCTGTGCGTGACGCATTAATTTCTTACGGTGTCAACTCTAGCTTAATTAAAATTGTTAGCAAGGGCGAGAAAGCTCCTGTAGCTAAAGGCAAAGGCGAAGAAATTTGGCAAAAAAATAGAGTTGGTATTTTTACATTTAACAACTTTAAAAAATTATCAATCAATCTAAGTAAATCTTCAATGGTTGCTGGAGATGTTGTAATATCTATAGCATAACATACTAATTCATTTAGCCTTTGGCTATGCAAATATCCATCTCTGCTATTGCTAACCAGTACAGTGAGCAAAGCATTGATGCGATTGTTAAATACTCACCAAGATGCCTTCAGGCCTTAACGATACTCTTTCTTGGCTTTATATTTGCAAGACTTTTATCAAAGCTAACATCAAGATATCTATTAAAAGCAAATCCAATTGCCCAAAAGTTTCTTTCTAGTATAGTATTTGTTACAATATTTATATCTGCGAGTGTTGTAGCTCTTTCAAAAATAGGCTTTCACACATCATCGATGGTTGCCGTTATAGGTTCAATAGGTATAGCACTTGGGCTTGCATTTCAATCGTCACTGTCCAATATTTCATCTGGCTTCATGATTATTATCTTTAAGCCATTTAAAATAAATGATTTAGTTGAAATAGACGGCGATGTTGGTAATGTAAAAGAAATTAGTTTATTTAGTACAAACCTACTAAATGCAAACAATACAACAATAGTAATTCCTAATTCAAGAGTTGTATCTAACAAGGTAACAAACTTCTCTAATCAGCAGATAAGAAGGATAGATATCGATTTTACCATTCAGTACAATCAGGACTTTAACTTAGTTAAATCAATAGTAATGGATATAATGCTAAACGATCCAAGAACAATACCCTACCCTGCTCCATCTTTTGTTGTACTACACTTTAAAGACACGGGTCTTGTTGTAAGTGTAAGACCTTGGACTGCTCTTGAGCATTACTGGGATTTACTTTATGAAATGCGAGAAATTATTAAAACAAAACTATCGCAAAATAATATTAAACTTGGACACACCTGCTGTTCTAGTAAAGATTTTTTGTAATTTAGCTTGACAGGCTTTGCAAAATAGACTATAACTAATTTTGCAAAACATTTACAGGTTTGCTATTTATAAAAGTTGTTTATGATAAAATTTAAAAAGTGTGTAGGTAAATCATACAAAGTATTTGCTTTGTGTGTTGCTCTTGGCTCGGTGAACTCATGCTCAGATGACAGAAAGGCAAGAATAGCTCCCGAATATATTCAGGAGGATGGTATGAACGATGGTCAAAACGAAATGTCAAATGGTAGAACGTCCTTCGCCCCTCCGCAAATCATGCAAAACAACATGAATTTACAACAAAACTTACAACAAAATGGTAATGCTGCCAGCCCTGTTGATGTTGATATTCTTGCAAGTGAATATAACTCAATTGCTAAACTTTTTGAGTTAAAAAACGGTTCAAAACAAAAGGAATACTTTATAGGTAAAGCAGAGGCAGTAACCAAAACAGGTATTGCCGACATCGAAGTTTTACCAAACGATATTATAACAAAAAACAAAACAAATGAAAAAATCTTAAGAATTAGCCTAAGAGAGCCTATTGCAAAGCAAAAAACACTATCTGGCGAACTTGATTCTAGACTATCAGCAAAAATCATTGCAACATATGATTGTGCAGTTGTTGATGCAATAGAATCTTCGATGTCGAGTACCGATATGATTACATCTTGCTACGATGAGTTTATTTCGATAACCGATCCTTTTAAAGACCAAAATGAGGATAGCATTGTTTTACAAAACATTCCGCAACCATCTGCCCAGCTTAATGCAGATGGAACAATGCAGCAGACTGCAAAATCTGCATCTCAATCAATAACCGTGCCACCTTACCAAATGATGAGTGTAGAACTAAAACCATTTACCGAGCAAGTAAGTAAAACTTTTTTTGTAATAGAATTTGACAAATCAAGCTCATCTCTTGATATATCTTACTACGAAAAGTTTAAATCAATAGCAGAAATACTTAAAAAATATCCAAGTGAATATGCTATAACAATTGTAGGCTTTGAACTTTACAGCGAGGATCCTTTTTTGGCAGTAAAAAACAAAAAGGGTATATTAACTAAAGTTAAAAGAAGTCCAGCTGCAATCATGGCCGCTAAAAAAGTCAATGAAATGCTAAAAATTAGAGCTTTAACGGTAAGAAAAATGCTCGTGCAAAATGGTGTCAACGAATCAAACATTATCATTGCCCACCCAGAGCAGGATAAAGTAAAGTTTTTATATAACATTAAAGATGTTAAACAAGGCGAGAATGTTCTTGAAAACCTTATAATAGTTGATGTTAAATCTAAAGAAGATCAAAAAAACTAAACAATTACACTTTGGAGCCTAGATATTTTAATGTTATAATATCTTTAATTATTAGATCTTTATTTACCAATGCAACATCTTTTGATTTTAAAGTTTTTGCAAGCCTAACAGACGAATCTAAAACCTTAGCCTTAATGATGTTAATTGCATCAACATCGTTTTTATTTAACAGGCTTTGAAGCTCAAAGACATCCTCCAAAGCATCGTAGTATTGATTAACTACAAATCTGGATTTATCATCATTAATGTCAAAATCAATCCATTTACTTGCTAAAAAACTTGCCCTTTCAAGCTCGCTTGCAAGCAGGCTATAGCACTGATTAACATAAGAAGATACTAAACTAAGTTCTTGCTTATTAGCATTGTTGGAGTCGGGGTGATGCAAAAGCTGAAGCTTAAGTAGCTTTTGATTTAATAAGTTCTTGTCTATGTCAAAACATTCTGCAATTTCAAATAACTCAAAAGGACTTAAGGACAGCAATTGCATATTATAAAGTTTGAATAAATTTTATGGCAGCTTCTATGGCAAGGCTATCAATTGAATGTTCAAGGTTGCTAATTTTATTAAACTCAACATTAAAACCAGAATCCTTAAGGTAGGAATAAGCAACCTTACCAAGAGAAACAGGAACTACCATGTCTTGTTCGCCGTGAATCATGCAAATTGGTGGCTTTGAAATTGCCTCGTCTTTAGCAATATCAGGGGCGATAAGAGTGCCCGAAAATCCAATGATGCACTTAACAGGTTTTGCAAGCCTAATACCAGTAAATATCGACACCATAGCACCCTGCGAAAATCCAAAAAGACTTAAAGCAGATTCATCAGCTTGATACTTAGTTAGTACTTGCCCAATAAATTGATTTAACTTTTGCTGAGCAATATAAGATTTTTCAAGCAGTGCCTCACGGGACCTGTCCATTAAAGAGTACCATTGAAAGCCCGGTGGGCCAAACTCAAAAGCCTCTGGCGCGTTAGGAAAGATAAAGATAGCATCCTGAAAAACAGCGTCAAAGTCTCGCCATAAAGACACAAGATTTGAGGCATCGGCACCGTATCCGTGTAAAAAAATTATGATATTTTTAGGAACCATCCCAGCCTTTAGGTTAGTTTTAGCTATGTAATTTAACATTTTTATTTAAGTAAAATATTTTTATTTTGCAATCAGTTAATTGTAAAATAAAATTTTGATACTTTCAAACAAAAATGCTATTGATTTTTAAGATAGAACTTTTCAATATCGTGCATTACATCGGTTTTGCCATACTTAAAGTATGTTAGCAAGAGGTAATCAAGAGATGATATTATTTCTTTATTATTGTCAACTCTAACGCCCTTGCTCTTGTAATTTAAAATACGCATTACTTGGCTTACTTTTTTATTATTCCAAAGGTCAGCATTGGTAAAAAATGGGGCAACAACATCGTGAATATCCTTAATATCAAGATGCTTATCGTCAAGCCCATCGATGATATCAACAAACTTTGCAAAGGAGTCCTGCCCAAATATATCCTCAAACTCGTAGCTAAAATTGCCATGAATTTTTGTATTGTCCCAAAAGTTCCTCATGTGATTTTTACACCTAATCCAAGAGCTACTTTGAGCCTTTTTTAACTCAAGCATCTTCTCCTTGCCAATAATGCTGCAGGCACCAAGTAAAAACGAAAGCACAAGAGCTCTGTCAAGTGGGTTCTCTCTTAGGTCCTTAAGTAATTTTTTGTAGCTTGAGGTTGAATCAAAAAATTTTGCCATTGGCAGCAAAACAGTAACAACAACGCTTGAATAAAGCGAGCCATA
>CAMDBF010000007.1 GCA_945889175.1 Rickettsia typhi
ATAGCAACTGGTAAGTTGTCTGCTATAGGAGATTCCATTTTTATTGCTAGCAAAATAAATCTAGTAATAGATTATTATAAAGCTAAGGGTATGGATGTTCATTTTGATATTTTAATTAATGACTCTAGACTTTTTGCAAAATTGTTATATAAAGATTACATTGATACTGGAAAAGTAACAGTATATAAATTAAAATATTCTATGTCTAGGAAGCCTAAGAATGCTTTAAATAGATTAATAAAAATATCGACAAATTTTTTATATAATTGCTTTTATTCCTCTATATTGAGAGTTAAAAATTATAATTATTACATATCTCTGCATGCTGAGATGCCCAGACAATTTGTCCGTATGTTTAATTTTATTTTTAAGAGTAAGCCATATTTTTTCAAATTCGATACATTCTTAGATTATTTAAAAATAAATTCTTATTATGGCAATTTACCATCCTTGAATTTTGTAAGCTCTCATAACTTTGATAAAAAAACTATAGGACTTTATGTTGCGGCATCTAGTTTTCAAAAAATCTGGCACCCTCGATATTGGGCCGACCTTATAAGGTACATTAAGCATAAATACAAAGATGAATATACCATAAACATTTACGGCAATGGTAAAATTGCAATAGATATTTATTCTTCCATAATGTTTTATTTGGATGAGTTAAAACTTTATCCTAATATTGATTTTTTTAATTGTATTAACAAAAACTCTATTGAGCTTGACTTACAGCATTGCAAAGGTTTAGAGCTTGCTATATCTAATGATAGTGGTTTTTTATGGGTAGCTAATTGCTTTAAAATAAAAAATATTGCAATTCTAGGTTTTGAGGATGGTAAAAGATATTCCGATCTTTTCAAAAATTCAAACTTTATTTACATTAATTCACAATTACCATGTGCACCCTGCAATAAATATGCTAAAATTATTGATATTGAAATCAAGTGTCCATACAGAGTTGAAGATGGAAAAATTTCTTTTTATAAATGCTCTACCGAATCTAGAGCTCCCCAAGTCTATCAGGCAATTGATGATTTACTTGCAAGACCTTCAATAATTTGATTTATATAAAATGAAGGCCTTAATCTTAGCAGGAGGGTTTGGCACTAGGTTGCAATCCGTTTTGCCTAATGTACCAAAGCCAATGGCTCTTGTTAATGACAAGCCTTTTTTAGAGATTTTGCTTTTAAGGCTGAAAAATCAAGGCTTTACAGAGTTTTACTTACTTTTGCACTACAAGCCTGAGGTAATTATTGATTACTTTTTTAATAAAAAAGAATTTAAAATACACTTTATTATCGAAGATAGCCCCCTTGGTACAGGTGGTAGCATTATTAATGCCATTAAGCATTTTAATATTGATGATGATATTTTTATCTTTAATGGCGATAGCCTTGTTGATGTTGATTGCAATGACATTGCTTTAAAGCATAAGCAAAAAACTATGACAATTTGCATTGTTAATGTTAAGGATGGCTATAGATATGGCAGGGTAGAAAGTAATGATGGAATTGTTACAAGATTTGTTGAAAAAGATGGACTACATAGCCCCGCAAGCATCAACGCAGGGGTTTATTTGGTTAATGCAAAAGACTTAATTGACGAGGCAGTGAGAATTGGTAAAGAGTGTTTTTCAATGGAAAAGGAAATATTTGAAAGTTCTAAAAGAAACATACCACTTCTTGCCTATCACTGCTGCGATAGTTATTTTATTGACATTGGCACGCCAGACGATTACAATAAAATTAAAAGTGGATTTTTTAATAAAAGAAAAAAATCTTGATATAAATAATTTATGAATTAAGTTTGTATTGTATTGAAAGTTGTTTTATTTAGTTGGTTAAAGATATGCTTAAAGTGCTAAAAGGTTTTCTTATTAAATTTTCAGTGACTATCTCAATTTGTGCTGCAATTGCTGCTGTGTTATTTTTTGCATTTAAACCAATCTTAGCAAAAACAAACTTAACACCAAAGCCTAGCACAAAAGATTTAGCCTCAAGTCAGGATTATCAAAACGAAATTGCAATTAAGGAAGACGATGTTATAATAGGTAACCAAAATGCTCCAGTTACAGTAATAAGCTACGATTCATTCTCTTGCTCGCATTGTGCTTATTTTTACAAAACAACGGTTAAGGAGATTGACGAAAAGTATATAAGGTCTGGTATTGTAAGGTTTGTTCACAGAGACTTTCCTACCGATAAAATAGGTATAGACATATCCCGTCTTATGGAGTGTTATAAAAAAGATTTTGTAAACAAGGATAGTATTAAAGTTTTTGCCTTAACAAATGCAATATATGGTACTCAGCAAAAATGGCTTGGGGCAGATTATGTCAACCTTGTTAGTTCTCAATTTAAAATGGCAGGAATGAGTGATGATGCTATAAAAGCATGTCTTGCGGATAGCGGTCAAAAAGATGGCTATGTTAAGAAGTATGTTGATAATTTAAGAAGAATATCTAATATTCTAGGTATAGTTGGTACTCCTACAGTTTTTGTCAATGGTGTTAAAAACGAAGGCAAGGGAAGCCCTGAGGTTGTATCATCAATGATAGACGATGCTTACGAAAAACATAATATTGACGAGAATAACACGGAGCCAGAGACTCAAACCGCAACATTGGATGTTGAGTAGAAAATATATGATTGGTAAAATTATAGCAATAGCTAATCAAAAAGGGGGCGTTGCAAAAACTACAACCGCAATAAACATTGCAACCTCTATGGCTGCAATAGGTAAAAAAACTTTGATTATAGATTTTGACCCCCAAGGTAATGCAACGACTGGACTTGGTGTTGAAAAAACAAATGATGGTTTTAACACTATATCCGAGGCTTTACTTGGCGATGCCGACATCAACGATTGTATTTTTGCGAGCGAAATAAAAGGTTTGTCGATAATACCTGCAGACATGACATTATCCGCTGTAGAAATTGAAATTGAAAGAACAGAGACCTATCACTTTATTTTAAAAACCGCAATATCTTCAATTAAGGAGCACTTTGATATTTGCTTTATTGACTGCCCGCCATCACTTGGTTTTTTAACGGTAAATGCTTTAAGTGCCGCCCATTCAATCCTTATACCTTTACAGTGTGAGTTTTACGCCCTTGAGGGTCTTGCTCACCTTTTGCAAACCCATCATATGATTACCCAAAACATAAATCATGACCTTAAAATTGAAGGTATTGTACTTACAATGTATGATAAAAGAAACAAACTAACAGAGCAGGTTGAAGATGATGTGCGAAGCTTTTTGTCAACAGCAGTCTATAATACTGTTATACCACGCAATGTTAAACTTTCGGAAGCTCCATCTCATGGTAAGCCAGTTTTAATATATGATGTCAATTGCTCAGGATCTCTTGCTTACATAGAGCTTGCAAAGGAGATGTTAGCAAAAAATGTTCTAGCTGCCTAAATAAAAGTATGCAAGATAATAAGGATAAAATTATTAAGTTTGCAAATCTTAGCCTTGCAAATCTACAGAACTCTCTTAAATGTTTAAATTCTGTTATTGACGAAAACTTCTACGAAATAGTAAAGGAGTTATCCGAGACGAAAGGTAGAATAATTTTTTGTTCAGTTGGTAAAAGCTACTGGATAAGTAAAAAGATTTCAACCACGATTTCATCTTTAGGTAAGCAAAGTTTTTGCCTGCACGCAGGCGAGGCTTCCCATGGTGACTTAGGGGTTGTTTCTAACGATGACAAAATTATTTTTATATCAAACTCCGGCAATACAAGAGAGATTTTACCAGTAGTTGAGTATTGTAAAAACAAGCAAATAAAAACATTTTGCATAACTGCAAACAAAGCCTCTTTTTTAGCAGGCAATTGCGATAAGGCAATTGTATTACCTAAATTTACAGAATGCTTTGAACCAATCAATCCGCCAACAACATCAGCCTTGCTAACTCTTGCAATTGGGGATTTGCTTGCAATTTCAATAGCTAAAATCACGAATTTTACACTACAAAATTATGGAACCCTTCACCCAGGCGGAAATATAGGGCTTTTAAGCACAACATTACTTGATTTTATAAGTAAAAGAAAGTCAAAGCAAGGCATTACATATTCGTCTGTAAAAATTGAAAATCATGTAAGTTTTCAAGATGGTATATCTAATCTAAATCAACATAATCTTGGTATTATCGTTGTTACCGACAAAGATGGTAAATTGCTATCCTGCTTTAGCGATGGGGATTTAAAAAGACTTTTTGTAAATCTATTAAGTAATGGTCAAGATATTTCGCAAATTGCTTCAAGACCCTTTATTGACTATTGCATAAAAAATCCTAGGTCAATGATGGTTGATGCAAGCCTTTACGAAGCTTTGCAAATAATAAAGGCAAACAATATTTCTCATGTACTTTTGGTTGATGATAAAAATGTTTTTATTGATATTCTTGATAAAAAAGATGTTATTGCTTGGTTATAAAAAAAAATTAGTTCTTTGCATTTTAGCTCTTAGCTTGACTTCTTGCATGCAAAGCAAAGTTCAGCAGAAGGAGTTTGCCCAGATGCAGCATAGAATTACAAAGCTAGAGCAAAGTAATAATGCAATGGTAAAAGCACTTGAAGGGCAGAACACCAAGATAAAAAGCTATGAATCCATGATTCTTGAAGACCAGCTTAGCAAAACCTACATCCTTGATAAATATGACACTGAAATTGCCATAGATGGTAAGATAAGCATAATGCCAAACACATTTAGCGATTATGATATGGCAGTTAATGCAATATCATTTAGCCAAAGAGATAGGGCTATGGACATTTTGTACAATCTAAAACAAAATCTTGATAGTAAAATTACAAATAGCAAAACCCAAACCCCAACAAAAAGCGAGCCAGCTACGCAAGCAAATAGCCAAGAAGACAACCAACTTAAAAATATTGAGTATTTTATTAACCTTAAATACGAAGCTAACTATCTAATTGGCTACCTGCATTATGTTGCAAAGGATTACAAATCTGCAATAAAGATTTTTATGGAAAACTACAATTACGAGGAGCAGTACTCAATCTATAAGCAAAAAAAAGAAAAATTTATTGCAAACTCCCTTGCCTTAGCCTTTAGTTTTTACAAAATTGGTAGATTTGATAAATATTGCCAGACAATCAAAGCTTCAGGCATTAGCGACAAAACATTTGTTACGAATCAAAAGCTATTTAACGGAGTGCAAGCAATACTTGCAACCAACAAAGCATGTTAGTTGCCTTCAATTTGCTTGAGTATAATTTTCAATAATAGCGATTTACAAATATCTTGCTTTTAGATAAATGTAGATTTAGATATAAATAAGACATGCGGATTTCGTAAGATTATTCTCTTTTGTTAAATTTAAAGCTCCAATCTTCTAAGGTCTAAAGAATATGTTAAAAATCTGCCTAGCTATTTTGTTGCATTTTGTCATTTGTAAGAGCGTAACTGCCAAAGAAGGTAAAAAAATATCAACAAGAACAGTAGTAGATAATAAAAAGATAGCACCACATCCAACTTTGCACCAGCAAAATAATTCTTTTGTAAATAATGTTAGCATAACCGCTGATAATATTGAAGCTTATGGTGGTGCATTGAGGCAATCAATGAATCAGCAAAATGTACAAAATCCAAAATCGCATAAAAATCTTGAAATAAAAGCTACGAGCAATGTTTTTATTAAAACTGAGGATGGTGACACCATATTTAGCGATAAGCTTAAGATGTCAACTCAAAGTCAAACTGCTGAAATAACAGGAAATGTTAAATTAAATCTAAAAAGTGCCGAAATGTTAAAAAATACAGGCGGATACAACATAGATCTTGAAAGTGATAATTTGATGGTGAGAGATTCGCTTAATACTTTTTCAGCAAATTTACCCCACCTTGTTTTTACAAAAGAGAATGCAAGTTTATATATCAACTCAACAAATCTTGAAAGAAGTAATGAAATATTTACCTTGTCCCATCCAATTATATCTGGTTGTGATTTTGAAAAATGCGGTAGAAATAAAATCCTGCCATGGAGCTTTAAAGCATCTCAGGCAACGCTAAATACAAAAACTCAAGTGCTTGAAATGAAACATTTTAGATTTAGACTTTATAACATACCCATTTTCTACTTACCAATTACAAGGGCTAATTTAAAAAAAGAGGAAAGCTATTTAAAAAATCAGCAAATTATTTTAATTGGTAATCAAACTGGATTTTCATTTTCAATAAAGGAACCAAGCAGAGAGAAAACATTTGGCTACAGCCTTACCCCAACGATAGAGCTTTACGCCACAACGCCAATTAACACAGTACTTAACACTCTTTATAGCAAAAAGCCAAACCAAACTATTATGCAAAAACGAATGAACAACATAGGGTTTTTAATAAGAAAGGATAAAGATAATGAGTCACTTACTATTGCAACGAAGTATGCACAGGATTACATACCTAATTTAAAAACTAATAGTGTTGCAAATGACACCGTAAAGCAAGATAGATACTATTTTAAAGTTAATGGTTTTTATAAAGCTGATGACAATAAAAGATTCGATTACTCTCTTAATGCAATTTCTGATATTTTTTTCACAGCAAAATACGATAATGTAGCCATGCCGCCTTACTACAATAATAATTTTTCCTATCAAAATAAAAATAATAGCGGTTCTAGTTTTTATCAAATTTCGGCAAATACATTTACAAATGTACTTCTCTTAAAATCAATGAGTTCGAGCATGACACCAAGAATACTTCCTGCACTTCGTTACACTAAAACATTTTTTGATAACGAACTTGATGGTTTTAAATTTATTAAATTTAAAAAAGGAGACAAATTAACTTTTAATACTCAAACAATGAGTATATACAGGGATGTTGGTCTTAATATTCAAAGATTGCATAATGACATCGTGTTTTCTCGTAATATAAACAATGGTAAATATAGATTATTCTCAATTGATGGCTTTATAAGTAATACATTTTATTACTATCAAAAGTCCTTAAATCAAATACAAGCAAATATTGATGCAGTCAATTTAGATAACAAAACCCCATCAATTAATTACGGGGAGCTTAGATTAAGATCTTCAGTACCATTTATTAAAATAGCAAAATATGCAAGCATAACTCTTGAACCAAAGATTGCAATTTTTTACAACCCATTTACAACAAATAAAAATGGCGTCTACAACGAGGATTCTGCAAGTGGTTTTTTACAAAGTTTTAATATTTTTAATTCAACTCAATTTTCAGGACTTGATGTAGTCGAGGATGGACTTAGAGGTGCTGCTGGACTTGAAGCTAATGTTCATTTACTTAATACAGAACTAACTGATACATCCTTTGTATTTAGCCTTGCAAAAAGATATTCAAAATACAATTCAACACCTTTTAATAAAAATGCCTATTTTCTGCAAACAGGACTTAGTGGTTACGTTGTAGATTTTGGCTTTAATATCAAAAATTTTTTTATCAAACACAAGGAAGTTAAATCTGAGGGCTGGGGGTTAAATAAACCAAACCTTCTTACATCAAATGAGCTTGGACTAAGGTTTAAGTATTTTGATTTTACATTTTTAAATAGCGGCATAAGTCAGCAAATCTTTAACTATACAATTACGAATAATATTAACAACAAAATGTATTCGATTGCTTTTAAGCCAATTAAAAATTACTCTCTATCGCTTTCCCGCAGTCAGTCAAGCATTTTAAATGTAAATAAAGACACAAGTGTTATGGATATCGTTAGCTTGTCGTATATTGGTAAGTGCCTTAACTACTCTGTAGGTATTGAAAAAATTAAAAATACTAATAACCCATCCCAGCCATCGACCCAATTTATTTTTTCATTTAATCTTTTAATATAATGGTTTGAATGAATTTTGCATAATATAAATTAAGTTGCATTTTAATTTTTGTTATGCAAAATTTAGATAGTACTCATGCCACTTTAGAATTTATAATAAATCAAGATGCTTCAACAAAACAGTTACATTACAACCCCAATTTATTATGTAAATGGTAGTCCTCACATAGGTCATGCTTACACTTCGGTTGCGGCGGATGTTTTAGCAAGGTGGCTTAGGTCTTGTGGTAGAGATGTGTTTTTTTCGACAGGGACCGACGAGCACGGACAAAAAATTGAAAAAGCAGCTAAGGATTTGGGTAAGGATGTTAAGCAATTTTGCGATGATGTATCGGAGGAATTTAGACATCTTGCTAAAGAGCTAAGGATTTCACAAGATTATTTTATTAGAACAACTGAGGATGGACATAAAAAAATAGCACAAAAGGTGTGGTCAAGATTGTTTGAAAATGGCTTTATTTACAAGGGTAAATACGAGGGCTGGTATGCAATTAGAGACGAGGCATTTTACTCTGAAAAGGAGATTATAAACGGCAAGGCTCCAACCGGTGCTGATGTTGAATGGCGTAGCGAGGAGGCATATTTTTTTAAACTTTCAGCCTTTGAAAAGATCTTGCAAGAAATATATTCTAGTAATCAATCTTTTATAAAGCCATCCTCAAGAATGAACGAGGTTGTTAGTTTTGTCTCCTCTGGTCTTAATGATTTATGTCTTTCTCGTAGCAATTTTTCGTGGGGTGTGGTTGTGCCAAACGATAACGAGCATGTAATGTATGTTTGGCTTGATGCGCTTGTTAATTATATTAGTCTTTTAGGCTACAGGGGTGCTGACAATTACAATAAATTTTGGCTAAACAAGGATAGCTTTAAACTACATTTAGTTGGCAAGGACATATTGAGATTTCATGCTGTGTACTGGCCTGCCTTTTTAATTGCCGAAACATTAAGTTTAACTGAGCTTGAAAATGGCAATTACAATTTGCAGGATATTATGAAAAACTTGCCAAGTCAAATCTTTGCACACGGATGGTGGACAAAGGATGGGGAGAAAATGTCAAAGTCACTAGGCAATGTTGTAAATCCTTTTGATTTGATTAATACATACGGAGTTGACAAATTTAGATATTTTCTTTTAGCCTCAGCACCCTTTGGTAAGGATGCTAATTTTACCGATGAGGATTTTGTGTCCAAAACTAATGCTGATCTTGTCAATAACTTTGGAAATCTCGTGCAAAGAACCCTTAGTATTATTCATAAAAACTTTAACGGAAGAATACATCTTGATAATCTGCCCGAATACATCAAGCAAGATGATTTATTTACAGTTAATTTAAAAAAGTTAATTGAAGAAGACATGCAAAACTTAGCTTTTGACAGGGCAATTGCAAGCATTATAAGCTACTCTTCAAAAGCTAATGAATTTATCGACAGGCTTGCCCCTTGGAAGCTTGTTAAAGAAGACAGGGTTAAAGCACAGGAGGTGTTGTACTTGTTATGCTATGCAATGACTCAGGTTGCTGATTGCCTTTGTTGCTTTGCTCCAGAGTTCTATTTAAAATTTCAACAAATGTTTAAAACTGCCGACTTTGCAAATTACAATATAGCAATCAACCCCCCAGAGATATTGTTTAGCAGAGTGTAGTTAAAGCAAGCAATGTCACTCCCTAAAAAATGATTGACAATATTGAAATTGACCCTAGAATAAATACAGACGAGGCTAATGTTTGTAAAACTTTTGCTAAGTATTATTGTAGACATAATGCGGTTAATCACTTAATGGGTGATGGTGTGAAAAATTAGAGTGTTTAAATTTTATAGGCAATCAATATAGAATATTAGGATAGACTAAAAAGAGTATTTGTAGACATTTGCCACCATGTAAGTAAAAGATATTTACAAACCTATGTTCACGAATGTTGCTTCTTTTATAGTAATACAGAGGTGCAATTATGCTTGATGTTTAGTTAAAAATTATGTTTGTTAGTTGTTAAGCAAAATATGAAATACATAAGCTTCTTCTTTGAGAACTATCAGGGAATTCAGCAAAAAATTGATTTTATCTTAAGTAAAGATAATATAAATACTATTATCGGTAATAATGAAAGTGGTAAAACCACAATTTTAAAAGGTATTCGTTTAGTATATGATTTAATACAAGGCTTAGAATTGCAAAACGGAAAACTGGCTGGAATACGACCAAAATCATCCGCCTTTACAGGTAAAATTACACTTGGTGCTAAATTGCAATTTAACCCTACAGAGATTGAGCGAATTACGTCTAGTAAGGGCAAGAGGTCAAATAATGAACTACAAGAAAAAATTCAAGATAACGACAATATAGTATCAATAGAGTATTCTTTTGATTTCATAAACAATCAAAATAGAGATAAAAGTATTACAATGAAAATTGGCGAATCTATTTACAATGATAAAATTCATTATGGGAATATTTTGAATGTAATAAAAGAATCGTGTCCTCGTGTTGAGATTTACGATGATTTTGAATTTGAGGTGCCAGCATGGATTGATTATAATAACAACAACCAAAATAGTATCGATACTATAAATAAGTCACCAAATAAAAAAGAAATAGATTGGCGAAAAATATTTGATAATTTGTTAATAGAGTCAGCAAATTTCAAAGGAGGTAATATTACTTTCGATTCTCACATCGTTAAATGGCTAGATGAAAATCCAGGAGACCAAGACAGTATAGACCAAAGACTTGCAGGGATTAATAAATATTTAAATACAGTTATTACAAAAGATTGGGAAGATATAACTGAAAGCGATATTACTATAAAAGAATTTAGAATCAATCCTGTATCAACACATGCAAATCGTTATGAATTAAAAGTAATATCAAAAAATGGTAATTCTTTTAGCATAACAGAGCGTAGTAAGGGATGTAGGTGGTTTTTCTGTTTTAAAGTAGTAACTGAAATCTCAAAACACCAAAATAAGCAAGGCACATTATTTTTACTTGATGAACCAGCGTCAAATTTACATATTCATCCACAAATAAAAATTTTAAATAGTCTTGAAAAGATTGTTGGAAACAATACAAGTGTTATATATTCTACGCACTCACCATCATTAATACAATGTGAAAATATTGATAATATTTATGTGGTAAAAAACACATTGCTTGAAAACGATAGCAATAATATAAAATTAACAAAGTTAAGCGAATACAAGCATGATGGTAAATGTAGCTCAATTGAGCCATTTATAATGTCTATGATTGCAAAGAGTATCAAGAAAGATAATAAGTTTGACATGGTCAAATTAAAACAAATTTTTCAAACTGTAAGTAATGGTTTTCTTGGTGGATTTGGCAAGAAAGGTGCTGATGCTGCTTGGGATTCTATAAGTAACATTCTCTCGTAAGCTTAAGCAATCAAGCACCAAGTTCATAGTAATTACACTATATTAATTAGATTGTGCATTTGTATTGTTACGATGTCAGGCGACAATTACGAATAATTTCAAAATTTATCTTGCATTTAAAAGAGATTAGTTTAAATTTTGATATTATTGTAATAATAAAGGTAAAAATCTTGCCAATTATTATTAAAGCTGTTAAGATACAACTCCCTTATATTTGCTAGCAATTTAATCTTTCACATTTCATTACCAATATGATAATTACCGCAAGGGCACCATTTCGTATATCGTTTTTTGGTGGCGGAACCGATTATGATGCATGGTATAATGAGCACGGCGGCGAGGTTATTTCGACAACGATTGATAAATATTGCTACATAAGTATTAGAAAAATAGATGCATTTTTTGATTACAAATATCGCCTTTCGTGGCGAAAGATTGAAGAATGCTCTGGTATAAAAGACATAGATCATAAAACGATAAAAGAGATATTTAGGATGTATGAAATATCTAATATATCACTGCATCACGATGCCGACATACCCGGTAGAAGCGGCATAGGTTCTAGCTCTGCATTTACTGTTTGCCTTTTAAAGGCGATATCTGAGATGCAAAAACTAAATTATTCAAAGCACGAAATAGCTCAAAAAGCCATATCAATTGAAAAATTTGTTTTAAAGGAAAATATAGGCCTGCAGGATCAAATTGCAACTAGCTACGGCGGATTTAATAAGATTACAATCAACAAGGATGCTAGCTTTAATGTTGACAAAATTAAATTAAGTAAAAGTGCATCTAATGAACTAAATAATCATATGATGCTAATATTTACAGGTAAGCAGCGTATATCTCATGATATAGCAGGCATTCAGATTAGTGAAATAAAAAATAAACAAAAAGAACTACATGAAATCTCAAGCATTACAAAAGATGCTTATAAGATGCTGACAACAAACATTATATCGGTTGAAGATTTTGCTCGCTTACTTGATGCCTCTTGGAAAATTAAAAAATGCCTAACCGATAAGATTTCCAACGATACAATTGACGAGATATACAAGACTGCAATTGCAAATGGTGCCATGGGTGGCAAGCTTTTAGGTGCTGGGTCGGCAGGATTTATGTTATTTTTTGCAAAGCCAGAGTATCAAGAACAAATTGCAAAGGCTCTTGGACTACTTCATGTGCATTTTAAGTTTGAAGATTCTGGAGTCCAAGTTTGTCATACGGTTTTTAATTAAACAAACCCTTAATTTAAATCCTTAAGTTCATCTTGTGTATTTTGAACTAAAATATAGCCTTGATTATCTATAAAATCGCTAATCTCTACATTACCGCTTAAAAGCATTATATCAAGATAGAAATCTATGTAGTTATACTGAGCATCAAGGACGGCGAAAAATAAATCGTAACTTTGCATGTCAAATTCGATGTAATTTAAAAACTCAATTGTATCACGCAAAAAGTTAGCATCTGCCTCCTTTAAATTTTTTAACCCTTGACTAATCTTGCTAATTGGTATGATGTTTAATACATCTTTTTGTTGGCTGTATAAAATAAAAAGGCTTTTAAGATTATTTTGTAGTACCTTAATATCAAAATTATACTTGGTTTGGCTTGAAATTTGTAAAGTTTTAAGCCCTGCAATCTTTGATTTGTTTTGGTTAAATAAAGGCACCGAAGCTCCAAGGGTAAAGCTTTGTGTTGCTGTATTTTGATTTGTAGTTTGATTTACTCTTGAAAGTCCAAAAATGAGATCTGGCATTGTTTCAATTTTTGCGAGATTTAGCTGAGATTTAATTTGCTCCATTTCGTTTTTAGCAATATTTAGTTCTGGATTAAGAGTTATCGCTTGCTCTTTTATTTTGTCGATGTTTATAATGTGTGGGTTTGTAAAAAATGGCAATTGAATAATTGCATTAGCTATATCAATATCTAAAAACAAATTAAGCTCATTCCAAGCCATTCTCTCCTGAGCCTCAAGCTCTATAAGCTGCCTTGCTACAAGGGACAATCTGGTTTCGACAATATGTTTTTGTACTTTTTTTTGCGGAGAAGCAAAGATTCTGCTATTTATATATGTTTGTAAGTTCTTGAATCTTTGAATTCTAAGCTCGGCAAGAGCGTGTTTTTTAAATAAAATAATATAGCGATACATTCTTCTAATAACCTCCGCTTTAACTTCAAGACTTGTTCTAACGGCTTGTTGCCCAGCAATCTTAGCATCGTAATTTGCAATATTATATGCTTTTTGTCTTTTGGAATAAAAGGCAATTTCTTGTTCAATTTCTTCTTTTTTTTCATCGCCAAAAGTTGTTTTTATTTTAGGGTTAAAAAAAGCCTTTTGCTGCAATGCAATCTGCTCTTTACCCTTTGTTTTTTGGCTAGCGGAGGCTATGTAGCCGTTGTTTTTTGTTGCAATTTCAAGAGCTGTTGCTATATCAATAACTTGTTGACCAAAAGAGATATGAAGGCAACAAACAATTGCAATACAAAATGATGTAAGGGTTTTAAGTAAAATCGCACTCATAACCCATTTTTATATTAGTTGTTGACAGTCTCGTGAAAAGCCTTAACTAAATTTTGTGTAATTTGATGTGGCTTGTAGTCGTAGCTTACATTGTGCATGTTTATGTGTTTTACCCTTGTAATTTCGGCAGCAGTGCCTGTTAAAAAAACATCGCTTGCTTTAGATAATTCTTCTGGCAGGATATGTCTTTCAACCACGGTGTAGCCAAGTTGTTTTGCAAGCTCTATAACGGTTAGTCTTGTAATACCGTTTAAGAAGGAATCAGCAACTGGAGTGTGAATTTGACCATCTATAATCAAAAATATATTAGCACCAGTGAACTCAGCTATGTAGCCTCTGTAGTCAAGCATAAGAGCATCATCGTAGCCTTTGTTGTGTGCGTTTCGCTTGCTTATTGTGCAAATCATGTAGAGCCCTGCGGCTTTTGACGCCGATGGTGCTGTTTCGGGTGATGGTCTTTTGTAATCAGCAAGAATTGTTCTAATCCCCTCAAGTTTAGCTTCGGCTGTAAAATAGTTACCCATCTCCCAAGCGGCAACCGCAACATTAACCGAAAGTTCCGGAATGTATATTTTTAAAGTTTCGCCGCCAAGCCAAGCAACGGGTCTTAAATAAGCATTTGTAAGATTGTTTTTTTTGCAAGCCTCAATACAAACTTCATCAAGTTCTTCAGCTTCATATGGTATTGTAAAGCCTAAAAGTTCCGCTGATTTTTTAAATCTAATATTATGCTCTCTATTTTTAAAAACCTTACCATTGTACATCCTAACCCCTTCAAAAACTGAGGATCCATAGTGCAAACCGTGAGTTAGTAAGTGAACCTGAGCTGACTTCCACTCTATCCACTTGCCGTTCATCCAAATAAATCCATCTCTTTGTGTTAATGGTAAAAGTGCAGACATAATTTAATTACATTAAAAACAATAATTATTTTAAATATTTTTAGGAGCAAGTAGACAAGAAACACTCGACTGAGTAGCATTAATAGCGGAGCTCATTTTTACATTAATATATTCTTCGCAATCCTTTTGTATCTTAGCAACGAGTTGTTTTGAAATTTCAACATGCTGGCGTTCACGCCCCTTCATTTTAATTAAAACATTAACTTTTGCACCCTCGGTTAAAAAAGTTTTGATTCTTTTAAGTTTAACCTCGTAGTCCTCAGTACCTATTGCTGGAGTAAAGTGGATCTCTTTTGTTTCGTTGGTTTTTTTTGTTGCGGACTTCTTTTTTTGCTTTTCGGTATTGTACAAGAATTTTCCGTAATTCATTATTTTGCAAACTGGCACATCTCTGTGGGCAACCTCAACAAGATCCATGTCTTGGGATTCGGCTAGCTCTATTGCGTCATGCAAAGACATCTGGGTAAGTTCGCCTGTTGCAACATCTATAACATTAACATTTGCAGCCTTTATTTGATAATTAATGCTTGGCTGTTTTTTTAAATCGCTCATCTAAAATAATAACTACTAAAGTTAAACAAAAAATCTATATAAATAATCATATTTCAAAAAATATATAATTGCAAGTATTTTAAGCTTTATAATATGCAATTAGATATGAAAAAATATTAAGTCAAATATTTTTAAATTAAAGCTTAATTAGAGCTTGTACTATGTTATCAATTTGCTCTTTAAATGCCGTAAAAGACTCCACCCAATTGACCTGAGCAAAGGCATGACCTTTATTTTTTTCGTTTGGATATTCTGCTGATATGAGGTTGGTGAGCATTGAAGTTGGAACACTAGATTTTTGGGACAGGCTTAACAGCTCGCCAGCAAAGGCATAGCATGTTTGTATGATAAAAGGTGTAACTGAGGTTCCGTATCTTGGACTGTTTGGATTCAAAAAGAGCTCTTTAAATTTATCCTCATTAATTGCACCTTGCAATCCATAAGAATAATCTCTATTAAAATCTTTAACAGCATTGTTTAAAGTGTCTGACCAGATTTGTACATGATCAGCTCCATCGTTTTTTTCTGCTCTATTTTCCATTCTACGAGCTTGCACTATTGCAACACCTAAAAATACAGGTTTTTTAAAGCCATCCTGATTAAAATTAGCCATATAGCTTTTTAAAAGATTTTGCCAATTTACAAAGATATTTTGTAAATTTTGCACAGCTTGCAATGAGAAAAAACTTGGATTAGCAGGAACGATAAAATAATCTGAGGACATTAGTAATAATGCATTAATAATACTTGTTGCACTTGGCGATGTATCAATTAATACAAAATCATAGTTTTGGGCAAGTTTTTTTAATCTTTTTTGTATAAGAGTTGGATCTATCAAGCTATTATTCGTTGTAATACCGTTATATAAATCTATTTCAACTTCGGCAATTTTATTTCCAATGTTGCTAGGCATAAGCTTCAGCATGCCACCTGCGTCAAAATTAAGAGTGTCTCCTTTTTTTATAGATATTGGGTTGCAGTTACTTTTGCGATGAGAATGTTTGTATTTATATATATATTCTTTTTTGTATAATTTTATATCTTTTGTGTTTTGTGTAATTGCGTTTCTTAAAAACTCGCTTAGAGTTGTATTGTTATGCAAAAAATCTCTCCATTCTTGGCTATTGTCATAACTATATTCAATTTTATCCGAGAGACCAAAAACACTTGAGGTTAAATTCATCTGATAATCACCGTCAATAAGCAAAACTTTTTTACCCTTTGATGCCAGCGTAAAACCTAAGTTATACACTAGAGTTGTTTTACCAACACCACCTTTATGATTAAAGAAGCTAATAATTTTACCCATATGGCATTTAATAAATTTTTTGTCAAAATGTAAAATAATCTAAACAAATTGTCAAACAAAATAATTCTAAATAACCCCCTTTAAAATACCTACTCTGGAGTTTATAAAAATCTTTTTTATTCAATAAGTTTCAAGAGATGTGTTTTAATTTTAAGAGATTTATTTGCATTTTAATAAAAGTAAAATAGAACTTGTTATAAATAATTTTTGGTATATTTTTTTGAGTATTATATATGTCAAGTAAGGTTACAAAACTAGGTTGTGGTAAAAACTTTCCAGAGGCTTTTAATGTAGTTATTGAGGTTGAGGCAAACGCCTTGCCTGTAAAATACGAATACGATAAAGACAGTGATTTTATGATAGTTGACAGATTTATTGCAACCCCAATGCATTATCCTTGCAATTATGGATTTGTGCCTTGCACTTTATCTGATGACGGC
Source organism: Rickettsia typhi (assembly GCA_945889175.1). GTDB lineage: Bacteria > Pseudomonadota > Alphaproteobacteria > Rickettsiales > Deianiraeaceae > CAMCVL01. Next base: position 16,961 of record CAMDBF010000007.1, read on the forward strand.
GACCCAGCTGATGTTCTTGTTATATCGCCATATCCAATTAGATCTGGCTCTGCAATTGAGTGCCGTGCAGTTGGCGTTCTTATTATGGAAGATGAAAAGGGTATGGATGAAAAAATCATAGCAGTACCATCCTCGTCAATTACAAAAATGTACGATCATATCAAGGATGTTAATGATGTAAATCCTGCTTTGTTAAATCAAATTAAGCATTTCTTTGAGCATTACAAGGATCTTGAAAAAGGTAAGTGGGTAAAAGTTAAAACTCTTGAAAATACAGAAACAGCGGTTGACCTACTAATAAAAGCTAAGGCAAATTATAAATAATATTTAACATTATTGCATGATAGTTCTTGCAATTGAAAGCTCCTGCGATGAAACATCAATCGCAATTTGTAGCGACAACCCTGATGTTTTAAAACGCATTATATCATTAAAAACCTATTCCCAAATTGCTGAGCATTCTGCATATGGTGGGGTAGTGCCTGAAATTGCAGCTCGTAACCATCTTGCAAAAATTACATCTCTTACACAGGCAGCACTTGATGAATCTGGACTTAGTCTTAATGATATAACTAAAATAGCAGTTACAACCTCTCCTGGGCTTATAGGGGCTTTAATTGTTGGCATATCATTTGCCAAAGGGCTTGCAATATCTCTAAACAAGCCATTAGTAAATGTTAATCACTTAGATGGGCATATTTTTACAACCTATCTTACTAACAATCTTTATAAAGATTATTACTGTCTACTTATATCTGGGGGGCATTGCCAAACAATTGCTGTCAATAATTTTTATGATAAAAAAATTTATGGTACAACGATTGACGATTCAGTTGGTGAAGCATTTGACAAGCTTGCAAAGCTTTTGGGTCTTGGCTACCCAGGTGGTGCAAAGATTGAAAAGCTTGCTCTTAACGGCAACCAAAAAGCCTTTAGCTTTAAAATACCAATGCTAAAAACTGATGATTTTAACTTTTCATTCTCGGGGCTGAAAACTCATTTTTTAAATATAGTTGCAAAAAAAGCTAAAGAACACCTCAATATAGCCCCAGATGAACTCAAGTACTATAAAGACCTGCATTCTAAACTTCCATCCTGTTTTATCGCTGATTTATGTGCATCGTTTCAAAGTATTGTGAGTGATATCTTGATTAACAGATGCGAGCATATGATTCTTAGTCATGGCAAAAAATTCGGCACACTAGTTATCTCTGGCGGAGTTGCTGCAAACAAATATATTAAGCAAAGATTTATTAGCGAGATTGGTGAAAAACATGATATTGAAATCATTACCCCACCACTGTATCTTTGCACGGATAACGCCGCAATGATAGCCGCCTCCTCAATTGTTGCTGACATTAGCTAGGCCTTACATAAATAGTAAAAGAACTCAAGCTTTAAAGTGAGAGTTTATAAGAGGCTTGACAAATTACTAACCCCTTACATCCTTTGCATAAGATGAAGCAACTTGTTTGATTTGCTCTAAAATATTAGCATATTTTTTTGCAAAAGGGGGTTGTTTGGGCGTTAGACCGCAGATATCTTCAAAGACTGCAATTTGACCGCTACAATCATCACCAGCACCAATGCCTATTGTTGGTACTGATATGTTTTGAGTTACATATTTTGCGTCATCTGGGTTGCAGTTTTCAATAACAATACTAAAAACACCTGATTCTTCCAGTAGTTTTGCCTGTTCTAGCAGTAACTCCTTTGATGTTACTACTTTTTTGTAAGAGCCTATGGTTCTAATTCTTTGAGGCATTAAACCAATATGCCCCATAACGGCAATGCCCCTTTTGGTTAAAAAAGATATTGTATCGGCAACCTCTTCACATCCCTCAATTTTTACAGCATCTACCCCTGTTTGTTTAATAATTTTTGCGATATTGGCAAATGCCTGCTCCTTTGACTCTTCGTAGTAAGAAAAAGGTACATCGCAAACAACCAAAGCATTTTTACTTGCTTGTTTTACTGATTTTGCATGTTTAATTATTGTTTCAATCTCTAAAGAGTTTGTATCCTGCGAGCCGTATAGCACCATCTCTAGAGAATCTCCAACCAAGATAATATCGCAAATACTATCAGCTGCAATTGCAAAAGGAACCGTGTAGGATGTAAGAGCTACAATCTTATTGCCACTCTTGTAAAGTTCCTGTATTTTATTAACGGATTTAAATGACATTTTGCTATATTTAATTTGATGTAAGATTTTTAATAACATACTGCATTATTCCGCCAAGATTTAGATATTCTATCTCTCTTTGAGTATTAACCGCAGCAATAATTTTACAAATCACTTTGCCATTGGATTTTAAGTTAAAAGTTGATTTTGGCTGTAAAGATTCAATTTCCAAAATTTCAAAAACCTCATCACCTTTAATATTAAGTTTTGTTGCATTAAAACCATCTTCAAACACAAAAGGAACAACCCCCATGCCTATGAGGTTTGATCTGTGAATTCTTTCAAAACTTTCGCATATTACAGCTTTTACGCCAAGTAGCATCGTGCCCTTTGCCGCCCAGTCTCGTGATGATCCTGTGCCGTATTCTTTGCCGCCAAAAACAATTAGTGGAGTGTTTTTGGCTTGCCACTTTATTGCAACATCGTAGACGGATTTAACTTCACCAGTTTCAATATCCTTTGAGTATCCACCCTCCTTGCCATCTGCCATTTTGTTTTTAATTCTTATGTTTGCAAAGGTACCGCGCATCATAACACTGTGGCTACCTCTTCTTGCTCCGTAGGAGTTAAAATCTTTCTTTTCAATACCAAGGGATTTTAAATATTCACCAGCAGGTGAGTTTAAAGCTATGTCCCCAGCAGGCGAAATGTGGTCAGTTGTAACACTATCGCCAAGTATTAGAAGCGCCCTAGCATTTTGTATCGACTTTAAGCCAGATGAATTAGAATTAAAATAAGGCGGATTTTCGATGTATCCCATTGATTTTTTCCACTCATAGACATCACTTTTTGGAGTTTTTATAGCTTGCCATTCAGGGGTGCCATCATAAACACTCTTGTATCTGTCAATAAACATTTGCCTTGAAAGAGCCTGATTCATAACACTCTCAACCTCTTCGTTACTAGGCCAGATGTCTTTAAGATAAACGCCGTTTGCTATAGGCTCGTTGTTTAAATCAATATTTATAGTACCAGCAAGTGCGTAAGCTACAACCAAAGGGGGCGATGCTAAATAGTTTGCTTTAACAAGGGGGTGGACTCTGCCTTCAAAGTTTCGGTTACCAGATAAAACTGAGGCAAGGCTTAAATTTTTATCTTTAATGGTTTTTTCTATTTCGGGCTTTAATGGTCCTGAGTTGCCAATGCAGGTTGTACAGCCAAAACCAACAATGTTAAAGCCAAGCTTATCTAAATATTGTTGCAGGTTTGCTTTTAATAAGTAGTCTTCAACAACTCTAGAACCGGGTGCCAAGGATGTTTTAACAAAAGGCTTGACTGTCAAACCCTTTTCAACAGCTTTTTTTGCAACCAAGCCAGCAGCAATTAAAACCGATGGATTTGATGTGTTAGTGCAGGATGTAATAGCTGCAATAGCAACTGAGCCGTGATTTAATTCATCCTTGTTAAAACTAGAAGATTGGTAATATTCTTTAACTTCAGGAAAGCCTTCAAACATTGAGTCCCTAACCTTTGACAGAACAACCTTGTCCTGAGGTCTTTTTGGTCCCGCAAGACTAGGCTCAACGCTTGACAGGTCAAGCTCAAGAGTATCGGTAAAGACTGTGTCCTCCCTTACTCCCCAAACACCTTGCTCTTTAGCGTAGTAGGATATAAGCTCTATTTGCTCTTCGCTTCTTCCTGTTAGTTTTAAATAATCGATGGTTTTTTCATCAATGCAAAAAATGCCACATGTTGCACCGTATTCTGGAGCCATGTTTGCAATGGTAGCTCTGTTTGCAAGAGAGAGATTGATAACTCCTTGACCGTAAAATTCAACAAACTTATCAACAACGCCTTTTTTTCTTAACATTTGAGTTATAGTTAAAACAAGGTCAGTTGCGGTAATGCCCTCCTTTAGACTACCAGTCAACTTAACGCCTACAACCTCTGGTACAAGCATGGATATTGATTCACCAAGCATTACACTTTCAGCCTCTATGCCACCAACGCCCCAGCCTAAAACACCAAGACCGTTGACCATTGTTGTATGGGAGTCGGTACCTACACAGGTGTCAAAATAGACTTCGTTTTTATCGTTTGTCCACACTACTTTTGCAATGTTTTCAATGTTCACTTGATGACAAATACCAACCCCCGGTGGTACAACGCTAAAATCTTTAAAGCTGTTTTGTCCCCATTTTAAAAACTCGTATCTTTCAAGATTTCTTTGCATTTCAAGTTTAATGTTTTCTTCAAGACTTGTTTTGCTAGCATAACTATCCACCTGTACTGAGTGGTCAATTACAAGGTGGGTTGGAACAAGTGGGTTAATTTTTTTAACATCGCCCCCCCTTTTTTTAACTGCATCACGCATTGCAGCTAGGTCAACAACGGCAGGCACGCCGGTAAAATCCTGCATTAAAACCCTTGCTGGCTTGTAGTTTATTTCAAGATTTACCTTACCTTTGGACTCAAGCCAAGTAAGGATTGGGCTTGTATCCTCGCCGTTTCGCAAGAGGTTTTCAAGTAATATTTTAATTGAAAATGGCAAGGTGTTAAATCTTGCATCCTTGTTAATCTTTGCATAGCTGTATTTGTTGCCTTTAAGGCTAAAAGTTTGTAAGGTCATATCCATCACTCAACAATAAAATAAATTTATATTAATTTAATATATTCTAAGGTATTTTAATTTTTATGTCTAGTGTTAATTATTTTTTTACAACCTCTCTAACACTTGATGTAAATTTACCATCTTTTAAACTAATTACAACATTGTCACCTGTTTTAATCTGATTAATGCTTGTAATTAAATATCCTTTTGAATCGCTTATAACCATGTGTAATTGAAGCCTTTTATTTGTAAGTTCAATTTTTTCGCAAAGCTTGTCAAGATTGGACTGCAAGGATTTAAGAAGCGATTGGGTTTTTGCAAATTGATGATGTTTTTGGATTGAAAAATTTTTAATCATAAAGTTTAGCTTTGCCGTCAAAACTCTGTAAGTAACTTGATAATAAAGCTCTAGCTTTAATTCTAAATCATTAATTTTTGCATTTGTAATTTTTAATACTAAAAGCTTTAAACGATAAGCATTAATTTGCTCTTTAATACTTTTTGCAATGAAGGTAAATCTTTGATTTATTTGATTTTGAAGTTCTTTATTTTTATAATAAAAAGTTTTTTCGATGGAATTGTAAATTGTTTTTAGCCTCTCTGTTTTTTGCTTAATCGCATTTGTTGCACAAAACAAGGACTTTGAGTTAAAACGCTCAATGCTTTGACGGATATTTGCGGAGTCTGGAGTTGCAGCCTCGGCAGCAGCTGTTGGTGTAACGGCATGTAGGCTTGCTGCTAAATCAAGAAGGGTAAAGTCTGTGCCGTGCCCTATTGCCGAAATTACTCCGCAGTTAAGCGATGCAAATTTTGCGGTAGTAACAACAAGCTCTTCATCATTGAATGTAAATAAATCTTCAAAACTACCACCGCCTCTTGCAATTATAATTGTTTGACGAGCATTTTGAGAGTCGTCTGTTATTTGTTTGGCAAAAAAATTTAAAGCTTTAATGACCGACGCAGGACTAGTAGGTCCCTGCATGATAGCGGGATGAACGATAACTTTAACCGCTGCAAACCTTTGGTTAATTCTGTTTAAAATGTCTTCTATAACTGCACCAGTTGGTGATGTAATGATGCCTATAACTTTTGGATATTTTACAATTGGTATTTTAATGGATTTATCAAATATGCCAAGAGCTTCAAGCTTTTTGCGTCTAGCTTCAAGAAGTTTTATCATTTCGCCAATTCCGCTTGCCTCTATGTGGTGTGCTATAATATTGTATTTTGATGATTTTGGATATGAGCTAACTTTTCCGCTTGCAATTACTTCAAGCCCGTTTTCAATGCTTGCCTTTATTCTTGCAAGGCTTGTCTTCCAAACTATTACATTGATAAAGCCATCGTTATCCTTAAGCGAGAAGTAGTAATGTCCTGATGAATGCTTGGTAAGGCTACAAATTTCGCCCTTAACCTTTATGTTAGCAAAGTTTGATTCAAGACTATCCTGTATTACGCCGCTAAGCTGGCCTACAGTGTAAATGTTTTGATTTGTTGTCACTTGTGGAATACTATCTTCTTTTTGCTTTATTGTTGAATCGAAAAATAAAGAGTCTTCTTGAGTTTGAGTTTTTTTAGACATTGTCTAAATTAAAGTTAATTCACAGGATTGTAAAATATGCTTGGAAACGACAAATACTCCTATATCCTGTTCTTTAGAATCGGTCATCAGTATTTTGTAACTGCCGCCAAGAAGTGTCCTTGATATGATTTTTATTGTAAAATTTTGATCGGCGGTGTATTTGAAAAAAAAAGACGCAACCAAAGAATTGCTAGTATTTGTTACTTTATATTGATGATTGATTTTTAATGACTTCATTGAAAAAATCTACCAAAATAAATATGTAAAGCCAAGACTTGAAATTACCGGAGTTGATTTTGCTAAGGGATGTTTTTTTGTCATGACTTCAACAGTTGCGGTTGCAGCAAATGTATTTAAAAACAAAAATCTTAAACCGGCAGTAATTTTTGGACTTGTTTGGTTAAGCTTTACCCCAGTGTTTGTATCTTTGTATGATAGGGTTGTCATTCCACCTCCAATTACTGTTTCAAGCCCGTTACCTAAAAGTCTTATTATTGGTAGGTTTAAATGCAGGGAAACTCCGTAATTTTGAACATCGTAATTTGATTTAAGAGCACCATCAACTTTAAACTGAGATAATGCATCTGATATATTTGATTGATATTTTGAAACTCTAAAGTTTGAATAATCAGCCTCAAGGCTTACAAGGTTAATAACTCTTATTCCAGCTGCTAATTTTGTGTTGGTTGGGTACTTTGTAATTTCCCTTGTATTGCCATCCGAATAATCGGATAGCGAAACAGTAGCATAAGGCTTTACAAATAAGCCAACAACATTTGTAACCAAGGCAAAAGAGTTTTGCCAGCAAGCAAAAAATGTAATAAAGCTAATTATAAAAAGCTTGTTAAGACCAATTTTTTTGCTACTTCTGCGATGGTATCTTGATTTTTTAAACAGCATATAATTAATTATATAAATTTTTTACGAAACAACAAGCTTTGTCACAAAAAATCCATTTTGAGAATCTGGATTATTGCTTAATAAGGCAATTTTATCACTAGCTATTATATCAAAATCATTAGACCTATACTCAAGTTTTGTAGGCTTTGTAACATGAAACATTGGCTTTGCAGATGATACATCAAGCGATTTAACTAAAGAGACCCAGTCAACAACTTTTTTAACTGATTCCTCAAAGTTTGCAAGCTCGGATTTTGCAATGGTAATTTTTGCTATTTTTGCAACATTTTGAATCATGTTTTAACACCCGATAATTTTGTTTGCTATATTTTAAGTGGGCAACCTGCTTACAATACTTTGGTTGCTGCGTTTCCGCTCTGGCCGTTTAAGCATATAAAGCACCTGCCCACGAAATATCTATAACACAAAAAACTTATTGCAAGCAATTTTTTGCAATTTGTTGAAAGTTTGTTGCAGTAAAAAGTTATTTAAGTTGAGAGTTTGTAATGAGCTAATTGAAGATAAAAGTAATAGTTCTATTTTTTTATCGATTTTGATTTATAACCACCATTTGTTAAATTTATCTTGCAAGTAACAAAGAGTGAATTTAGATATTTTTAACTATCTTAATTAAATCAAAAGATTTTATCTTAAAATTATTATGCAAAATGCAAACATTGACGATTCATCAGTGCATTTACAAAGCTACCCAGACTTAAAATACGAGCCTAATCTTGAAATCATTGCAAAAATGGATTCCGCAAGAGAGCTTTGCAGCCTTGTGTTGTCTTTAAGAAAACAGCATAACTTAAGAACAAGGCTCCCCCTTGAATATATTAAAGTTTTTGGCTATGAGCTTGGATACTTTGATAACTTTAAGGACATCATTGAAAGCGAGCTTAATGTAAAGCAATTAATTTATGTCAACTCAAAGGATGTTAAGCTTAAAACTAGTATAAAGTTAAATTTTAAAAGCATTGGAGTAAAGTTTGGTAGTAAAGTTTCGCAAATTACGGCGGCTGCAAAGCAGAACATCTTTACCCATCTTGAGGATGGTATTGTTGAAGTTGCAGGTGAAAAGTTAAACCAAGAAGACTTTACTATAATTAACGGACTTGAGGATGGTTATGTTGACAAAACAAATGAGGACTGGACTGGCTTTACCGACCCAGTTGACAAGGGTTTTAAAGTTGTTATTTTAAAAATTACATCAAACCCAGAGCTTGAAAAAGAGGCTATAGCAAGGGACTTTGTAAGAGCCGTGCAGAATGCCCGTAAGTCTTTAAACTTAGATATTACCGCTAAAATTAGCATAGAATACTCTGTTATAGCAAGTGATACAACCTTTTTGCAAGATGCAATTCAAACTTACTGCAATTATATTAAAGACCAAACTATAGCTCAAAGCCTTGATATTAAGCTGGAAGATGTTGCAAAAGATAATATTTTTACCCTTGATATTGAAGATGCAAAGATATCTTTTTGCATTAAACAAATTTAATTTTTTATGATATATAGATTTTTTGCAAAACATAAGTTTAATGTTGTTGCCGTATTTATTTTACTCTTTTTATTTGGCTTGCATTTAGCTTTAAATATTAAAATTGATGCCATACCCGACATTACAAATACTCAGGTTATTATCAACACTAAAACCGGCGGGCTTGACCCAGAGCAGGTTGAAAGAAGCATAACCTATCAAATTGAAACAGCAATGTTTGGTATTAAGGGGGTTAAGGATATTAGGTCGATTTCAAAATACGGGCTTTCGCAGGTTATAGTTGTTTTTAACGAAAGCACAAACCTTTACTGGGCAAGGGCTCAGGTGAGCGAAAAGTTAAGTTCAATACAGGCTAATTTATCTGGTTACACACCCCAGCTTGGTGCAATTACTACTGGGCTTGGCGAAGTTTTACTTTACAGAGTTTATTTTGAAAAAAATGACAAAAATCAAACCCCAAACACCGAGCAAGATTTAATAAAGCTAAGAACCATTCAGGACTATACAATTGTGCCTTACCTTAAACAAATACAGGGCGTTGCAGATGTTGATTCTAACGGTGGTTATAAAAAAGAAATACATATAAATATAAACCCCAGTAATCTTACAAAGTACGGGCTAACAATTCAGCTTTTGTTAAACAAGCTTCAAACCATTGGTCAAAATTATGGCGGCGGCTATATACAAACAAAAAATATGCAGATGATAGTTCGAACAACAAGCAACATACTTAGTATTAACGACCTTAAGAATGTAGTTGTTAAGTTAAGTGCCAATGGACACAGAATTAAACTTGGCGACATTGCTAGAGTTAAAGAGGAGTTTCCACAAAGGATTGGCTCTTTTTTGTTTGAAGGAGAGGAGTCTGTAATGGGAATAGTTATGATGCAAATTGGGGCAAATAGCAAGGATGTTTTGGAGGCTCTTAACGAGGCAATCAATAGCTTAAAACTTGAGGAAGGGGTAAGGATAGAGCCAATTTATACAAGGCATTTTTTACTTAACAGTACAATCAAAACCGTATTGAAAAATGTCATTGAGGGTATAGCCTTTGTAATTATCATTTTATTTTTAATTTTAAAAAACATAAGGGCAAGCTTAATTGCTGCTATTGTAATACCGATTACCGCAGTGATAACAGCAATTTGGATGAGCTATCTTAATATTTCGGCAAATTTAATGAGCCTTGGTGCAGTTGATTTTGGGTTGTTAGTTGATGCATCGATTGTAATCATTGAAAATTCAATTCGTAAAATAACCAAGGGGCAAGATTTTAAACAAAGACTGCAAATTGTCTCACAGGCACTACAAGATGTAATAAAGCCAACCTGCATAGGCATATTTATTATCATTATTGTATATTTGCCAATTTTGGTTTTTGACGGGGCGGAGGGTAAAACCTTTAAACCAATGGCATTAACTGTAATATTTGCCCTTGCCTCAAGCCTTTTAACAGCAGTATTTTTAGTACCAATACTCACCGCAGCCTTCGTAAAGCAGGGGCATTCCGAAAGTGTGAAAACCTCGGATACCTTTGTTGCAAAATATTACACAATCCTTCTTAATAAGTTTATCACAAGACCTATATTGATTATAGTGCCATCCCTTGTTTTTATGGTATTTTGTTTTGTTTTGTTTTTAAGGCTACCTTCGGAGTTCATTCCAAGCTTAAACGAAGGCGATTTTACAATTACATCTGTTAAACCTTTTGACATATCAATTAACAAGTCAATTGAGGAACAAAAGCAAATAGAGCAAATTGCTATGGGCTTTAAGGGGGTTGGGCATGTGTTTTCAAGAATCGGATCCTCGGAGTCTGGACTTGATCCTATGGGAGTTAATGTTGGGGACATGTATGTTGTTACCGACAAGACTAATGTAAAAAATATAAAACAAAGAAACGAAGCTCTGGCAAGCGATATAGTTAAAGCATTACAAGAGCGTTTTATTAGGCATCAATTTACCATCAGTCAACCTGTAAAGATGAAATTTAACGAGATACTTGAGGGAAGTAGGGGGGATTTAAACTTAAAAATCTTTGGTAGCGACCTTGATACCCTGTCAGCCCTTACCGATAAAATAAGAGATATTATTTTGCAGACCGAGGGCTCGCTATCAGCCGAGGCATCGGAGCTTACCGCTTTAACAAAAAACAAGGTTCTTGAGGCCGAAATTTTATACGACAAGCTCTCGCTTTACGACATACCCATATCAGATGTTAATCTTAACCTGCAAATGGCAATGAGCGGAATTGAAATTGGTAGATTTTACGAAAATCAAATTCAGTTTCCAATTATCATTCACATGGGCGAGGATATTAAAAATGACATTAATTATATAAAGCAGATACCTGTTAGTCTTGAGCTTGGGGGGTCTATACCTATATCTGCAGTTGCAAATTTTACCCAAAAGGATAAAGTTGTTACCATAGCTCGTAACTTTGCAGTTAGATACTCTGCTCTTGGCATTGTTTTAAAAGATGATGTTGATACTGAAGGTTTTGTAAAAATTGTCAATCAAAAAATTCAAGAACAAATCGACTTACCTCAAGGTTATAACATTGAGTGGAGTGGTAGGTTTAAAAATGCTCAGCATGCAAAGCAAAAATTGCAACTTTTTATACCGCTTTTACTTGTTGTAATCTTTTTTATTTTATATAAAACATTTAACTCTTTTACCTCGGCATTTATTATTTATTTAAGTATACCTCTTGCTTTGTGCGGTGGGGTTATTGGGCTTGCGGTTACTCACACCCCGCTTAGCATATCTGCCATGATAGGCTTTATTGCCCTTTTTGGCATAGCAGTGCTAAATGGAATAGTTTTAATAAGCTATGTCATTTACGATTTGTCGAGTTTTTCAACTGCTAACAATCTACCTTTAAAATCTTTAAAGTTTGAAACTGTAAAACATATTACAATGACAACTGCAAAACAAAGATTAAAGCCTATACTTGCAACTGCAAGTGTTGCAATTTTTGGATTTGTGCCTGCAGTATTTAATAATGGGATAGGAGCGGAGGTTCAATTTCCGCTAGCTGTAGTTGTAATTGGTGGTATAATAAGCTGTACTATTTTAACCCTGTTTTTGTTACCAAGTTTATATTGCTTAGTGAATAATTTTTTTTGTAAAAAAAATGATAAGCGTTAGTCAGGCATTGAAGTTTTTTAAAAATCATAATATTTTTAATGCTTCAAAATTTTTTAAAACGGATGGCAAGATATTAATAAATTGCGTTTTGATTTGTATAATTGGACTTGCCGAAATTTATTCCGCTGCCGACAGAACAACTGGCAACATCTTTGGTAAGCAATTATTTGTATTTTGTTTTTTTGCTCCAATTTTATTTAGCATTATACCAGCCATAAATCCAAAGTTTATTATTAAGTATTGCTATCTAGGCTATTTTATTGCCCTTGTTTTACTTGGTCTTGTTCTTGTTGTTGGCGATTATTCTATGGGGGCAAGAAGATGGATTGAATTTGCAGGCTTTAGGCTGCAACCATCGGAGTTTGTAAAGGTTTTTTTAGTTTTGGCGGTTTCAAGATTTTTGCATTTTAAAAAAGCCGAAAAGATTGGTAGTATCTTTAACTATCCAGTAGTGTTGCTATTTATTTGCATACCTTGTGCAATGATATTTTTACAGCCAGACCTAGGCACTGCCTTAATTATTTTTGCCATAGGTGGATTTTTAATTTTTACATCTGGTTTAAGATATGTTTATGTTTTAGCTTGCCTTGTTGTAGCCTTGGTTTCGATACCGGTTTTGTGGTCTCACATGCACGAATATCAAAAAGAGAGGGTTAGAATCTTTTTAAACCCCGACAAAGATCCCCTTGGCTCGGGCTATAATATTATTCAGTCAAAAATAGCAATAGGTTCGGGTGGATTGATTGGGGCTGGTTATACTAATGGTAGTCAGGTTCAATTAAACTTTTTACCCGAAAGTCATACCGATTTTATATTTACTCACTTTGCTGAAGAGTTTGGTTTTGTGGGCGTTGTTGTACTACTCTGTCTTTACATTGCTTTGCTTTTTCAAATTTTTAGTGTTTCGGTTAATGCTGATAGCCATTTTATAAGGCTTGCCAGTGCTGGTATAGGTTTTAGCCTTTTTTTACATATGTTTGTCAATATAGGTATGACTACAGGTATATTGCCAGTTGTTGGTAGTCCTTTGCCTTTTATGTCATATGGGGGTAGTTTTTTGCTAAGCAACTTACTTAATATTTCTTTAATCATGAACTTTTCACTTAATAGAAGGGTTCAGCTTTCAACATCTTCAAAAATGATTTAACTTTTTAATGATTTACGACCTAACTGCCTACCAATGCCCTATGAACCTTGTAATGGCAAAGCAAACTATTCATAACAATAACGATAAGAGTCCAAGCTTTTTATTATCAAGCGAGCAGGGTGCGGAAAATATCAAGAACTTTCTTGTTTTTAAAGGTTTTAAGGCTAGCTATAAAATGATTGAAAAACACTTTATCGTGGATGGTAAAATTGCTAAAGTGGATAGACTGTCAATTTACATTCACTACCCATTTTGTGAGCAAAAATGCCCATATTGCGATTTTAACAGTCATGTAAATAAAAGCGAGGTTGAAAAATCTGTTTTGTGGCTTGAAGCCTACAAAAAAGAGATGGATTTTTATTTTAACAATATTTTACTGGGTAAAAAATACAAGATTGAAAGTATTTTTTTTGGGGGAGGTACCCCAAGTTTAATGTCGACAGAGCTTGTAAGTGGAATTATCGATTATATTTCAAAGTATCACGATGTAGATTCTTTGGATTGTGAAATAACACTAGAAACTAATCCATCATCATTTGAGGCTTTAAAGTTTAAAGACTTTAAAGCTGCGGGAGTAAGTAGAGTTTCAATTGGTTTGCAGGCGTTAAACGACAAAGACCTTAAAACTCTTGGCAGAGTACACGACTTAAAGCAGGCTTTAAATGCCGTTAAAACTGCTGGTGAAATTTTTGATAATTATTCAATAGACTTAATCTACGCAAGACACGAGCAAGACTTAGCAAGCTGGCAGGCAGAGCTTGAATATGCTTTAAAGCACTTGGTAAAAGACCACATATCTCTTTACGCTTTAACTATTGAAAAGGGCACGGAGTACTACTCTCTTGCAAAGCGTGGTTTAATTGTTACCCCATCGGAGGACAAAGCTTTTGAATTTTACAAGCTAACAGACGAGATCATAAAGGCAAATGGTTTTGACAAATATGAAGTGTCAAATTATTGCAAAAATGATAAGTTTTCAAGACACAATATGACCTACTGGCAGTGCGGCGATTGGATTGGTATTGGGGCTGGGGCGTTTTCTCGTTATACAATTGATGCAAAAAGACATTCCGCCAATAACTATCACGAGCCGCTAAAGTGGTTTAACTCCGTTATGCAAAATGGTAACGCCCTGCAGATAAAAGAGTCAGTTGATGCTAAGGACATAGCCTACGAGATGTTAATGATGGGACTTAGACTTAAAGATGGTATTGACATAAAAGCCTTTAATGAAAAATTTGATTTAAACCTTGAAGAATACCTAAACAAATCAAAGCTAAATGCAATGATAAATGAGGGCTTGGTAATTTACAATCAAGGCTTGCAAATTAAAACAACAGAGCAGGGCTTGTATGTGTTAAACTCCATTATCAATTCTATTTGTTATTGCTAAGGACAGTATGTTAAATTTTTTAAGCAAATTTGAACAAATTTAAGCAAAGAGGCTTTTTAACAGTCTTGCGATTTCAATTTTAGCAAGCATTTCATCGGAGTTGTAGGTGATTGCATTTTGCAAAATTTTATTAATCGATTGCATAATTTGATAGCCGGATGATGCTTTGTAAAAATCGGTATTCTTAGCGTCCAAAAGGTATTGTTTTAATACTTTGTTTGCTAAAAAACCAATATCAAAAAGATCGTGGTTTGTAAATAAGCTATGTTCACGCCCTGTCAAAATTAAGTCCCTACCCTGAGAGATTATATCTTTATAGCCAGACTTAACAAGGATTTTAGCAATTGCCGGCGAAGAGTCGCAAATGTCGTAAAGTTCACTTACCTCGTTGGAGCTAAGCTTGCAGTCTTGTTTTTCAAGGATTCTTGTAAAGTTCTCGATACTTGGTGTTTGTAAATTAAAAACTATAGATCTTGAAAGGATGGTTTTTAACACCCTGTTTGTATTGTGTGAAACGAGTATAATATACAATGAAAAATTCGCCTCCTCGAGAGTCTTTAAGATTGAGTTTGTGAACTCTTTTGAGGCATAATCGATATTATCAATTATTAAAAATTTAAAGTCGGATATCTGTGGTGACTTCATTAAAAATGGCATTATTGTCTGTCCAAAATCCTTTACAACAGATAAGTTATTTTTGTAAACAGACTTAATATCGTTGCCTTGCTTTAGCTCTGATTCTTCGGCAGATTTTTTTTTATCTTTTTGATTATTTTTTACATATAAAATGTCAGGGTTATTGTCTTTTGCTTCGGGGTTAGTTTGGTCGTTAACAAAGCCGTAGTTTGCAAAAATTTGCGAAAGAATGATGTCTATCAGATAACTCTTACCCGCACCAAAGATACCATTTAGCAAGATACATCTTGGCAATTTTTTATTGTAAAATAAGGAGCAGATTTTATTAGCAAGCTCCATACCATTACCAAAAAATTCGTAGTTAGGTAGGGTGGCTTTGGTATTAGTTTGTGTAGCTAAATCTTGAACATCGTCAAAGTTCTCACTAAGGTCAAGTCCTGCAAATTCATCATTTTTTGCCTTAGATTTAGTAATTGGTTTTTTCTTTTGAGGCTCGATTACAGCTTCAACATTGTCCTCAAAGAGCATCATGATTTTTCCTTATTAATCAAATAATTTAGATACCGATCCACCAGAGGAAAACTCGTTGATAACATCGGCAAAAATCTCCGATGCACTGATAAGTTTAATTTTAGTTGAGGTGGCAATTTTTGCTTCATTATCGACTGTATCGGATATTGCAACAAAATCAAGACTGGATTTTTCTATTTTGTCAATAGCACTACCCGAAAATAATCCATGAGTAATGTAGGCGCAAACCGATTTAGCACCATTGTTTTTTAATGCTAGCGCTGCATTGCAAAGGGTTCCGCCACTGTCAAGTATGTCGTCAGTAATAATGCAGTCCTTGCCTTTAACATCGCCAATGATGTTCATTACTTCGGATTGTCCAGCCTTTTCCCTTCTTTTATCAATAATAACCATTTGAGCGGAGATTCTTTTTGCAAGGCTTCTAGCTCTTACAACTCCCCCAACATCGGGGGAGGTAATGACAAGTCCCTCTCCTACAAAGAAGTTTTCCTTAATGTGATTAATCACCGATGGCCAGTAGTATATATTGTCAACAGGTATGTTAAAAAAGCCTTGTATTTGACTAACATGTAAGTCCATTGTTATAACGCTGTCAGCACCTGCGGTTTGAATTAAATCAGCACATAGCTTTGCAGTAATTGGGGATCTTGGGTGAGATTTTCTATCCTGTCTTGCGTAATAAAAGTAGGGTATTACTGCAATGATTTTGCGTGCCGAGGCTCTTTTTAAAGCATCAATAGTAATAAGAAGCTCCATTAAATCGTCATTAGGCTTGTGAGTTGAACTTTGCACCACGAACACTGACTGCTCTCTAACATTTGAAAGAACTTCAACAGCAACCTCGCCGTCGTTAAATCTATTAATATTTGCATTGATAATATTAAGCTCGTACTTACTTAAACTCGATGTTATGTTTTTAGATAGTGTTGAACTATTGGAGCAAAATAAAATATTAATCATTTTTATTTTTTAAATAATTTTAAATATAAGTTTTTAACACTATTACAAAAAGGCTTTATTGGTGATAGTAAACTTTGATGAGATATTATCTTTTGCTTAATGTACCTTCTTGTAATTACGAATAATATTGTACTTTGAATACTAAGAACCATGGAGCCTGATATAATCTGACTTAGATTTGGTGAAAATACACCCCACAAAAACCAACAAAGACTACTTAATATAAATAATATATAGATAAAGAATTGTATGGGTGGTACATTCTTTGATCTTAACATGTAATAACCCTCAAGACAGACGGCAATGTTTAAAAAAACATCACCAACATGCATAAGAAAATCGGCGTTCATAATAGATTTACTTAAAAAGTTATGAATGTATTTGAGCCTTGTCGACGGCCATGCAGGCCTCTTTAATTGCCTCGTTTAGTGTTGGGTGAGCGTGGCAGGTTCTTGCTACATCCTCAGCTGAACCACTAAACTCCATTGCAACACAAATTTCGTGAATAATATCACCAGCCGATCTTCCTATTATATGGGTGCCAAGAATCTTGTCCGTTTTTTTGCAAGCAAGAACTTTTACAAATCCAGCAGAATCGTTAATTGCCTTAGCTCTTGAGTTTGCCATAAAGCTAAACTTGCCAACCTTATACTCAATACCAAGGGCTTTGAGTTCTTCTTCCGTTTTGCCAACACATGCAACCTCGGGATGTGTGTATATTACCCCAGGAATCACATCGTAATTAACATGGCCGTACTTGCCAGCAAGAGTTTCGGCAACTGCAACGCCTTCCTCCTCTGCTTTATGAGCAAGCATTTGCCCTACAACAACATCACCAATAGCATAAATGTTGTCTACACTTGTTTTTAAGTGTTTGTCGGTTAAGATGAAGCCTCTTTCATTTTTTTTAACCCCTATTGATTCAAGATTTAAACCATTAGTATTTGGTTTTCTACCTATTGCAATAAGCACTACATCGGCTTTTAGCTCTTCTTTTTTAGCATCGCTAACGCCTTCAACTTCAACGGTTGCAGATGTTTTACCTTTTTTTACTGAGAGTACCTTTGTCGACATTCTAAAAATAATTCCCTGTTCCTCAAGAATCTTTTTAAAAGCCTTGCCAAGTTCAGCATCGAGAGACGGGGTGATTTTGTCTAAAAATTCAACAACTTCAACTTCTGAGCCAAGTCTTTTGTAAACTGAGCCTAGCTCCAATCCTATAACCCCAGCACCAATTACAATTAATTTTTTAGGAACCGTTTTTAAATTAAGTGCTCCCGTTGAAGATATTACAATTTCTTCGTCAATTTCTGCCGATGGCAAATGTGTAACCTCTGAGCCTGTGGCAATAACAAAGTTTTTTGCAGTAATGGTGTTTATAGAACCATCTTCTAGCGTAATATTAATAGTGTTTTTATTTGTAAAGCTTGCAAGACCTGTCAATTTTTCAACCTTGTTTTTTTTAAGCAGCCCATCAATACCCTTTGCAAGGGTTTCGATAGTTGTAGACTTTTGCTTCATCATGGCAGTAAAGTCAGGCTTTACTTCGCCGTGCAAAATGCCGTCGCTAATTAAATGCTTTGCAGCATCGTATTTATGAGTTAATTCTAACAATGTTTTAGATGGAATACATCCAACATTAAGGCAGGTTCCGCCAAGAGTTTTTCTTTTATCAACACAAGCTGTTTTTAAGCCAAGCTGTCCAGCCTTGATTGCCCCAACATAACCACCCGGTCCACCGCCGATAAACACAACATCAAAATCAAAGGACATTTTACGGAATATAACAAATTAAAATAAAAACATATCGCTTATCAAAAAAGCTATTTCATTTTATTTTACTTTTTGTAAAACACAAAACAATTTTAATATTTTTTCAAAATACTAAAATTACAGTGTAATTAAGGGTATATTTTAAAATGTTTCCATTCGTTATTTTTTAACTCGTAGATTGTTCTATCGTGGAGTCTATGTCTTCCATTAATCCAAAATTCAAACCTAGTAGGTTTAATTAAAAAACCACCCCATTCTATGGGTCTTGCAATTGGTTTTTGCTCTATAATTTTATCGTTAAATTCATTTTGTAAAATATCAATTTCCTCTACAGATTCAGGACTGATATCTAATTTAGACTTGTCAATCTCTAGTCCGTAGTTTAATGCCATTTTTGAGTATTCATCTAAGAGTCTATCACGGGACTCTAAGTAGCTAGATTGTTTTGACACGCAGGCACCGATTCTACTAGCAAAACTACGGGAAGCAAAATAAGCATCATTTTCTATTTGGTTAGTTTTAAATGCCTTGCCCTTAATTCTTATCTGTAGGTTTAATCTGTCCCAGTAAAAGCAGGCTGCAACGCTTTGATTAAGGCTTAAATCAATGCCTTTTGAGCTATTTTGATTTGTAAAAAATACAAAGCCATCTTCCTTAAATTCTTTTAGTAAAACAATTCTTAAATCTGGTTCGCCATTAGTATTACAGGTGCTTAATGTAAAGGCTGTATGGTCTTTTACAAGCTTAGAATTTTTGGCAAAATTAAACCAAGTGGCAAATTTGTCAAAAGGGTTTTGAGATTCTTTAATCAATTCATGATTCATTGCCACTTTTTATATTAACCACCTAAATGAAGCCCAAAATAAGCCAAGGCTTTTAAAACCAACGCCTTGCCAAGTAAAACTAAAAATATGCAAAACATAATTGCAAACAAGCCCCAAACTAACCCAAAGAATACAAATAGTCCATCTTCAAGTAACAAACCAAGGGATACTAGCACAATTGACATTCCTACTGCAAGATTAGTAAATGGTATTGGTAACAGCAGTATTATTGACATAATTATTATATGTAAGCCAATAAACTTAAGTGCAGTTGGAGTAAAAAAGAATGACATACGCTTTTTAAATATTTTGCTAAATTTAAAAAGAGAGAGGTGAAATGTATCAGTAATTTTTAATAACAGATTTTTTTTAATCGATACAGACAAAAGCCTTTTTGGTAACATAAGGTTTTTTTTGCCAAAAAGCAAATGCCCAGCAACAAGTATGCAAGGTATTGTACCAAGCACTGAAACACCGGGGGGTAATGGTATGGGAAAAATTGTTGGTAAGTTAAAAATCAAAATAAGTAAGTACATCGACTTGTGGCCTGCTATATGAATTATCTCTTCAACGCTTAAAACATGAGATTTCTTGCGTCTTTTTGCATGTCTTTTTAAAAGGTAAAAAAAGCCAAGGCTATCTCTAAAACTTTGAACAAAATGCTTGTGAACTTTTGATGATTTGGATGTAAAATTTGCTTTTACTTTGCTTACTGTAGCCCTAGCTACATCTGCCTTAACCTTAACTTTTGAAGGCTTAAAAAAAGAAAAAATTTTACTAAAAATAAAGTTCTAAATAACTAATAAAATTTAAAATCAACATAGCTTGCATAATTGTAGTCAACAATATTTTACATCAGTGCAGAATATTATCAAGTATTATTTAGCGTCACATTATAAATTTATTTATTTTTTTATTGACATATTCATTATCTTCTAAAATAATATATTCACAATCCAACTATATAAAATGTAAATAATTTTAAAACATTATAGAATATAAAGATTTTTATAATTTAGTGTATTTGATTGGTTTTTGCAATGAATAAAAAAAAATTCAATACGAAATTTACTACAAACAAAACAGAATGCAACAGCTAAAAGCATTTATAATGGTTGTTAAATACGATACAATCCATAAAGCAGCTGAGGTAATGGGGGTTGGTGTTAGCTCTGTTCTTAAGCAGGTAAGGTCTCTTGAAAAGCATCTTGGAGTTGATTTATTTTGTAAAAACGGTAGATATGTAATGCTAACCGCAGAGGGAAAAACTTTTTACGAAGTTGCGGTTCCCGTGTATAATGCCACTGACGACATCTTTAACATTTTTCACAAAAGCAATACCAAGACAACAAATAAGTTGAGTATTGCATCAAATCATGTAGGTATATCCTATATACTTCCAGACTATATTAAGCGTTATAAGCTTTTATATCCAGAGGTTCATTTTTCAATCCACAACCTTTCAAAAAAGGAAACGGATGAGAGATTATCTAACAACAAAGTTGATATTGCAATTTATCCTGTAATACAGCAATCAGATGATTTTGATTTTATACCTGTAAGAACCCATCAACCAATTTTGCTTTTAAAAAACAACGATCCATTGTTAAAAGTTAAAAACAAAGACGAGATTAAAATGGAGGATGTAAAAGGAAGACATCTTGTAAGAATAGATCCTAAGTTAATTACCCTTAATAACTTTGAGCAGGTTATAAAACATTAAACCTCTTCCTTAACCCCTACCATCTTAAACCCCTCCCCTCTTAGGGGAGGCTGGGTGGGGTTTTGACAGAGCTTAAAAATAATATTTCTACTTAATTACTTTTACTTTAATTTTTGGTTAAAAAAATATACCCTATCCTTATTAAACACACACGCCCGCTGCCCCCATTTGGTTAAAATAGCAGCTGGGGGGCGGGGGCGTGTGTGTTAATTTTAGTAAGATAACTTTATGTTTTGCTATGGTTTTTAAGATTAATAGAATAAAAGAGGTTTAATAGATATTACCCCACCCAACCTCCCCTAAGAGGGGAGGTATTATGCAGGATGTCTA
>CAMDBF010000008.1 GCA_945889175.1 Rickettsia typhi
TAGCTTTATGTTTTTGCGTGACTTTGGAAGTTAATATTTAAAGTTAATAGAATCCCAAAGAGGTCTATTTTTAATTGGACTTGGTATTGTAGCCTTACGAAGATTTAGTTGATATATTTTCTTTTATTATTTTTTCTATTAGATCGAAAATTGGTATAAAGTTTTTAAAGTCTTCTTTTCCAAAATCAGCAGTCTTATTGGCAAAGTTTTCTTTTTTCTTCGATTCTTTTGTAATGATTTTAATTTTACTACCACCAATTATCGGTTGATCTTTTAATAAATCCGTAATTTTATCATCACTAAATAAATACTCAATGCAAACTTTACTTTGGTCTGCAAATTCTTCGCTAGCAAGACATTCTCTACTATCAGGAATTGGCAGTAAAAACAAAAACCCATTTTTGTTTTTATGCTTTAAACACAATCCCTTTTTGACATCCTTCTCGTAATCTTCGTACTGTTTGTTATTTTTGCTATTTTTACCATCTTTAACGGACTTAAACTCTTTGTAAGCACTATCAAAGTCTAGCATGCCAATAAAGAGGGTTTCATAGTTCTTCTCAAAAATTGAACCTCTTTTAAAAGGGTTGACAACACCATACATATCAAAGCAATTTTGAATGAAAAATGGCATTTTTGTATTCTCATAAAGCTTATTCCAAGCATTTGTTAAAATAATTTCATCTGTTTTACCTTCTACAAATAATATTACTTGATCCTTTTGATTTTGTATAATCTCCTGAAGATCCTTTTCAAACATTTTTGTTTTTTTGAAATGCTCATAAGCTTTTTCAAATTCCCTAAACTTCTCCGATGTGGTAATGTTACCGCTTGGCATTTCTAAAATCTCTACTCCGTCCTCGCCAAATTCCTTTTCCATTCCCAAAACAAACAAGGGGGAATGGCTTGTAAAAATAAATTGAATCTTTGGAAACATTTTTACTAACTGCGGCAAAATAACGCTTTGCAAGGCCGAGTGTAAATGCAGGTCAACTTCATCTACAACTACAATTCCAGACATTTGGTCAGGGGTTTTAGCAAGATCATACTCGCTATATTTTAAAATTGTACAAAATAGAGTAAGCAAAACGGACTGCCCTGTTGATAAATTATTTAAACTTGGAATTATTGTATTGTTTTCATTATCAACTATTTTTATAGGCGAAGAACCTGCGTTTCTGTAGTTTAAAGCAAGACTAACCTCCTTTTCGTTTTTATTGAGTATTTTGTTTAAAATTGCCTCTATATTATCTCTGCACTTCGATAGCGTCATTGAACGATGCTTGGAATCAGGTGTTTTTGTAACTTCATAATTACTACCCCCTACATGCGTGATTGCAACTGATGAGTCAAGAAAAACATCTAAAATCCAAGACTGAACATCCTTAGCGGCGGATTCTACAATAAATGGATTTTGTAATTGCCCGCTGTAAACTGTTTTATTAGTTAGTTTATTTTGTTCTTTTTTGTGATGCTCGCTTATCCAATGTGGCATTTCAAACCTATTTGGCGGAAAGTAGCAATAAGTATTTTTTGTAAAAACATCTGCAAGATTGGTAGATTGCGTAAAAGTCTTATCATTTTTTTCGGTGATACTTAACTTACATTTTTCAAGAATTTCTTTATATTCAGGCTCAATATTCTCACCTTCGCGAGACGATTCTACATAATTCAAATCCTCATCTTTGTTTTTAAATTGCAGATGGGCAAAGGAATGATTTTTGCCAATTTGTAGATTTAAACCGCCCATTACTTTAAAAAAAGAACGCCCAGTATTAGTGGTTTTTAATATGCCCGAAAGTGGAAATGTTTTGTGCTGAAACTCCATTATTGCATCGACAATATAAGAGAGCAAAATGCTTTTGCCTGTGCCATTTTCACCAACGATTATAAGGGGCTTTGGGTTTTCGTCTTTAAAAGGCATTGAGTAATCTAGGGCATCAATAGGCCCTATGTTTTTTATAAAAATCTTTTTTAGGTACATATTAAAGCTTTATTCATCTTCCTTTACACTAAATGAATTGCCACAACCACAACCACCGCTTGCATTTTGATTGTTAAGGACGGTAAAGTAGCTGGCACCAAGTTCATCAATATAGTCGACAGTGGCTTCGTTAATATATTTTAAAAATTTTTGAGATATTGCAAAAATTACAGATTCTTTATCCTCTGGGCTTAGGATGATCATGTCATTTGCTTCTAGATTGCTGTCAAATTCAAAGATGTAGGAGAAGCCGTAACAACCACCGCTTGCAACTTTAAGTCTTAAAAACATTTTTGGTTGTTTTATTTTTAAAACCTCTAGAATTCTTTTGACAGCAGATGTAGTAAGAACTATCTGCTTGTCAATTAAAGGGTTTGTGTGTAACGCCATATGACTTGTGGCAAAAAGGTTTTGTGATTATCTAACGCTTTTGCCTCTAGGTTTAACTCTTCTTGTTTTAAGACCTTTGGTTTTTTTACCCCAAGGAGTTACAGGATGCTTACCAGATGAACCACCACCTGATTTTTTACCCTCACCACCACCATGCGGGTGGTCAACTGGGTTCATGGCAACACCACGAACACTTGGCCTGATACCTCTCCATCTTGAACGACCAGCCTTACCAACTTTTTCGTTCTTTTTAAGAGGGTTTGAAACAGCACCTATAGAAGCGTAGCATTCAGGATTAAATTCCTTTACTTCACCTGAAGGTAATTGAACCTTAACATGGTCAGTTTCTCTTGATACAATCTTAGCACAAACACCAGCGGAACGAACAAGTTTAGCCTTTGCACCCGGTTTTAACTCAATGTTGTAGACATTTGTACCAACTGGCACTTTTTTAAGTGGCATTGAGGCACCATTTTGATAGGTAGCATCTTCTGATGTTGATATGACGTCACCAACTTTTATGTCCTGAGGGGTAATGATATATTCAAATTTACCGTTTGAGTATTCAACTAAAGATATAAAAGCTGTTCTGTTAGGATCATATTCAATGGTTTTTATAACGCCTTCGGTGTTAAAGACACCTCTTTTAAAAGCAATTTGTCTGTAAGATTGCTTAGCTCCACCACCTTTGTGTCTTGTAGATATGTGACCATGGTTGTCTCTACCAGATCTTTTGTTAAGACCTTTTGTTAGACCTTTAAAAGGTTTAACTTTTGAAAGTCCTTGTGCCGAAACCAAAACCGTACCTCTTAAAGTTTGAGTACGAGGTTTAAAGGTTTTTAATATTACATTAACCATAAATAAAATATAAAATGATATTATCTATCAATATACGATAAATCGCTTAGAAAAACAAACTAATTAGCTTCAGCCTCCAGTTTAAAACCTTCTGGCATTTTGACTATAGCTTTTTTTATGCCACCAATTGTGCCTTTTGAACCCTTAAAGTTTTTTGTATAAGGCTTAGTGTTAATTGTGTTAACGCTAATAGGTTTAACGCCAAAAACAGAATTAATCGCTAAAGCAATTTGATTTTTGTTAAGCTTTTTGTTGACTATAAAACTGTAAAAACCACTTTCGAGTAATTTGAAAGTTTTTTCGCTAGAAATAGTTCTAACAATATCAGAAGAACTGAGAAACATAATAATATATTACTAATATTTAATCAAATTAAGCAAAGAGCTCAAGTAGTGCTTTTTTTGTAAAGACAAACCTTTTATTAAACAGCATAGCCCAAACGGTTAATCCTTTTGCAGTTTTAATATCAAACCAAAATAAATTGTTTGTTGACAAAAAGATGTTTTCGTTAAGCTCGTCTTCACTTGCTATCAATAGAGTTTTTAATGGCTTTTCAGCAGTAAATCCTTCAATAGATTTTGTAGCAAAATTGACAATTTGCTTTGTTTTGTGAGAATCGATTGCTATACTATCAATGACTAAGATTCTTGAAGATCTAATCAAGAAAGATAATAGCATTTTTTTAGCAAGAGCAGTTTCGGATTTTTGAATATTAACCTTTCTTTTTACTGCTATTGGTCCAAAAACTATACCACCACCACGATATTGAGGAGCTCTTAAAGACCCCTGTCTAGCGTTACCAGTACCTTTTTGTTTGTAAGGTTTTTTAGTTGTTCCGGAGACTTGGGATATACCTTTTGTGTGAGCAAATTTATTTTCACCTCTCCATTTAATTCTTAATTTGTATAGGTAATCTTTGACAAATGCTTTGTTAAGATCTATAGTCTTGCCGGTAAGGTCAAGGCTGATAGTGTCAACCTTTTCAGCAACAATGTTAACAACATCAAAAGAAACTGCAGACATAAAACTAGTGAATAATTATAATAATTCGATAACTCTTTAAAAACAAACTAAGCTGACTGATTGTTAATTTTTGCCAACTCAATACCATTAAGAATAGCGTAATCAACATTCGCTCTAAAATTAGAAGCATTTTTAATGAAAACATTGGAACCTACTGAACCAGGAACTGAACCTTCAATAACAAGAATATTGTCCTCTTTGTTGAAGCTAACAATTTTTAAGTTTTTAATTGTAGCCTTAACTTGACCCATATGACCTGCCATTTTTTTGTTTTTAAATACTCTACCTGGATCCTGTCTGTTACCAGTTGAACCATGAGATCTGTGACAAACTGATTCACCGTGACTTGCACCAAGACCTTTAAATCCATGTCTTTTCATAGGTCCAGCAAATCCTTTACCTTGAGTTGTACCTTCTACATCAACGATAGAACCTATTAGTGTTTCGATTGCTTCAGGGTTGTTAACTTCAGCACCTATTGAAACTTGATTAACATTTTCGCCACCTTGCTCGTTAAATCTTATCTCGTACTGCTTTCTTCTTAAAGGAAGAGAGTGTTTTGCTAAATAAGCTTTTTGGGGTTTTAATGCGTTTTTTTCTTTTACAATGGTACCAGTAACAACTTTTAGTGCACTGTAGCCATTTTTTGTTTTAGTTTTTACTTCGCAAACTTTTGCAGGAAATAACTGAACTAAGGTAACACACTTGTACGCACCGTTTGACTTGAATAAAGCTGTTGTGCCAACTTTTTCACCGAAAATGGAAATTAACATAAATTCAAAAAATAGAAAAAAATTTTACAATTTACCAATACTATAGAACAATCAAATTAATAGTTTTCAACTTTAATTTTAACATTTACACCACTAGGAAGTTCGATGCCTGATATAGATTGAATTACATCATGATTTGGGTCTCTAAGAACTATTAATATAGAATGGGTTCTTATTTCAAATTGTTCTTGAGATTTTTTGTAGACATGGGGAGATCTGTTGACTGTGAACTTTTCAATATCAGTTGGTAAAGGAATAGGTCCAGAATACTTTGACCAAACTTTTTTTAACGAAGAAACAAAACTTTTAACCGTTGAGTTAAGTAAGTTTATGTTGTGAGATGAAAGTTTTATTTTAAGAATAGTTTTTGTTGTGGTTCTTGAGCCTGTAGGCTTTTGGACAGGGGATTTTTTAACACCAGTGGTAGCCGAAGCACCAACCCCTTTTTTATTAGCGGAATTCATAACAACTTTACAAAAAACAATATACAAACTAAACGATTATGGAGTTTAGCTTTAAAAATTCATAACTTTAACCTATTATTAAATACTTGCTAAATCACGATTAAACAAACATAAATTCAAAACAAGTAAAGCACATTTTAAAAGCTAAAATTCTTTGTGTCAAGTTTTACTTAAAAAAACAATTAAAAATCTTAAGATTGGCTTAATAAACTTAAAAATAGCCAAATTCAAAATAGCAAAATTACAATCTACTAAACCATCATTAAATAAGGTTTTTGTAAATTATTTTTAATTTCACCAAGTAAAACAGCAGCTAAAGCTCCATCCACAACTCTGTGATCGCAGGAAATAGATATTGACACAACATTGGCTGCCTTAATTTGACCAGATTTATCAACTACAGGTCTAAGCTCGCTTGCCCCAACTGCTAAAATAACGGCCTGCGGAGGATTTATGATAGCTTTAAATTCTTTAACCCCATACATACCAAGATTGGATATTGAAAAAGATCCGCCTTGAAACTCATGGGGCTGAAGTTTGTTTTCTCTAGCTTTTTTTGCAAGAGTTTTCATTTCATTAGAAATTTCAGATAAGCTCTTTACATCTGCATTTTTAACTATAGGAGTAATAAGTCCACCATCTGTGCTTACTGCAACTGAAATATCAACATTGTTGTAATAAACACTTGCGGCATCCGTCCAAGACACATTTGCTTGTGGTACCTTTTTTAAAGCAACGGCACAGGCCTTAATAACAATGTCATTGACCGATATTTTGTAAAGAGGATTACCATCTTTGTTTTTTGGAGATAGATTGTTAATATTTTCTCTAAATATCAGTAGGTCATCAATTATGCAATCTGCACTGAGGTAAAAATGAGGTACAGTTTGCTTTGATTCCAGTAATCTTTTTGCAATAACTTTACGAATATTTGTATGTGGCACTGCATATGTGTCCTGAGGGTTGCGACCGATTGTTGTTAGAGCTTGAACATCGTTAGCGTTACAAACTTGACTACCATTTCCTTTGGCATCAATAACATCTTGCTTTACGATTCTACCATGTGGACCGCTTCCGTTAATCTTACTTACATCAATTGATTCGTTTTGTGCAATTCTTTTGGCTAGGGGTGAGATTGCAAGTCTTTCATCTTTTTGAGCAGCCTCAGTCTTTGTCAAACTTTGTGCTGGTGATTGCTTTACATCCTTTGCCGCTAAAGGCTCCGCTTGTTTTGCATTAGCTGTGTAATTTTGCAAAATAGATGCTTCTTCCCCTTTTTTTAAAAGAACCGCAATCATTGAGTTCACCTGAACATTTTGCGTACCACCTTCAACAAAAATCTTACCCAAAATACCCTCGTCAGTTGCCTCGACCTCCATTGTTGCCTTGTCTGTTTCAACCTCAGCAAGAATATCGCCCATACTAATTTTGTCACCTTCCTTTTTTAACCATTTTGCTAAATTACCCTCCGTCATAGTTGGGGAGAGTGATGGCATTAAAATTTCAATAGGCATATTATACAATCAAAAACAAAGATAAAACTATTCTACAATATTGTAGAATAAAGGGATTATAGTCAATATTTTTTACTACTCACCGTGTTTGCGAGTTGCAATTTCACCACAAAACTTAACAAGCTCGTGATCAGTTGCCATGCCAGTAATATTGTAACCAGCATCAACATATATTACTTCACCAGTTATTGCAGTTGATAAATCGGAGGCCAAAAATACACCGCAACCACCAACATCTTCAATTGTTGCATTGCGTTTAAGGGGAGAATTGACTTCGTTCCACTTGCTCATAAGCGAAAAATCGCCTATGCCTGAAGCCGCCAATGTTTTAATTGGACCAGCCGAAATTGCATTCACCCTTATTCCGTGAGGTCCAAAGTCGCAGGCAAGATATCTAACACTCGCTTCAAGAGCAGCCTTTGCAACGCCCATAACATTGTAATGTGGAATGAACTTTTCCGCCCCAAAGTAAGTAAGAGTCACTATACTTCCGTTCTTATCCATAACTTCTTTAGCTCTTTTGCATACTGCAACGAAGGAGTAGCAGGATATATTCATTGTTAGTAAGAAGTTTTCCTTAGTTGTGTCGTAAAAGTTACCACGCAATTCGTTTTTGTCCGAAAAAGCAATAGCGTGCACAAGATAATCTATTTTACCCCATTTTTCTTTAATTATAGCAAAGGCTGCATCAATTGATTCCTCATTTGACACATCACAAGGAATAACAAGATATGAGCCCACTTCTTGAGCTAGTGGCTTAACTCTTTTTTCAAGAATTTCACCCTGATAAGTAAAAGCAAGCTCTGCACCATGTTCGTGGCAAGCCTTAGCTATTCCCCAAGCTATTGACTTATTGTTTGCAACGCCCATTACCAAAACCTTTTTGCCCTTTAATAAACTGGAAGACATACAACACAAAAACTAAATACTAAAAAATTAAAATATAAAAATCTCTCTTATTACTAGCTAAAATATTTTAGCTACTATATTATTAAAAAATAAAATATTTAAAAAAGCAACAAAAACAGTTACCAACAATAGAGGTCTGCTAGTTTCGTTAAAAGTAACGGCATTTTTGAAAGATATTATTTTGCGAGATTTGACAAAGAACATCTTATAAATAATGCGTAAAAAGTAATATCCGTTAAAAACAGTACTAACCAGTAATGTGCATTGCATTATTATCATTTTACTATTTATGCCAGCCTCTGTAATATTAGACTTTGAGATGTATCCGTTAGTTAAAGGCATACCAATTAAAGAAAGGGCAGCTATTGTAAAGCAAAGGGTAGTTATTGGTAGTTGTTTTGCTATGCCGTTGATATTTTTTAAAGAAATATTTTTATCGTGAAGTAAGATTATTCCGCAGGCAAAAAATAGTGTAATTTTAGCAAAAGCATGATTTATAATCTGTGCAAAAGCTATGTCAGCTGAACTTTGGTTGAAAAGTCCAAAGCCAATTGCAATATAACTTAGCTGAGATATTGTTGAGTAGGCAAGAATTTTTTTAAGCTCGATTTCTCTTGCTGCACAAACCGAAGCATATATGCAGCTAAAAGATGCAAGATACAAAAACCAATTTCCGTAAAAAAAATTACCAACAGATGCAAGCTTGATATTTGCAAAGCCTATTATGTCATGTAAAACTCTAAACAAAAAAAATGCACCAAGTTTAACAACAGCAACTGCATGTAACAAGGCACTTACTGGAACAGGTGCAACCATTGCTTTTGGCAACCACGAATGAAATGGAAAGAGTGCAAACTTTGCAATACCAAAGGTGAAGATAAATAATAATCCAGCTGTTAAACCAGAGCTTAAATTTGCAATCTGGTTTGCCTTATAAAACGACACAACCCCACCCTTTACAAGGCAGATAACTATTCCACCAACAATTAAAAAGCCAGATGTAATAAAAAGATTAGTAAGGTAGGATTTTAAAGCAATATGCGATTGCTTACTCTTAGTAAATACGAGTAATGGTATGGTTGTTAGGCTTAGGATTTCGTAAAAAATAAACATTGTCAATAAATCGCCAGATAAAACAGAGGCTACAGTTGTAGCAATGCTAAACTGATAAAATGCATGAAAGCTACTTATATCGCTATCCTTAGGATGTTTTAGTTTGTCGATGTAGTAAATTGCATAAATATTTGCAATTGGCCACAGAATTGATATAAGTTTTAAAAAAATTAGATTCCACTTATCTATAAAAAAAGATATTTGCAAATATGCGTTAATTTCAAGCGGAGCTAAATATATACCAAAAGACGCATCTTTTTCTATAGCTTGACAGGTTAAAAAAAATGCCAAGGAGATAACGGTTAAAATAACTGCTCTTGCATGTTTGTTAAGACTACATAAAGAAATCAAGCCGCCAGTAAGTGGCAAGGATATTAAATATAAAAAAATCACAAAATGTTATAATAATATTTTTATACTATAAGTTACTCTACTTTTGAAGCATCATCCGCACCAGAATTTTGTCCTAATGATTGTGCTTTAGGTGGTTCATTAACTTCAATATTTATTACTTGAGGCTCGCTGGTTCTTTTAGTAACATCTAATTCCTCATTAGACTGATTTTTTTTCACCTCTTCATTTTTACCATTTGTAGAAGTTGTTTTGTCTTGATTAGAATTGTCAGGTTTGTTAGGTTTGTCTTTATTGCCAACTTCTGTTTTTGGTTTAGAATTATCTTTTACTTCAGGCTTATTATTACTTAGATTTTTTTGTGAAGGAGATTGTCGAGTAGCATCTTTGTTGCTAATTAAATCAGATGGTGCATTGTCTTTTTTGACTTCATTGTTCTCTGGTAATTTTTCTTTTAATCCACCTTTAGCCTCTGATATAGAAGGGTTACCATTCGAAATTAAGGCATCTGGAGCATTGCCTTTATCAGGATTAAAGTTGCTAACATCTTTGTTTTGCATTTTTTTCATCATGGCATCAAAAATTTTGTCGGAATCGTCTTGTGTTCTTACTTTGTATTTCATTGCATCAGGGGTAACGCCAGCACCTTTAAGAGACCAATTCCGCAACATGTCGTATGGTCCAGCTGCTTCTTTCGTTAGAGCTAAGCCGCCATTTTCATTCATATCGTTAAAAAAATCTGTTTTAAGTTGTTTTATATCTTCTTCTGTGCCCTGCCCGGATTGTACTTTTTTGTAAATCTCGGCATTTTTATCGTCCATTACACTGTTTTTGAAAATTTCAGTATTTTTTTGATTAGCTTCCTTAATATTGCTATCTTTTTGAATACCAAACGTATCGCCACCAGTAAGAGTAAAATTTGATGCTATATCTGATACATTGCCTGCTTGCTTTGTGCCATATTCAATTGCCGAACCAGCACCTTTAGCTTTTGTGCCAATCCACTGTCCACTACGCTTAATAACATCCCAAGTTTTTTTAAGGCCACCTCTATCTTTATCGTTCCAATTTTTATCAAATTCGTCACTATCTTTTTTATTTTCTTCATCTCTTTTTGTGCCATCTTTCTTGTATTTTTCATCATCTTCAATTGTTTTCTGCTTAGCATCAACTGCCTTTTGTGCCTGAGTTCCATCAAGTCTGTCGGTTACGGAAGAAACCATTGATTTAGCATTGTTCCAAGCAAGTTCGCTTGATAATGTTTTTAAGCCATCATTAAGTTTGGCACTTGATGTATAAAGCCCACCCAATGCACCAGCTTTGGGATCTAAAGCTCCAGCAACAAGAGCACTTGATATCTCGATTGCTACATCTAATATTTTCATTGAAGCAAGGCTAAATACCACTAAACAGCCTATATTGGTTAATATATCTGGCATTGGGTTATTTAAACTTTGTAACCATTTATATCCCGGAAAAATAGGTATGGTGACCTTAAGAAGATAATCAATCCCTATTATACTTGCAAGCCAAGATGGAACTGGAATTTTAATTGTAATTCCAAGTATGGTTGCCCAACATACCTCGTAGAACATGGCAGCCCTAATAAATGCAATGACTATGTAGTTCATAAGTATTAGAACCATGTATATCATAAATTGCTGAACGGCGACTCCAACTAATGTTGTAAGCCATGTTTTAAAAAAATCTTTAGTTCTTTCAAATATCAACAGAACCATAAATATTGGTCCGCAACAGAGTAAAAAGCCAGCAATAATCATTGTTGAAGCATAAAGCAACATTCCTCTTAAATTTAGTATAAGTAGTGTAACAACGGCAAAAAAAATTGCTATAAGGTAAAAAATACCATAATAACCACTCACAAAGAGGGCAAATATTTTTTCCATAGCTTGGGGAGAGACTGCATAAAATAAGGCGGTATCAATTAATCCAAAAGGAGTTTCTGGAGTTGCGTTGGCGGTAAGGGATTGATTAAATGTGTAAGCTATGTACTTTGAACCGAAAAGAATGGGTCTGATAATAAAATCATAATAGTAATCCCAGCCTTTGGCACTTGTAAAGAGTAGTACAATGGAAATTCTAAAAAAATCAGTGAATAAATCCTTTACAGCCAAACTTTTTGTACCCATAACAAGCCCCGCCCCCTGTATGGTAATGAATAAAATGATGCAAAAA
Source organism: Rickettsia typhi (assembly GCA_945889175.1). Lineage (GTDB taxonomy): Bacteria > Pseudomonadota > Alphaproteobacteria > Rickettsiales > Deianiraeaceae > CAMCVL01. Next base: position 11,576 of record CAMDBF010000008.1, read on the forward strand.
AAGACAACAAGGTTAAAGTTGTAATCCTTCAGTAATCCAGTAACGGCAGAGTATATAATACCGTTTTTTACCATTCTCTTACCTACATCGGCATTATCTTCCTTCCAAAATTTTGAATCGCCATACAAATTTTGTGTTAGCTGCCCTATAAATAAACTTGCAAGAAAATTTCCAAACACTCCCTTGTTAAATTGAGCTTGAGTTGAGGCCGCCGAGGTTCCAATTGCTCCTGTACCGCCTAAATCTTTTGCAACACATCCTTTATTTTTACCCTTGCAGGAAGCAAGACTTAATATTATTGCAAGAGACAAAACCAAAATCTTTATCATTTTATTTACAGTTAAACAAAAAAATTTTACGATAAATATTTTTTATCATCAGCTTAAGAAGAAAATTTACTTAAATAAAGACTTTTTATTAAAGCCATCATTTTATTTACACATTCGTTGTATTCAAGTTCTGGCTGACTATGGTGCACAACCCCAGCACCTGCCTGCATATAAACCTTACCATCCTTTACAAGAGCGGTTCTTAACATTATGCAAGTTTCAAGATTTTCTTTTGATATATAACCAAGGCATCCAGAATAAAAAGATCGTTTCACTCCTTCAAGCTGAGCAATAATTTGCATTGCCCTAGTCTTAGGCCCTCCAGATAAAGTGCCAGCAGGAAAGCCAGCAATCATTGCATCAACGCTAGTCTTACCATCCTTTAACAATCCTGTAACAGTTGATGATATGTGCATTACATGGGAATAGAACTCAACTTCCATTTTTTTTTCAACCTTAACACTTCCATCTTTAGCGACCATGCCTATATCGTTTCTTGCAAGGTCTAAAAGTATCAAATGCTCCGAAACTTCTTTTTGGTCAGCTAAAAGTTCCTCCGCTATCACTTTATCCTTTATGCTATCATTAAATCTTTGCCTAGTACCAGCAAGAGGTTTAATTGTTACTTTACTATTTTTAAGCCTTACCATTATTTCAGGACTTGAGCCTATAAGATAAAAACCATCGGTTTTAACAAAAAACATAAAAGGTGATGGATTTATTCCTCTTAGTTTGCGATAAAACTCTATTGGTTCAAAATTATCATCAACTTCGCTAACAAAACGCAAAGATGGTACTATTTGAAAGCAATCACCATTTTCAATATACTCAATTGCTTTTTTAACTTTGTTGCAATACTCCTGTTTTGTTGTATCTGATGCAAGCTTTATTTTTAATTCATTACTTAAAGCAATCTCATGCTCTTTATTGTATATTTGCTTATTGACTGGGCCGCCTAAAGAAATATATTTATTTTTGTCCTTCCTTACCTCAAGCGGCATTTGGATTATTTTTATAATGTTATCAATTCTTGAACAAATATTGACATATTCTTCACCTTTTGGCACAATTGCAACAATTGTTAGCTTGTCAAAAAGTTTATCAAAAAATAATATAAATTTGGGAATTATCATTACGCAGTCTGGCATGTTAATGTCATCTTTTTGGTGCAATTGACTAACTCCGTAAATATCTTGGGTAGAGTTGTAAGAAAGATAAAAAAAGTAAGATTTAATAAAGTCGGGCAGATTAACACCAAGGCTGTTGATATCGATGTTTTGCACTAAAGTATTTATTTGCTTGGAAATATTTACCTGTGTTTTAAAGCAATATTTTTCATTGTAACCTATTGTAATTATTGAATACCTTGCATTTTGTAAATTTGCACTAGTACTTACTGAGTCGTAAAAAAATATATCAGATTGTTCAAGGTTTGATACCTCAATGTTTTTCATTACCGATACAGGAGTTATTAAATCAGCATCAATTTGCCTTGTTAAAACAGAGTACTTAGAGCTTGATGCTTTAAAGCAATCTTTGCTTATATTGTTATACATAATGTTTTAACTACTAACCCTCTTTACCATCTACATCAATACTTATGTTTTCGCCAGTTGCAATGTAGCCTATTGCAAAATGATTGTAAATTGAATAATCAGATATTCTTTCAATGACCTTTGCAATTTCAAGAATTGCGTAACAACCAACTATGCCTTTTGGATTTGTACTTTTTATTCGTGACTTCATCTCTCTTTTTATTTGTTTATACATTGTGTCAATTTGACTATCAAGATTAACAGCCTCTTTGTCAATTGATACGGAATCGAGTTCCGATAGACAGAATGCCCTAAGCTGATCAACGGATTTTTGATTAATCTCAACTGCAATTTTAAGCATTGATTGTAATTTGTGCTTAGTATCCTCGTCAATTAATTTTTGATAGGATTGTATCTTCTTAATAACCTTAAAAATCCACTTAGCTATTAACACTTGATAAAGTGCTATTCTGTTTGCTGAGGCGCAAAATCTTAACTGCAAACCAACCATTTTAAATAACCCAAACAGAGTAATTACCATGTGGTTAATAGTTGTATCGTTAATTTGAGACTCCTTGATCTTTAGTAAGATATTGTTTTTTTGCGTTTCATCAAAAGATGTTTTAAAAGCATCTTCCGCACATTTTAACAAATCGTTGATATTTTGTGATTGTTTTTCAATCTCGTTAAACAAATTTATTATATATTGGGTTTTTAAATCCTTCTTTTTTATATCTCCGAACATTTTTTATATTAATATATTATTTACTTCTTTTAGGTTTTAGATGGTAATGTTAAGATATTCTTTTCATCCATTCAAAATTTGGATTAATTCGCTCATCACATGGTCCGCCTTGTGCAGATGTGCATGGGCTTTTGAGGTTTTCACCTTTTTTTTTACTACACGAAAAACAAAACAATGAGCCAACAACAATGGCTGCAAGTATTAAGTATTTACTCTTAATCATACACATTAAACAACCTATCACTTCAACAAAGTATAAGCATACTTTTATACAAGTAAAGTGTAAAAACAAATAATTAAAAATGCAAATACTTATTGACAAAGTGGAGAGTTTTTGTCAAAATTGTTTGCATATCTTGATTTTACGCACTTGTAGCTCAGTTGGATAGAGCGTCTGACTACGGATCAGAAGGTCAAGGGTTCGACTCCTTTCAAGTGCGCCAAGATAAATTTTATATGCTAAACGTATTAATTAAATAAATTTTATGGACATGTCGTCGAATAGCATTCAACAACAGAATGAACAATACATTTCAAGTCAAATTAAAAATCCAGAAGTACAATCCTTGCTTTTTAAAAACTTAAATCCACGTCAAGAATCCGATGACAAGAAGACAAGAATTGAAAAGCTTCACCGTATATACGGAACTCATCTTCAACAAGCACTTGAAAAGTTGGATAAACCTATTAAAAAAGAATTGGAAGATAAACTGAAACAGGTTATCTTTGACATCTCTTGCCATGTCTGCAATGGTGATACAAAAAATGATGAATTGATAATTGGAGCTATTACAGTGAAATCAAACAAAAAAGACTTTACAAAATTTAGTTTAATAGCTCAAAAGAATGATTCTACCCAAAAAGTAAAACAATATCTTACAACTCAATATCCATCAACTTCATTTCCATGTTTAATCGAAAGCAGATCGCAACAAACGTACAACAGGATGGCAAACCCAAAGTTTATTAAAGATACAACTGATATGGTTGAGAATTGTTTGCTTACTTTAATCACACTTTCAATTAATGAACCAAATGAAGAAACGGGTCTCGAAAGCATTTGTAAAAGAACATGTCTTGAAAAAGAAATTGTAAGTACTTTAAGACAACAACCCAATAAAGATAATCTTCAAAATCTAAATAAACTGACTAAGGAATACAGTGAATGTATTGAGAATATTAATACATTAATTAATCAGACAATCAATCTTTCTAAAGAGATTGGTTGCGATATAGAAAATGGAAAGGATGCTGCATTAGATAACTTAAGGATGGTAAAAGAGATTTGTGTAAATCCACAAGAGAAAATCAATATCGAAGCGAGATACAAAAGAATGGAAGAAGCTGTAACACGTAATTCGCGTAAGATTAAACATGCAAAGAATAGTTATGAAGAAATGCTGAGTAATTTGAGTCAGATAAAGAGTTCTGGCGAATACAAAGCTTACAAAACTTTTGAACAAAGCTTAATACAAATTGAAATAAATAAACAAGAAGCTGAAAAACTTCTACAGCAAGAGCGAAGAGAACAAATAAAATCACAAAAGGAAATGGAACATCAAGAGAGAGAGGAAAGAGCTAGGGAGCAAGCACTTCATAACAAACCAATTTACGAAGATATGCAAAGCCTATCTCTAGCATCTCAAGAAAATGAGGAGTTGCAACATTTAAAGCAGCGAGCATTACTAGATGGCAATCGCACACTAAATCAACCTTTGCAATTACAAGAAGGTGCTGGATGTGCCAAAGAGAAAGAAAAAATTGTCCTTAATAGAACAAATCAAAAACATGAGAATGTTGAGTACATTATTAACAAAAAAAATCAAACGGTAATAAAAAAGATTAATGACGAAGAGACGAAGCATGATTACACATGTCTAGAGGTTAAACATTTAGGTGGCAATACAAAGCAATCTCATTTTGTTATTGTGAATAATACAAAAAAAGCAGAGGAATTAAAGGTTTTAAATGAAGTATCGGAATTAAGGCTGTTAGGTGAGCGTGATATTGGCAATGATGGTCTTAAAATTGTAGATGTCAAAACCTCATACATAAAAATACGCAGAGACAAGGCGGATGCTGCAGGTATTAGCAAGTTAAGAGTTGAGTGTGAGATAGAACACTATGACGATGCTGTAATTCATAAAGTAAAAAAACTTGCAACAAAAGATGAGACGCAAAATTTCTGGATAACGAAGTAAAAAAATTTATCTTTTAGTTGACATATCTTAAAACAGATTTTAGAATATGATTAACTAGCTTCGTGGGGGCTTAGCTCAACTGGTAGAGCAACTGCTTTGCAAGCAGTAGGTTAGGGGTTCGAGTCCCCTAGCCTCCACCATCACTTTATAAAATCAAATACAATTATAACAAAGTTAAATGTTTTAAAAACATTTTTGACTTGACGCTCGTAAAAATAACGTTCAAATCCATACCCAATTGTCTATCTCTTGTTCTACAAAGTAATACAGACTTAAGAAATACGCAACTGGGATCTGTACAAGTCCTATTAGGCTCGCCACGCCAGCTGCCTTTAGGCAGCATGGGGGGGTGGCGTGCGAGCCTTGTTTTGCAGAGATTTTTGCTTTTAAAGAAGAAAAGTATTGAATATCTACTATTTTTTAGCAGTGCCTTTGATTTTCACAAAAAAAGATTGAATCATATCTAAAATCTATCTTAATTAATATAGAAAGGTTTTATAATTATTATTAGATTTGGAATTTTTGCTTATTATGATGCAAACAAACATTCAGGATTCAAAGCAGGACGGGGCATGTGGTTGCTCCACTGAAGCAAAAAACTTTATTTTAGATGCCAGCATTACAGATTTTGTTAATGTAACTCTTAACGGCAAGCCAGTTAAGGCGCCAAAGGGTATCACTGTAATTCAGTTATGCGAGATTGAGGGGGTAGAAATACCAAGATTTTGCTATCACGATAGGTTAAAAATTGCAGGTAATTGCCGTATGTGTCTTGTTGAAATTCAACCGGGCCCACCAAAACCACAGGCATCCTGTGCCATGAATGTTGCCGAAGGAATGATAATAAATACCGAAACTGACATGGTAAAAAAAGCAAGAGAGGGGGTAATGGAGTTTTTACTACAAAACCATCCTTTGGACTGCCCAATTTGCGACCAAGGCGGTGAATGTGATTTGCAGGATCAAGCATTTTTGTATGGCAGGGGTGAGTCGAGATTTAGCGATGAAAAAAGAGCCGTTATCGACAAAAACATGGGTCCTTTAGTAAAGACTCAAATGACAAGATGTATCCACTGTATGAGATGTGTTAGATTTATAGACGATATAGCTGGTACAAACGAAATTGGTGCATTTAATAGGGGTCAGGATGTTGAGGTAACAACATATTTAAACACTGCAATTAAATCAGAGTTATCGGGTAATATTATTGACCTTTGTCCCGTTGGTGCATTAACATCCAAACCTTATAGATTTAGAGCTAGAAGCTGGGAGCTTAAAAAAACATACTCAATTGATGTTTTGGACGCCGTTGGTAGTAATATAAGAATTGACTCAAAAGGTAACGAGGTATTAAGAATTTTACCTGCACTTAACGAGTCCATAAACGAGGAATGGATTAGTGATAAAACAAGATTTGCTTACGATGGTCTTAAACTGCAAAGACTTGGTCATTACTATGAAAAGCGAGACGGTAAATTTGTAAAAACCGATAAATCAAGTTCAATGAACTTTATTAAACATTCAATTGCATCACTGCAAAACCCAAAAGAGCAGATTGCCTTTATAGCTGGCGACTTGGCGGACTGCGAGTCGGTCTTAGCATTTAAAAAACTTGCTGAAGAGCTTGAGGTTGAAAAATTTACTTGCTTGCAGGACGGTTCAAAAATCAATACATCATCTCGTGCAAATTACATTTGTAACAATGGCATAGATTGTATTGAACAAAGCGATGCAATTTTAATTATAGGCTCAAATCCAAGGCTTGAAGCCCCACTTTTTAATGCAAGAATAAGAAAGGCTTTTTTAAATAACAAGGCAAAAATATATTTGCTTGGCGAAAAATGCGATTTAAATTATCACTTTACCCACCTAGGTGCTGATAGGTCAATACTTGATGATATATTGGAAGGTAAAAATGCTGTTTGCGACATTTTAAAAAATGCTAAAAGACCTTGCGTAATCTTAGGGCAGGATGCAATTAACGATACTCATGGGATTGAGATTCATAACAAATGTCTTGAAATAGCATCGCTTTACACTCAAAGGGAGGGATGGAATGGTTTTAATATGCTACACAAGGCCGCTGGTAGAGTTGGCGGGCTTGACTTAGAATTTACATCTGAATACTCAGCTGACGACATAATTAACCAAGTTATAAATGGAGAGGTGAAGGTGTTATTTTTACTTGGGGCGGATGAAATAAACTTTGAATCTCTTAAAGCATCACCAAATTTAAAAATAATATATCTAGGCTCCCACGGAGACAGGGGTGCTGGTAATGCTGATGTCATTTTGCCAACCAGAGCCTATACTGAAAAATCGGCTCATTATGTCAACACGGCTGGGCATTTACAATCAACATTTAAAGCGGTTGCAGGGGTTGAGGAGGCACTAGATGACAAGGACGCAATTGCCGAAATAGCAAAAAGCCTTAATCTTAAAGCTATAAATGCACACTTACTTACTAAAGAGGTAAAAGAAGTAGTTGAGCAAAAATCTGAGCAAAAAGAGTTAAGCTTTAATGAATCTCAAGTGAAGTTAAGCGGCGAGTTTAGGCTTACAAATAAAGACTTTTACCAAACTTGCTATATATCAAGAGCTTCAAAAACAATGGCAATCTGTAAGGCTAGCTAATAATTATTTTATTTATATTATTATTATGTCTTTTTTTACAATACCTGCCATAGATATCAAGGATGGCAAGTGCATAAGGCTAAGTCAAGGTCTTTTGAGTGACACTGAGGTTTTTAATAACGACCCCATTGACCAAGCAAAATACTTTGCAAGCTTTGGCTTTAAGAGGCTACACATAGTTGATATCGATGGTGCTTTTGAAGGCAGGCCAGTCAACTTTAACATTATATCAAAAATTAAAGCACAAACAAACATTACAATAGAATGTGGCGGCGGAGTGAGAAGTAAAGAGAATGTAAAAACTCTCTTTGATGCTGGCATTGATTATGTTGTTATAGGTACAAAGGCAATTGAGGATAAGGATTTTGCCCTTTGGGCTTGCAATACATACAAATCTAAAATAATAATAGGTGCTGATTTAAAGGGTAAGATGGTTGCAACTCAGGGCTGGCTTAAGTCAAGCGATGTTACTTATGGGGAACTAATAAATACATATAACTCTTTAGATTTAGAAGGAATTTTAGTTACCGACATAGCAAAAGACGGAATGTTGCAAGGACCAAACCTAGAGCTTATTAAAGATGTTGCAAGTTTAAGTAAAAATCCAATCATTGCATCAGGAGGGGTTGCAAGTTTAAATGATATTAAATCGCTCTCATTGATACAAAATGTAAAAGGAGTTGTTGTTGGTAAGGCGTTTTATAAAAACACAATTACTCCACAAGAGGTTATAAATAATAATTTATAAAAACACAAAGATGAAAATAATACTTGAAGGTATTGAAATTTTTTGCATCATAGGTATTTATCCAAGAGAGAAGGCAAAGAAGCAAAAATTAATCATCAATGCCGAGCTTACATTAAATGATATATTTAGCCCAGCAAACTTAAATGATAATATAGAAAATACAATAGACTACGACAAAATTGCAAAAATTATCAAGGCTTTTGAAAAGCAGGACACAAATTTAATTGAAACCATTGCTATAAATGCCTCTAAGGCAATTGTTCAAAGCGATGCAAGAATAGGATCCTGCAAGGTGCAAGTTAAAAAGCCACATGTAATTAACGGTGTTAAAAGCGTTGCGGCGGAGTATTGTTTTGCAAGGTAATGAACCATCTTGAGCCCATAGACACATTTGTAAATTTAATAAAAAAATTGCCTCAAATGGGTACTAGGTCAGCAAATAGAATAGCCGTTGAACTTGCAACAAAAAAGCATAAAATTGCACCAATTATCAAAGCTTTGGAAGCCATATATAACGAAATAAAACTTTGTCAAACCTGCGGTAATATCGATACAAGCGAGGAATGTTCAATCTGCCTTAATACAAACAGAGATCACGGCACAATTTGCATCATAGAGCATGTTGAAGACTTGCTAAGCATAGAATCATGCAAGGATTACAAAGGGGTTTATCATGTTTTGGGGGGGAATATTTCTTACCTTGAAAAGATACTCCCCGAGCAGCTTAATATTGCAAGTCTTGTTACAAGAATTAAAAACTACAACACCGAAAATAAAAATGAGCTTGTAAAAGAGATTATCTTTGCAAATGGTACAACCGTCAACGCACAGATTACATCAAACTACATTAAAAGTCTTATTAAGGATTCTGGAATTGTAATTGAAAAATTTACAGAACTTTCAACTGGTGCACCAATGGGTGCAAGTATTAATTTTTTAGACTCAGCAACCATGAGTGCCGCAATTAAATTTAGAAGAAACTTTGATTAAAAAATAAAAATGCAAACAGGCAAAACAAATATAAGTATTCTATCTTTTTTTCTGCCATCAATAAAGCCTTACAAGTGGTGGTATGTTTTAATGATACAGGCACCAATAATAGGTGCTTTTTACAATGTTGCAAACATGTATTCTCTTAAGCTTGTGGTTGACGCCTTCGCCGCATCCGACATACCACAATATGCAACTTTACTAAAGCCAATTGCAATGTATATTGGGGCAATTTTAGTCTTGGAACTTGTTTGGCGAATAAGTCAATTTTCGTGGATGAAAACTCAGCCCTTTGTAAGAGCGGACATTACAGTAAGAGCCTATGATTACATTCAGTACCATTCCCATAGCTTTTTTCAAAACACGCATAGTGGCTCAATTACAAGCAAGGTTAAAGGTATAGTTAGCGGGTACAACGATATGTGGTTTACGCTTCACCATAGGCTAACAAACCCACTTTTGAGTGTTGCAATCGGTATTGTGTCCTTGTTATTTATAAATTTAAATTTATTTTTGTTTATCTTGGCTTGGTCTTGTGTGTTTTTTCCTGTGATGCTAAAGATGTCCTTTAAAATAGGCAAGTTAGCACGCAGCACAAACGACTCTCAGCACGAAATTATAGGCTTAATTGCAGATAATGTTTCAAACATTTTTTCAATCCTTTCCTTTGCATCACGAAATCGTGAGTTTGCAAAAATCAAGGATTTTGCTAAAAAAGAGGTTGCTAAAAACGATTATAAGCAAAATTATGCAGAGCTAAAAAACAATATCATTGGTGGCTTTTTGTACATGACGATGCTGTTTTTTGCATTTATTTACATGATACACCTAAGGCGTATTAATGTAGTAACAACTGGCGATTTTGTATTTGTAATGACATCCATGTATGTTGTTATTGACAACATCTGGAAGCTTGTGATAGAAATTAGAGAATTTACATCAAAGCTTGGAGATTTAAAATCTTCATTTTCAATTATATCCATTCCGCAAAATCAAATATACGATATAGCATTTAATTCCTCTAAGCAGCTTCAAATAACCAAGGGTGAGATTAAGTTTAAAAATCTTTGCTTTGATTATGATAGTGATGGTAGTGGGGTGATGAAAAATTTAAATCTTACAATTAAGGCGGGTGAAAAAATTGGGATAGTTGGACACTCGGGAGCTGGCAAGTCAACATTAATATCTTTACTTCTTAAAAACTTTAAGGTAACAAGCGGCGAGATTTTAATTGATGGACAGAGTATCTATGATGTTTCATCGGACTCTCTTCGCTCGCAAATAGCCTTAATTCCGCAGGATACAGCACTTTTTCACCGCTCCATTGGTGACAATATTGGTTATGCAAAGGATGATCCAACTAAGGAAGAAATCATTTTAGCCGCCAAGATGGCAAATATTCACGACTTTATTGACTCTTTACCAAATAAATACGAAACTCTTGTAGGTGAGAGAGGGGTTAAACTATCTGGCGGGCAAAGACAAAGAATTGCCATTGCAAGGGCGATATTAAAAAATGCACCAATACTTATATTGGACGAGGCAACATCATCCTTGGACTCTCAAACCGAGAATCAAATTCAGCAAGCATTATCTAATTTAATTGATGCAAAGTCCAAAACTGTTATAGCCATTGCCCATAGGCTATCAACTCTAAAATACCTAGATAGAATTATAGTACTTGAAAATGGTACGATAGTAGAGCAGGGCAAGCATGATGATCTTATACAGATGGAGAATTCTTTGTATAAAAAATTGTGGGACATGCAGGCAATTTAGTTGACATTTACGATTTTGCTTTATATTTTTTTGATTACCTTACGAAAGTCTGATATATTGTTATTTATTATATGCCGCAGCTTGATTTTTCAACCTACTTACCACAGATGTTTTGGATGGTTATTATCTTTGGATCCTTTGTAGCACTTTGCAGCTTTGTTTTACTGCCAAGACTTAAGTTTATATCAAATACAAGAGATCAGTTTGTGCAAAACAACTTGGAGCAGGCACAAAAAAATTCAGATAAAATTAAGGAGCTCGAGCTGCAAATTGAGTTAATCAATAAAAAAGCACTTCTTGAAAGTGATAAAATTATTGAGGATGCAAAAAAGCAATCCGAGCTGATTATTCAACAACACATTGCAAAAGCTGACGAAGAGTATAGAAACCTCTTTAGAGAGGAGACTTTAAAGTTTGAGGAATTAAGTTCCGAGGTGCTAAAAAGTAATGAAAAGTTTATAGATGAAATGACTAATAAAATTGTTGCAAAGCTTAAAGAATAGCTTTATTTATGGAAGAAAAATACCCTTACAAGCACATCAATAAAAACTCTACAAAAAAAATAATGCTTGGCAATGTGTCAGTAGGCGGTGATTCGCCAATAGCGGTACAGTCCATGACTAACACTCTTACAACTGATATAGATGCAACTCTTGCACAAATACAAAGATGTTTTGACCTTGGGGCGGAGCTTATGAGAGTTTCGGTGCCTGACAGGGAGTCGACAATCGCATTAAGGCAAATCGTTAAGGACTCGGCGGTACCTATTATTGCAGATGTTCATTTTCATTATAAAAGAGCAATTGAGGCGGTTGAAGCTGGTGCATCTTGCATAAGAATCAACCCCGGTAACATAGGAAGCATTGAAAGACTAAAAGAGGTTGTAACCGTATGTAAAAGTGCTGGCGTACCAATTAGAGTTGGAGTAAATGTTGGCTCGCTTGAAGGTGATATACTTGAAAAATACAATAACAACCCTTGCCCTGAGGCTTTGGTTGAAAGTGCCATAAAAAATGTAAGACTAATTGAGGATTGTGGTTACGACCAAATTAAAATCTCTGTCAAGGCAAGTGATGTAATGCTTATGTATAAATCTTACGAGCTTTTAAGCAAGCAAACTAATTATCCTTTACATCTGGGTGTTACCGAGGCTGGACCTGCATTTGCCGGCACGGTAAAGTCTTCGATAGCAATTGGCGGACTGTTGATGAATGGTATTGGCGACACTCTAAGAGTTTCCCTTTCGGCTAACCCAGAGGAAGAGATAAAAGTATGCTGGGCAATTTTAAAATCGCTTGAAATTCGCAAAAGGGGAATTAACATTATATCCTGCCCATCCTGTGCAAGGCAACAATTTGATGTAATTACCATGGTAGCAAAGATTGAATCACTCATATCCCATGTTAAGCAAAATATTGATGTATCAATACTTGGATGCGTTGTTAATGGCATAGGTGAGGCTACAAGGTCGCACATAGGAATCACTGGGGCACAGAGCGGTCAACACTTAATTTACTTACACGGTAAGCCTTATGACAAGGCAAAAACTGAAGACCTAGCTAACGCAGTTGCTAGGATAGTAAATCAGCATTTTGCAGAATAACAATATTCTTTTTTGTAACATCATTTGTAAAAGGTATTTTATTTACAATTTCAATCTCGTGTTTGTTACAAAGCTCATTTAAAATGCCATCGTTAAAAATATCACTCATATTTTGTATTAAGCCTAGTATGGGAACATTAAGAACCTTAAAAGCATCAATGCTTCTTTCAATATCGCTGCAGGCAAGTTTGCTGTCGGTGCATACAAGGTAGGTGCCTAGTGTTGAGTAGCTATGAAAAAAGCTTAAGTGAGCATCCCCAGTGCCAGGTGGCATGTCGACAATAAGGGTGTCAAAATCGCTATCCCAAGCACAGTTAAGTATCAAGCTGTTAATCAGCTTTGTTATCATGGGTCCTCGCCAAACGAGCCCCTTGTTTTGCTCAACAACAAAACCAACGGATGCGTAATGAATGCCATCTTTAACAACTGGCACAAGTTTTTTTGCCTCGTCCACTGCAAATTTATGGTAACAATCAATCAAAGATGGTACCGATGGCCCGTAGATATCAAGGTCCAAAAATGCAACTTTTTGCCCTTGATTTGCAAGTTGTTTTGCAAGCAAAAACGCAATTGTCGACTTACCAACTCCCCCCTTGCAAGACGAAATTGCAATAATTTGTTTAAAATTATCTAATTTATACTTTGCTTTCTTCTCTTCTTTTTCACTATTATCCTCTTTGGTAAGCTTTTCTTTAGGTACTTGAGCCTTGATATCCTTGCTTATTAAAACAAAGATGTTCATAAATCTAACCTTGCATTTTGTTGAAACCGCGTATTTAATTTCATCCTCAGCTGCAAGTAGTTCTTCCTTGTTAAGGTCAATAGATGTTTTGGCTATAATTTTAATTATTGCCCCATCTTTTGAAAGTTTTACAAGATCAAAACCATCTGGCAATATTGCCTCAACTTTTGTTGCGGTAACCTTGCTATCAGCCTTTTTTTTAAGATTTTTAATAAAATTAAAAAACTGAATTATTATTGTAATCATTAATTAAGTAATTATAAATATCTTCCGTCTTGACAATTTTATTAATCGCCTTACCAAGCTTTTTTAGTAAAACAAGGTTTATCTCGCTTCTTACCTCTAGGTCTTGACTTAGCTTTGTAAATGTACTTTTGGAATTTTTTTTGTCAAGAGACATTATCTTAAGTATTTCTTTTTTTACCTCTAAACTTAAGTCCAGATAAACCTCAAGTCCAACCGCTTTGTAATGGTTTTTAACTTCTTGCAAAACAGATTTGTCTATAAGTTTGAGCTTTATTGAAAACTCAATCGCCATCACCATTCCAAAAGCAACTGCTATACCGTGGGGTATTTTGTTTTTATAAATAGATGATTTTTCAATGCCATGACCGAAGGTGTGACCTAGGTTTAAAAGGCTCCTTATCCCTTTTGTTTCCCTTTCGTCCTTTGCAACAATTTTTGCTTTTATTTTGCAGCATTTGCAAATAATACTTGTAATTATTGATTCCTTATAAGGTTTAGAGTTGAAAAAGTTAGCAATTTGCTCTTGGTTTTTAACAAGATAATAAAAAAAATCCTTGTCCCATAATAATCCATATTTTAAAACCTCTGCATAGCCAGATAGCAATTCGTTTTTGCTTAAGCTTTGCAGTTTTTGTATATCGCAAATTACGGCAAGTGGCTGATAGAAGGAGCCTATCATATTTTTTGAGGTTTGCGTATTTATTGCAGTTTTGCCACCAACTGAGGAGTCGACCATTGATAAAAGTGTTGTTGGGTATTGTATAAAGTCAATTCCCCTTAGTATAACGGATGCTAAAAAGCCTACCCCATCCCCAACGCTTCCGCCCCCTATGGCAACTAATATTGTGCTTCTTGTTGGTTTAAGGTTTAGTATTTGATTTGCTAAGATTTCAAAATTTGCAAAACTTTTCAAATCCTCACCAAAAGCATTTGGCACAATGGTGTTAATGTTTTTATCGGCAAATTCAGGTTCTTCAAATAGGGTTTTTTGCCCCGATATATTTTTGTCTTTAATTAAAATTATCTGCCTATCTTTTGTAATGTTTAGTAATAAGTTTTTTACATTTTTGACTTGATTTTCATCCTTAGAATTTATTATCCAAATAGGGTAAGATGGTGAGAGAAGCTTTGTTTTAACTTTGACACACTGCTGCATAGACATATATAATTTCATTTCACAATAGCAGGGGTTGGAGCGGCCGCAGGTTTAGATTCATCTCCGCCTGATTTGGGTCCTTCACCTCTAGCGCCTGAATCTTCCTCTTTACCTTTTCCAGAAAGTTTATCCATTCCCTTGGAAGCAGCACCCGCAGCCATTTTACCAGTAGCCCCGGCCGACTGAGCGGCAAGTTTAGCTGGATTGTCAAACTTAATGTCATTTATCATGCCAGAGGCTGCACCAGCTTTAGTTAGCTGTTCTACTACAGTTCTTAAAGAGTCGACAATGTTTGTAAATAGAAAAATCATTCCACATGCCTTAAGAAGGTTAAGCATCATCCAAAATAACATTGCCCCACCGCTAACCTTTGGAAACATTAATTCAAAAATTTCAATAAATCCAGGAATTGGTATTGAAAATTTATAAGCTTGAGCCCTTCTAAATGCACATGTTATGCTGCCTTTGGTATCGGTGCAATCAATGCTAACTGTTTTTGTAAAAGCTATTGGACCCATTTTTGGCACAGGAACCGGATCAATAGAACTAAGTCCTCCACTAGTTTCTTGATTGTTTGTTGATTGATATTCAATAAACAAACCTTTATCTTGATACTTATCACCATATATTGTGGTGTCCAATACTGGCATTATTGTTGCAAAAAGCATTACAGTTAATACTTGAAACAATGATAAATTAATAATTTTACCAAGCCAGCCACTAAATACACCTTTGAGAGTTTCGTTACTAAATAAAATCATTGGTATTGTTAATGGCGATATAAATAACATTATCATTAAGTAAATTGTAGCTCCTAGGTACATCTGCATCAGTGTTGCGCAGAGATTAAACAATAGAAGGGTAAAGAACACAATAAGCATGCATATTATTTGACCAAAAATTGGAAATAGCAAATACATCCCCATAAACCTAACCATAGCAGGAAAGGTTTCACCAGGGTAATAGCCAACATAATTTGCAAATTTGCAGTCGATGCTATCAAAGACGGCTAAAATACTTTTACCTTCAGGGTAAAATCCAGCTTGAAAAAAACAACCATCAGCATTAACACTACTGCCAGCTACCGCATTATAGACTATCGTGGCCATCCCACCAGAGAGATCTCTTAGGGCGTAAAAAAAATAATCTTTCCAAGCATCTCCAATTGCAAAATAAGATACGGCAGCTATTTTTATAACATTCATAATTAAACCCTTTGGACCATCACTTGCAAGTCCTCCACCCATTAAAGTGCTAAATCCCTGCATTGCAACATATGCAATAATTAAAAGGATTACTGTTATTCTTATATATGTTTGAAAGTTTTGAAAAACTGTTCTTTGGTATATTGGATCTTTTAACAAATTACCATCCTTATCTTTTACTGTTAAGATAAACTGTTCTTGTGGCTTCATAAACATGTTTGCAACAGTGCCCTCAACGCATTCAACAATTACAGAAGACATTGGGTGATCGGTAAAATTGCACCCAGTTTTACAAACAGGCAAAAGTCCATTTTCAGTATTGCCAATTGGTAATAAAATTCCATGAAAAACATTTTTGTATTCCTCAGTAGCAAAAGGTTTTGCAAATCCATATCCAGATTCTTCAATGTTAGGAGAACCAGCACTCCAGCTACCTGCAAACATATCTCCAGCTCCGCTAGTTGGGTCGGTACTATTGGAGTCACCAAAAGGCTCATAGGCCTCAAAATACAAATCTTTAAAATAGGCTTTATTTTTAAAATTTGCAGTAAAACAAGCAAGCCAAGCTTTTTGACCAAGCTCTGGAGTTGAGTAGGTGCTAATCATTTTACCTTGAGAGTCTTTCAGGCCACCAGATGAGTTCATACATCGCCAAGCATTATAAGTATCGACCTTAGGTGCTGCAAAGGCATATTTTGTACTATAGGTAAAGTGTATTTTATAAAGACCTCCTTTTTTCGTGTACTCTCTTATTTCGTATCTGCTTTCGGTTCGGCAGGCAGGATCCATTATACCGTTTGAAAAGAAGTCATTAGTCTGACTAACAACTGAGGCCTCAACAGCTGCTTTTGCTGTTGCAACTTGACTTGTTGATGTTGAAGCATTTGATGCGAGTGTTGCTAAAAAAGCTAGTAATAGCAAAGTTGCTATCTTGGTTATTTTACAAAAAAAGCTTTTAGTAGCACAATACATCCTATAACTAAATAATAATCCCTAAGAGGATTTAGTCAACTAAAGACTGAGAAGATTCATCCTGAATTTCAAAGTGTGGCATAGTTCCGTCAGCAAGAGCTAAAATAGTCTCTCCGCCAACAACTTTTTGACCTTTTTGAACCAAGATATTGTATGTTTTTGGAACATATACATCCACTCTGCTACCAAATCTAATAAGACCAAATCTATCAGCTGTTTTAATATTATTACCCTCCTTTGACCAGCAGACAATACGCCTTGCAATCATTCCTGCAATTTGTACAACTGCAATATGCTTGCCATCGTAAGAGTTTGTTATTAGTAAAGCGTTTCTCTCGTTCTCTTCGCTTGATTTGTCAAGCTCTGCACTTAAAAATTTACCTGGGTGGTAAGCAATTTTATTAATAATTCCTGAAACAGGAACTCTGTTAACATGCACATCAAAAACACTTAAAAATACACTGATTTTATAAACATCGTCATCACCAAGATTTAATTCTTTTGGCATTTTGGTAATTTTAACATCCGATACAAGACCATCAGCAGAGCTAACAACTAGATTAGCACCTGGTGGAGTTGCTCTTTCGGGATCTCTAAAAAATGCAACAACCCAAACGGTTATTCCAAAGAAAAAAAGACCAAAAAAAGAAGATGCAAAAGATACAAATATTGTAATGCAAAGAGATATAAAAACAAAAATATAACCTTCACGATTTGTTTTTTTTAGCATGCCTGCAACAAAATTATAAGCTGTTTTGCATAAAACGCTTACAATATTTGTAAATCCAGAGGATGATTTAGGTTTTTTAACATTAACAATGACATCTGGTTTTTGTTTATCGTTTGACATAGAAGTTGCAACACTAGTGATAAATTATATCAAGCCTTTTATAAAAAAGACTCAAAAACTAATAAAATATTTTTTGAGTTTATAAAAGCACTTGCTTTTTGTCAATATATTTTGTAAATTAAGATTGAGAACCTGTTTCTAAATCATTTATTAAAGATATTTTTTAATATTTTGATGAATTTATTAATGATATAGATAAATTCTCTGTATTCTTTTTTATTTATTGCATTTTTAAGTGGATAAAAATTTAAAAGTTCTTTTGTGTGGCTTGCCAAATGGTGGCAAAACAAGCTTGCTAAACTCTCTGTCGGGCTTAAGTTTGAAAACGGCAAATTATTCGGGAACAACTGTTGCCGTTAGCAAGGTACAAATAAAGATTGATAATGATAATCATAGCAATTCTACCATTGACATCATCGACACTCCTGGATTTTACAATTTAACAAAAAACGAAGTTACTAATCCTGAAGATGAAAATCTTTCAATTGAATTTATCATAAAGCATATGTCAGATTTTGACAGAATATGTATCCTAAGCGATGGATCCAATTTTGCCGCTGACATAAGACTTGTCGAAAGTATATTTACTAAAACAGATAAATCTAAAGTATGTATAATTTTAAATGTTAAAAAAAATACAAGATTGCCAAATCTACAGAGTTTGCTAACATTTACAACGCAGAACTCAATTACTTTTATACAGGCAGATTGCCTAAATAAAAAAGAGGCATTGCAATCGATGCGGGAAATAATTAAAAATCAAGGTGTAGTCTTGGATATTTGTAAAAAAAATTCAATAAGTAAATCTTCCGCTGTCAATTATCATTATAATACAAAAAGCGAAAAAATATTAACCCATAGAGTATTTGGATTACCAATCTTTTTTGCAATACTTTTTGTCTCACTCTTTACCGCCTTTACTCTTGGTGGATTTTTATCCGATAAGATACTCGCACTTGCTAATCTCATTACCCCTTCAGGCTCTAGCTCTTTGGCGATATTACTGACATCTACAATCAATGGAATGTTTGTAATCTTTGGATTTATTCCAATAATATTTTTTGTCTTTTTATTTGTCACAATTTTTGAAAAAACAGGCTACATAACAAGAGTCTCCTACCTGCTAAATGGTTTTATGTTGAAGTTTTGCAAAATGGATGGTAAGGCCTTTATACCATTGCTAACTGGCATAGGGTGCACGGTGCCAGCATACATGGCAACAAGAATTCTTCCAAATAAGCATCAAAGATTTTTAGCAAACACAATGTTAAGCTTTATTCCATGTTCAGCAAAAAACACTGTCTTTGCATTGTTTTGCTCTGGACTTCTGGGTGGTTTTTATGGTTCTTTGGCTCTGTATTCAATCTATGTATTTGGTTTTATTTTTGGACTAATAGTGATTAAAATTATATCACTTTTTGTAAAGCAGGATTTAATCTATGCTTCGTCTGCCTATCAAATACATCCGATGCAATTGCCGCATTGCAAAGATATTTTACATGTATCCTATACAAAGGTAAGGGAATATATAGTCAATATTGCAACTACAATACTTATGTTTTCGATTGTATTTTCGCTTTGCAATACTCTAGGCTTTAGCTTTAATCAAGGCTTTTATATAGCATCAGCAAAAAATGCAATGCCAAGCATACTCGAGCTTACATCTAAATTTTTACTACCAATATTTGCGCCAATAGATTTACCTTGGCAAATTATAGCTGCAATTATTGCGGGTTTTATTGCAAAGGAGGTGTCGCTTTCAATGCTTGCAGTTTTACTAAGTATTAATATCGAAAATGGCGACAATATAGCAATGGCAATGACAAATGCTTTTGAACCAAGAATTATTTTGCAATTTTTGGTTTTTATGTTCTTTTACGCCCCTTGTATATCGGCCATGAGCACTTTACAAAAAGAGGGTCGCAGCTTTAAGCAAACGGGATTCATTTTTGTTCTTACAAGTTTTCTTGCATACGGAGGGGCTTATCTTGTGAAAATTTTGTATTGAGTGTATTGTGGTAAAGTAAGATGTAAAAAACTTGTTGCATCTTGACAGAAAAATTGATATTATAGAAAAACATTTAATTTAACTCTTGAGTTTTTGCTTTTTATAATATGATTGAAGGTTTTGGTGGAATCGTTGATGGCTCTTTAAGGCTGTCACTAATCTTTGGACTTGTATCGGGCAGTATTTTTGTTGTCTACAAAAAATGGAGCACATTTTATATATCAATACTTGCTGGCATATTTTTGTTATTTAGCAAGGCTGGTGTTAATACCATGGGGTTTTATGTATTTTTAAATTGCTTCTTTTTTATACCTTTCTTACGGGAAGCAGTTATTACAAAGCCACTTTTAAAATTAATTAATGTGAAAAAGGCTTTATCTAAAGTTTCGGAAACTGAAAAGGTTGCAATAAATGCAGGTGGCACTTGGGTTGATAAAGATTTATTTTCTGGCTCGCCTGATTTATCAAAAATATTAAGCTATAAAATACAAAAGCTAACAAAGGAAGAGCAGGATTTTTTAGACAATCAAACAAATAAAGTTTGCTCAATGGTTAGTGATTGGGATGTTTTTGAATCAAAGGATTTAACTGCCGAAGTTTGGCAATACTTAAAAGATAATAAATTTTTTGGAATGTTGATACCAAAGCAATATGGGGGGCTTGAGTTTTCGCCCATTGCACAAAGCACAATAGTTGCAAAGCTTGCTACAAGATCGCAGGTTTTGGGTATTACTGTTATGGTTCCAAACTCGCTTGGACCCGGTGAATTATTTTTAAAGTACGGAACCGAAAAACAAAAAAATTATTACCTTCCAAGACTTGCCGACGGCAGAGAGGTACCAGCTTTTGGATTAACCGAGCCTACCGCAGGTAGTGATGCTACAAGTATCAAGGCAAATGGAGTTGTTTTTAAACAAGCTGATGGCAAGCTTGGTATAAGACTAAATTTTGAAAAACGCTACATCACTCTAGGAGGCGTTGCAACTGTTATAGGTTTGGCTTTTAAGCTTGAAGATCCTCAAAATCTATTGCCAAAGCAATATAAAACAGGCATAACCTGTGCAATAATAAATGGTGATGCGGATGGTTTAACAAGGGGACGCAGACATAACCCTCTAGGTGTTCCTTTTATTAACTCACCACTTTGGGGCAAGGATATTGTTATTGACATTGAAGAAGATGTAATAGGTGGCTTTAGTGGCTGTGGAATAGGTTGGAAGATGCTGATGGAGTGTCTATCTGTTGGGCGTGGGGTATCTTTGCCTGCAATCTCAGCAGGTGGATCCCACCTTGCATTACTTACTGCAATAAGATACTCGCAAATAAGAAAGCAATTTAACATGCCAATTGCAAAGTTTGAAGGTATAGCTGAGGTTTTAGTGCAAAATCTATACCTAAACTATACATGCTCTGCAATAAGAGAGGTTACTGCATCTGCTATAACTGATGGTCACAAGCCTTCAGTTATAAATGCAATGGCAAAGTACCATGCTACTGAAATTTTTAGAAAAATTGTCAACAACTCAATGGACATACTTGGTGGGGCGGGTATCTGTCTTGGACCAAATAATCTTTTGGCACACGGATACATGGGTGCTCCAATTGCAATCACCGTTGAGGGTGCAAACATAATGACAAGAAGCTTGATGCAGTTTGGTCAAGGTCTTATAAGATGTCACCCTTACGCTTTAACTGAGATTGAGTCTTTAGAATTTAGCGACATGGCAAAGTTTGACGGCGCATTTTGGGCTCACATAAGAGACTTTGTAGGTAACAGCTTTAGAATGTCCATTCTTAGCTTAACAAGAGGAATGCTTACTTTGCCAAAGGGATCGGGCGAAGTTACATCTGCGGTGCGTAAATTAAAGATGGCATCATCTACCTTGTCTGTATTATCTGATATTGCCTTGATTTCTCACGGTGGTGGACTTAAAAGAATGGAGTATTTATGCGGCAAATTTGCGGATGCCTTTTCGTGGACATATATCTTATATTGCATTATCATTAAATACAAAAATGATTCACATAAAGACAAGGCTTTGTTTATAGCTGCAACAAAGAATGCCCTAAATAATATTCAAAATGCTTTTGATGATATATATTCTAATATTTTCTCGCATTTAAACCCATTATCGCTTGTTTTAAAATCCATAGGTTTTGTTGGTAAAATTAACAGACTGAGTTCGAGCATTAATGCTAGGGACATAAGGGCGGTGTCAAAGCTTATTGCTAGCGATGAATTTGTTAAGGATCAAACCCATTTGGCTTTTGTTGAAGGGGTTGATGGTGATCAATTATCTGATCTTGAAAAATGCTCCCATCTTTACAAAAAAGTTGAACTTATGCTCAAAAAATATCATCATAAGACAATTAGCGAGCTTGAGGCAAATCTTGTAAAATCTAAAGAAGATGCTATGATTATTGATAACTACAAAATGCTTTACGCAAAGGTAATATCGGTTAATCACTTCGAGCTGAAAACTCAGTTTGGTAAATAGTACACTCTTTTTTACAACACATTAGTTGACACTTAATTAGCTATGATTTAAGATTAAAGAAAAAGTCAGGTAAAATATAATTGTTGATGTATATGTATAAAAACGAAGGACTAAATATAATAGCTGAAAAACTCAAGGAGAGAGGTAAGGAAATTGATTTTAGCGATATTGATGATACCACCCCAGTGTTTCAGGTAGGTGCACTTTGTGCTAGACTTGGTATTGATGTTATTTTTGCAAAACTTACAAATGGATTAGCTGGTTACTTTGACCATGCAAGAACAATCATTTTTGTTAATGATGAATATTCGGCAACAAGAAATTTATTTACAATTGCACACGAGATAGGGCATTATATTTTGCACGATGGCACAAATAATAGATACGACGAATATCACAAATATAACAATGAGGAGAGAAAAAGAGAATATGAAGCTAATGATTTTGCAGGAACATTATTAATGCCTGAATATAAGTTTGTTAAAATATTTGAACAATACAAAGGCAATACAAAGAAAATTTCCGATATTTTTGGTGTTTCTATTCGTGCTTGCGAAGTAAGGGCTTTCAATCTTGGATTGATTGATAACCTATGAATAAGGAGACCGAAATAGATAAACAATTAGGAAAAAAGCGAAAAAAGAAAAGTAATGCTACACAGCACGGCATAAACATTATTGACAAGATTGGCGGACATTTAACAAAGCATTGCGTTCCAATATTTTGGTTTTGTCTAATATTTATTGTAATTGCAGTGATATCTTTTATATGTTATGGATTATGGTGTTATTTTCATATAGAAGCGAATAAATTAGAGACGCAACAAAGGTTTGATGATTTTAAAGTATGGTTTTTATTTTCGATAGGTTGTTTTACAAGATTTTTAAAAATTAATCAAAGCAAAGAAAAATGATATATGAAAATAAAACACCTCCAACTCAAAAAACCAACCGCAACAAAAAGCCCACCCCTATCATCCAAAACAAAAAAGTAATGAAAAAATCATCGCCAAATACGAGGATATTATGAATTTCTTTGCAAAAATTAAAATAAAAAAGAAATAGTTTTAAAAAAACAGGGTAAGTAAGTATATATTTACAATCTTTTTTATAACACATTAGTTGACACTTAATTACCTATGATTTAAGATTATATTGTATTTTAAGTTTTGTTATTTCGTTGTATCAAGTTATGGCTGAGTTCACTCTACCTAAAAATTCAAAAATTCAAAAAAATGGCAAGGTCTACAAAAGCGATGCTAAAAATAAAAAGACATTTAAAATTTACAGATATGATCCCGAGCTTGACGAAAATCCAAGACTTGACATCTACGAGGTCAATCTTGATGCATGCGGACCTATGGTTCTTGATGCTATCATATATATTAAAAACGAGATTGATTCAGGACTGACTTTTAGACGTTCCTGTAGAGAGGGGGTTTGTGGCTCTTGTGCTATGAACATTGGTGGGGCAAATACATTAGCCTGCACAAAAGCTATATCGGACTTTAGCGGAGATATTGAAATTTATCCACTGCCGCACATGCCTGTTATTAAGGATTTGGTGCCGGATTTAACTCATTTTTACGAACAATACGCATCAATAAAACCTTGGCTTGTCAATGAGCAGAGTGTTGATACAAAAATTGAAAGACTACAATCGGAAGAGGACAGAGCAAAACTTGACAATGTTTTTGAGTGTATTTTATGTGCTTGCTGCTCAACATCTTGCCCAAGTTATTGGTGGAACAGCGATAAATACTTAGGGCCAGCAGTTTTACTACAAGCTTACAGATGGATTGTTGATTCAAGAGATACAAATAAAAAAGAAAGACTGACTGAACTTGACGATACTTTTAAATTATATCGTTGCCACAGTATTATGAACTGTGCGAGTGCTTGTCCTAAGGATTTACAGCCTTCCAAAAAAATTGCAGCTATTAAGCAGATGATAGCGGAGGAACTTCATTAATTAAATAATTAACAAATGATTAGCGACCAAGTAAAACCAACTATCACCAAGAGAGTTGAAGAACTTTTAAGTAGACATGCTGAACTGGGAATAGCTTTGGGTGCTGGTGGCTTGGATCAAAATGAGTTTGTAAAATTATCAAGAGAGTACTCTAATCTTGAAGAGTTTTTACCAATAGGTAAATCCTTTGAATCCGTAAAAAACGAAATTGAAGGCTTGGAAGCAATCATTAAAGATCCAGAATCCGACAAGGATTTTTTAACCATGGCAAAAGATGAGATTGTCGAAAAGCAAAATGAACTTGAGTCCCTTTACGAGCAAATTGTTGTATTTTTACTTCCCGAGGAAAGCGAAGATTCAAAAAATGCTTTTCTTGAAATTAGGCAGGGTACAGGCGGGGATGAGGCTGGTCTTTTTGCCGGCGTACTTTTAAGAGGCTATCAAAAATATAGTGAAATTCTTGGGTGGAAGTTTGAGCTTGCATCAATTACCTACAACGATTCTGGCGGTGTAAAAGAGGTTATTGCACAGATTAGCGGCAAAAATGTATTTCAAAAATTAAAATTTGAGTCAGGTGTTCACAGAGTGCAAAGAGTTCCAACCACTGAAACAAGCGGAAGAATTCACACAAGTACTGCAACAGTTGCAGTAATGCCAGAGGTGGAAGACATTGATATAAAAGTTGACGAAAAGGATATAAGAATTGATGTATTTTGTGCAAGTGGACCGGGCGGTCAGCACGTTAATAAAACCGAGAGTGCCGTTAGAATAACTCACGCCCCAAGTGGTATAGTTGTTTCAATGCAGGATGAAAAAAGTCAACACAGAAACAAGGACAAGGCAATGAAGATACTCCGTGCAAGGCTTTACGAGCACGAAAAAGAAAAAAGAATCAAAGAAATGTCGACCCAGCGTAAAAGCCAAATGGGCACAGGCGACAGAAGCGAAAGAATTAGAACCTACAACTACCCACAAAACAGAATCACCGATCACAGAATTAACCTTACCGTTCATAAGGTGTTTGAGGTCACCGAGGAGGGTCGTTTTGACTATTTAATTGAAGAGCTTTGCAAATTTGCAGCAATAGAAAAACTTGAAAATCTTTAATAGACCTCTTCCTTAACCCCTCCCCTCTTAGGGGAGGCTGGGTGGGGTTTTGACAGAGCTTAAAAATAATATTTCTACTTAATTACTTTTACTTTAATTTTTGGTTAAAAAAATATACCCTATCCTTATTAAACACACACGCCCGC
>CAMDBF010000009.1 GCA_945889175.1 Rickettsia typhi
GCAGCGGGCGTGTGTGTTTAATAAGGATAGGGTATATTTTTTTAACCAAAAATTAAAGTAAAAGTAATTAAGTAGAAATATTATTTTTAAGCTCTGTTAAAACCCCACCCAGCCTCCCCTAAGAGGGGAGGGGTTAAGGAAGAGGTCTAATAAAAAATCAACAACATTACAAATACGATTTTTTTTCAACTTTACTTGAAAATTAAGAATTGGAGACTATATAAAGAATATGTTGTAAAAAATGTTATTTTCTGCTTCCTCATGAAAGAATTATTTAGTACTATAATGCCATATTATGGTTTATTAAAAAATATTATGGCTACAATTGGTTTTGTATTGACTCTATTGATTATATATCTCTATAGCTCAAATGTTCTTACAATATTATATAGGCTTGGTAAGGGCTTAGCAAAAAGAGATATTGCAGTTTTCGATGAAAACGGTAGCTATGAAAGCTTGAGGGATTCTTTGGTTGATTCAAAGTTGTTTAAATCTAAAAGAGTTCATCAAATACATAAAGATTCAATTGATAAAGCTAGAAAATACAGTATATTTTTGGTTCACTATAATGTTTATCAAAATGAGTTTGATAAAATTTTAGCACTCAAAGACGATGCTACCGCATTGATAGTTTATGCTCCACAAAGTGAAGGTAGAATTAGTGATGCCGATATGAATAAAATTAACGACAAAAGAAATGCAATCGTTGTCAATTTCCGTGGTCGCTTAATAAATGACATCTTAATTTCTCTTATAACAACAAGTTTTTAGCAATTTATGACAAACAATGAATATTTAGAAAGTATTATTACAAAATACACTCCACACAGTGAGATTTATTACCAAACTGCGTTAAATAACTTACAGAATATTTTAAATACTTGGGCGTCAACATGTAGCCCAAGTATTGTATTGTCAGGGTCAAATGCAAAAGATACGGCGGTATCTATTTGCTCAGATATTGATTATTTAATATCAATTGCATCAACTTCAAAAGTAGGCGAAGATACATCGCTAAAAGCAATTTATAATTCTTTATACGAAACTTTAGAGCCTCATTATTCAGGTAAAATAAGAAAACAAAATGTTTCAATCCGAGTTGAATTAAGTAGTATGCTAAAAACAGATTTGCTTGAGGTTGACATAACTCCAGCAAGACGCCACGATGGATGTACTAATTGGCATAGTTTATATCTCAGCAAACTTGACACTTGGAGACAGACAAATGTTCGACAACATATCAACGATATTTCAAATTCTGGAAGAAATAAAGAAATCAAATTATTAAAAATATGGAGGGAGCTAAATACATTAGATTTTCCTTCCATTTATTTAGAGTATCTTCTTGTAAGTAATGTACTATCTTACAAACCAAAATCAAGCGATGTCCTTGAAATACTCTTCGGCAAATCGCTCGCAAATAACTTTTATCACATACTTACAAAACTTGCTTCGGGTGAAAAGAATCCATTATTTGACACAATAACAGATCCAGCAAATAGCGGAAATATTTTATCTGATTTATTGACGAATGAAGAGAAAAATAAAATTATAAAATGTGCAAAGATTTCAATTTCTAAAAAAAACTGGAAAGAAATTGTTTTTTAAAATAACCTTATCAGCCAATTTTTCTTTACTTTTAATAAAAAGTATTTTAGTGTAGCAAGTGGCTAGGTCTTATCTCAAAAAAGTAATCTAATTAATTATTTACATTATGAGCCTTAATTTTATTGATTTGTTTGCTGGCATTGGGGGGATAAGGCTTGGATTTGAAGGCTTATTTGGCAAGTGTGTCTTTTCATCGGAATGGGATAAATATGCTCAAATAACTTATGAAGCAAATTTTGGTCACAAACCAGCAGGCGATATTACACAAATAGACGAAAGGCAGATTCCTAGTTTTGACATTCTACTTGCTGGCTTTCCGTGCCAACCTTTTTCAAACGCTGGGCTTAAAAAAGGCTTTGAGGATACAAGGGGCACTTTGTTTTTTCACATCGCTAGAATTATTAACCACCATAAACCACAGATTGTATTTTTAGAAAATGTTAAGGGTTTAAAAACACACAATAAAGGGCAAACATACAAAGTTATTGAAAATACACTAAATGAACTAGGTTATAATGTTTATACAAAGGTATTAAATGCCAAAGATTACGGTGTTCCTCAAAATAGGGAAAGAATTTATATTATAGGGTTTCGTGAAAATATAGATTTTGCTTTTCCAGAGTCACTAAGTATAAAGCCAAAAGTTGGTAGTATTCTTGAGGATAGTGTTTTGGAAAAATATACAATTTCAGATAAATTGTGGGCAGGCCATCTTCGTCGCAAAGAGGAGCATAAGCAAAAAGGCAATGGTTTTGGATATTCTTCGTTTAATGCAAGTTCATCTTACACAAGCACCATTTCGGCAAGGTATTATAAAGACGGTTCTGAAATTTTAATTGAGCAGGAAGGCAAAAATCCAAGAAAATTAACACCAAGAGAGGCTGCAAGATTGCAAGGATTTCCCGATAATTTTATTATTCCAGTAAGCGACAATCAAGCTTATAAGCAATTTGGCAACTCTGTTTCAGTGCCTGTTATTAGGGCAATTGCAACAGAAATCAAGAAGTCATTAGAGCTTCCAAGAATGCAATATAAAATTGGTAATTTAGATTTATTTAATTATAACGAGCATGAAAATTCAAAAGCTGCAAATTTCTAAAAATAAGATTGACATTAATTTACAGTTTTATTTTTTTCTAAAATATGCTGTAAAGTTAAAGCCAAGTGCACAGCAGGTAGTACAAATTACGGAAGAATACAATTTGCTGAAAAATAGCGTAAAGTTGTTTAGCCAAAAATTAGAAGAAATATTTGCATCAAAATCAGCAAAGAAAAAGCATAATGCTAAACTTGAGCAGATACAAGAAATATCTGCAAGATTTTGTAATGAAAATGATGTAGAGCTTTTTGTATTTAGTGTAAAGCTTTATCAAATTAAAGATTTACTTTTACAAGAGGCTAAAATTACCCAAAGCACTGACATTGAAAAGCTTGCAAAAATAAATCCACTATCTTTAGAATATGACAGAATTTCTGTAATAAAACCTTATACTACAAGGGTAAGCGGTGCATTGCTTGCTTTATTGTTTTTTGAAAAACTTGACAAAGGCGAGACAAATTTTATGTCAGAAAATGCCTACACTTTTATAGAAAATCTTTCACAAACTGCAATAAAATTCAAGAAAAACGGTCTAGAGCCGAATCAGATTTTTATGTTAATGTTTTCGGAAGTTGTGAATCAATCAATAATATCCGATTCAGGAACGAATTACGAAAGCAGAATATTTTCAGTTTTAAGTTCAAATGGTATTGATGCAAAAAAACAACACGATAAAAATGATAAAAGTACGGAGTTTGATTTTTTCTTTGAAATTGAAGGTAGAACTTTTGGAATCGGAGCAAAAAGAACGCTACGAGAAAGATATAAGCAATTTATAAAAACAGCGATTACAAGCAAAATTGATGTTATGATTGAAATTACTTTAGGCCTAGACTTGAACGAAGAAAAGGCAAAAACAATTGTAAATCATGGTACATACATATTTGTTGCAGATGAAATTTATCAAACAATGGAATTTTTACAAAATCTTGATAAGGTGTTTTCAGTAAAAGATTTAAATTTAAAAACTTTAAAAAATCTTAAGTAAATTTCAAAAACATTTATTAATTTTTTATAAATTAAATCATGAAAATCATTTGCGAGCAGTTTAAGCCAAGGCTTGGCGACTTGGGGTTTAATGCTGGGTCTATTATTGACAAATATAATCAAGGTGCCACTCAAGGGGCGGATGTTATTATTTTTACGGAGCTTTGTGTTAGCGGTTACATACCAAAGGATTTGCTTTTTAGTAAGCATTTTTTGCAGGGGCATAATCAATGCTTTAGCAAGATTGTTGATGCAACAAAAAACAAGGATACCTACTTAATTTTACCAACATTTAAAGCAAAAAATAACAAGCTTTACAACGCTTGCTATGTAATAGCGGATGGCGAGGTTGTGTTTAAAATTTACAAGCAAAATCTTGCAAAGGATAGCGTTTTTGACGAGGCTAGATACTTTAGCCCTAGCAAGAGTAGTAATTTAACTTTTAAGCACAAGGGAGTTAGTATTGGGCTTGCAATTTGCGAGGATTTTTGGCAAGCTAACTACTACAAAAAACTTGCAAAGCAGGAGCCTGACTTGGTTGTTGTCGTCAACGCCTCTCCTTACGATGTTAGCAAGGTAAGCACAAGACTTAACACTCTACAACAAAGAACTAAGCAGCTTAACAAGCCTGTAATCTATGTTAATCAAGTTTTAGCACAGGATGGCATTTTGTACGATGGCAATAGCTTTGTGTACGATACGAGCAAGACTTACATCAACAAAAATAGCTTTACCGAGGATACCTTTGCATGTAATTTTAACAAGGCAAACTCTAGTTTAATTATTGATAAAAAAGATTTAAGCAAGTTTGAGGAAGTAGAACAAAAAAATATAAGTAAGTTTAATTTTAGCCAGATATACAAGGCTCTTGTTTTTGGCTTAAAAGAATATGTTTATCAAAGCGGATTTAGCAAGGTTTTAGTTGGTTTATCGGGCGGTATAGACTCTGCCCTTGTTGCCACAATTGCAAGCGATGCCTTTGGTAGTAAAAATGTTAAGGCAATCTTTATGCCATCAACATTTACAACAAAGCAAAGCTTTAAAGATGCAGAGGACACGGCTACAAATCTTCAAATAGAGCTTAAAGCTATAAGCATAGAGGAGCTGCGTTTAAGCTACAACTCTTTAATAGCAAATTTATCGCCGCTTGCAATGGAAAATACTCAGGCAAGAATCAGGGGCGGTATACTAATGGCAGTTTCAAACTCTGATGGCTCACTACTTTTAACAACTGGCAATAAAAGCGAGATTGCAACAGGCTACTGCACGCTTTACGGCGACATGTGCGGGGCTTATAATCCAATTAAAGATTTATATAAAACGGAGGTTTTTGAAGTTTCAAAGTGGCGAAATAATAATATACTTGATTTTATGCAGTGTAAAAAGCTAAATATTATCAACGACAGCCTACTTACCAAAGCACCAAGTGCCGAACTTAGAGAGAATCAAAAAGACTGCGACTCCCTGCCTGATTACCCAATACTAGATCAAATTCTTTACTGTCTTATAGAGCAAAGACTTAGCCCGCAAGAGGCTAATACTAAGCTTAGTAGCCTAGAAGTTTTTAAAGATATTAAAGACTTACAAGGCTTAATTGACAAAGTGCATAAGCTCTTTAAAATATCTGAGTACAAGCGTAGACAATCCGCCCTTGGTACCAAAATATCAAGCTTAAGCTTTGAACCCAGCGACAGAAGGGTTAATCTTTAAAGCAAAATATAATCTAAAATTTTCTAAACATTCCATCAATAAATTTGAAAAAGGTTTAATATGTTTGACTTTTATTGTAAATTTTTTAAAATCAAGCTTCATAAGGGTAATAAAAATTTATTGTGATTAATAGTAAAAAAACAAAAATACATATCAATTTAAGCAATAAGTATGAAGAATGGGGCTCAAAAGATAATTATTAACAATCTTTGTGAATACTCTACAATAAACACTAAAAGCAAAAAGACTAACACTAATTCAAACATAGATGCAGAGCCTAAGTTCACATTCGTAGATTTATTTGCAGGAATCGGTGGTTTTCATATTGCGTTAAGTAATGTTGGCGGCAAATGTGCTTTTGCTTGTGAAATTAATAAATCTGCAAGGGAAACATACAAGATAAACCATAAAATATTAGACGATATATTTGCCAAAGACATTACAAAGATTGAAAGCAATCATGTTCCCGATCATACTATTTTATGTGCTGGTTTTCCTTGTCAACCGTTTTCTCAAGCGGGATTTAAAAAAGGATTTGATGATATTAGAGGAACTCTCTTCTTTGACATAGCAAGAATTATTGAAGCAAAAAAGCCTAAGGCAATCTTTTTGGAAAATGTTCAACATTTGTTAAAACACGATGACGGACAAACATTCAAAAAGATACAACAAGTCATAACGGAGCAACTAGGATACAGCTTTTATCACAAGGTTGTTCGTGCATCCGACTTCGGTGTTCCTCAACATAGACCTAGGTTATTTATGGTGGGATTTAGAGAGGATAAGAAGAGTAATTTTTCTTTCCCAAAACCCATAGACTTACAAATGACAATGTCTGACATTCTCGGAGGCCTATGCAATAAAAAGATAGGATATACTCTAAGAGTCGGAGGTAGAGGCTCAAAGATTGACGACAGGCGTAATTGGGATTCGTACCTTGTTGACGGCGTAGTAAAAAGGTTATCGCCACAAGAAGGACTTGTTATGCAAGGTTTTCCTTTTAATTTTCAACTACCGTCGTCACAAACGCAAGCAATGAAGCAACTTGGGAACTCCGTTGCAGTTCCCGCAGTTCAGGCAGTGGCAGAGCAAATTTTACGATACCTCTATGACAATTAAAGCCAATAAAGGAGAGTGGTCGGAGTTTTATGCCTTCCTTAAAATACTTGACGAAAAGAAGATATTTGCTGCTGACAAAAACCTTCAAATAATACCTGACAAATTCTTTGTATTTCAAAAAGTTTTCAGAGCCGAAAAAGGAGAGGGGCAAAAGATATTTGATATTACAGGCTCGGAAATTCTTATTTTGGACAAAGACAGCAACACGATAAAAAAGTTTTCCGATAAAGATTTATCAAATAAGATAGTCAAAATCTTCAATAAAATTAAAGCATCGGAAGAAACGACATTTGAAATTACGGAGGCAACGGATGTAATGTCGGATTTACTTTGTACCCGTATAAAAGCGGATAGTAATACAAAAGCCGATATAGAAGCCGAGGTCGTGGACAGGATAACCGATACCGTTGCACCTTTGGGCTTTTCTGTTAAATCAATATTAGGCGGAGCATCCACTCTTCTTAATGCAGGCAAAACGACTAACTTTGTTTTTGAGGTTAAAGACTTGGATAAGAAACATATTGATAGCATTAACTCAATTTCAACAAGGTCAAAAGTTCAGGATAGGATTAAAGCAATTATTGAACATGGAGGTAAATTAATATTTAAAAATGTTCTGAGAAAGGAGTTTGAATCAAATCTCAAAAAGATGGATACTGTCTTTCCTTCCTTTGTGGCTCAAATGCTATGTGATTTCTTTTCGAATAAAGCTATTAAAGTTTCCGATTTGACAATCTTGTTAAGTGCAAACATCAGCTTGCTGGAAAAATATGGATTGTCTCACTCGGACTATGAATTTAAGGTAAAGAACTTTCTTCAATCAACAGCTCTTGGAATGGTGCCAAGCAAGGTATGGGATGGCTTTACCAAAGCTCATGGAGATTATATAATTGTAAGAAACGACGGTGTTGTAATCTGCTACCATCTTTATAACAGAGATGAATTCTTGTCTTATCTGTACGAAAATACCAAATTTGAGAGTGCAAGTACAAGCAGGCATGAATACGGCAGTCTATATCTTGAGGGAGATAAAATTCTGTTCAATCTCAATTTGCAGATAAGGTTTGTTAAATAAATACACTCAGCTTACCTTTGATCAAATGCATTAGATGAAGCAAAAACAATAAAAAAACATAAAGTTCTGTTTTTTGCAAAAAAAATATTGTATAATAAAGTATAAATTTTTACACTTTACCAAGGTATGTAAATTGTAGAGGGTTAAATCCTTGATAAATATTATTAATTGTTTTATAAAAATGGGAGAGTTTAACAATTCATGCTGTGCTTTTTGCGGCAGAAACGAAGGTGAAGTTAAAAAAATTATCTCTGGCCCAGGAACCTCCATCTGCGATGCTTGTATAGAGCTTTGCGGGGTTATTATTAAAAAATCATATGTTGAGGAAAAAAAATTACACCTAAAACCAATTGACATAAAACAAGTCCTTGACACTTACATAGTTGGGCAAGATCATGCAAAAAAAGTGCTTGCAGTTGCGGTTTATAATCACTACAAAAGAATCAACAACATTCCGCTCTCAGCAGACGAACCAGAGCTTACAAAGTCTAACATACTTCTTGTTGGTCCAACTGGATGTGGTAAAACTTTACTTGCCGAAACACTCGCTAAAACACTTGATGTGCCATTTGCAATATCCGATGCTACAACCTTAACCGAGGCTGGCTATGTTGGTGAGGATGTTGAAAATGTATTATTAAGGCTATTACAAAATGCCAATTTTGATGTTGAAAAGGCACAAAGAGGTATAATTTATATTGACGAGATTGACAAGATTTGCCGTAAGAGCGAAGGGGTATCGATTACTAGGGATGTTTCGGGCGAGGGGGTTCAGCAAGCCTTGCTTAAAATCTTAGAGGGAACAGTTGCATCCGTGCCGCCAAATGGAGGACGCAAACATCCACAACAAGAGTTTATTCAAATTGACACTCGTAATATACTATTTATTTGTGGCGGTGCTTTTGAGGGCGTTGAAAAAATCATATCTAAAAGAGTCAACAAGGGTTCCATGGGCTTTGAGGCAACTGTTGTCTCTAAGGATAAAATAGATAAAAACACTTTAATAGAGCAAATAGAGCCTGAGGATGTTGTAAAGTTTGGATTAATCCCAGAGTTTATAGGTAGGCTACCAGTAATTACCTATCTAAAAGAAATGAGTGAAGATGATTTGATGATGATATTAACCGAGCCTAAGAATGCGATTCTTAAGCAATATCAAAAAATATTTGACCTTGAGGGCGTTGAGCTTGTGTTTAATCAGGATGCTTTAAGAAAGGTTGCAAGCCTTAGCCTTGCAAAGCGAACTGGGGCAAGGGGTATTAGAACCATCATCGAAAAATGTCTTTCTGGGGCAATGTTTAAAATTCCAAGCGAAATTGGGGTCGAAAAAGTTATTGTCGACAAGGATGTTGTTGAGGGGAAAAAAGATGCTCAAATTGTCTACAAAGTAAGGCAAAGGGAAGACTTGCAGAGTCTTAAAAAAATTGGTAAAATAAATAAAATAACAAGCTCTAACGAGGACTTTAAAAAAATCAAAAAACAAGCCGTTGGCAAAAAGTAATAAATTGCAGCATTTTTTACCAAATTGTTTAGGCAAGCAAACTATCTAAACAATTCAATAAACTGCCATAGCTTGTAGCTTCTGTTTCTTTTGTATCCAGTAACCTCTTTTAAAATACCTAGTTCAACAAACTTTTTTAAAGTGTTGTTAATTGCAGGGGATGAAATTTTAGACATTTCACCAAGTTCTTTTGCTGTAAAAGATGGTTTTTTAAAAATTATATCAAGACAAAGCAACATTGTTTTATATTCTCTTTTATCTTTTGATTTTTCTTCTATAGTCTTGATGTACTCTCGTTTTAATGCTATACTTAAGGCTATCACCTTTAAGCCGTCATTTGCGGTTTCTTTCAATCCATTCAAAAAAAAATCTATCCACTTTATAATTGCGGCATAGTGTTTTTCAGGCTGTTCTGTAAAATGTGCCGTCTCTCTTATTTCGGTTAAGTAGGTATAGTATCTATCTCTATTTTTTTGAAAATAAGCCGATAAATATATCCCATTGCAGTTAATAATTTTGTGCTGCACTAGATATAAAATTATTATCATTCTGCCAATTCTACCGTTTCCATCGTTAAATGGATGGATAGTTTCAAATTGATAGTGCAGTAATGCAACAATAATAAGCTTATGCGACGGTCTGTAAAGCTCCTGATTTGCAAGTTCAAATAGATCCTTGATTAGCTCATCAGTATGCTTTGGATGCGGCGGAATAAAAATTGCTCTTGAAATATCATCTATTGTGTTTTGAGCAATAAAGTTTTGTTTATTTTTAAAATCACCGGGCCTTTTTATGGTAACTATATACTTACTTCCCATAAATCTTAAAGATTAGTCTTTTTTAACTAAACATTTTTCAAATAGATTTTGAAACGCATTTGGTTCTGCTATGATTTTTTGCAAAGCATCTTTGTCTTTTACAATAGGCATTCTTTTTTGTTTTGCACTTAGTTTTTTATGTTTAGTTGGAGTTTTCATAATGAACTACTATAAGGAAGTGACTTGATATAATTTTCCATAAACTCAAAGTCTGGCTTTCCTTGTCTAGTGGCTGGTAAAAATATTTTTTCCTCTCTAATTCTTGTTTGAGATCTTTTTCTACCAAAGCCATATCTATATAACTGTAAGTTTAACACCGAGATAATAAATAAGGCTATTTCTTTATTTAAGAGAAAATTTAATGGTTCTAAAACCTCAACATGATCTGAACCAACAAATTTACTTTCTTGATAGAATGCTTTGCCATCGGTCGCACTATCAATTGTAATAACATTTTCATTTTCTGTGTATATACTAGATGTAGATGTGACACCATTATTTTTATTACTCGTTGTGATATATAAATACTCTCCAAAAGAAATTTCATTTTTAGTAAAACTTTTTTTTGAACCCCTAACTGTAAAAAGTTTTGACAAATCAAACTCTACAAAAGTTACTTTGTTTAATAAAAGGTTCTCACTAATTTGAGATTGATCATTTAGATATGCTCCAGTAAATATTTCCAGTAATGCTACCTCGTCAAGATTT
Source organism: Rickettsia typhi (assembly GCA_945889175.1). Classification (GTDB taxonomy): domain Bacteria; phylum Pseudomonadota; class Alphaproteobacteria; order Rickettsiales; family Deianiraeaceae; genus CAMCVL01. The sequence continues at coordinate 10,626 of CAMDBF010000009.1, forward strand.
TTTTCTATTAAATTTAACTTTAATTTGGCATTAAAAATTGCATATTCTTTGATTGATTTTTCAAACGATTTTTCTGTAAGGTTATTATAATCCGTTTTGGCATGTGCTTGAATAATCCATTCATCTGTCGCAGTTATTTCTTTGTAAACAAGGTTAATGGAATCCTCATATTGAGTTGGATTTTTAAGTTTTTTTAGAGTATCTTTTTTGATTGTATTCCATTTATTCAAGACATCCGTCCTTCCTTTGTTTTTTGCAAGAACAAATCCATCATCTTTTAAATCATAAAATACAACCTTATCATCTTTGATGCTATGAGGTCTGTTTGTTTCAAATACTGCTATTGCTGTATGAGTTGAAGCATTTGGTTGAAATAGCTCGCTTGGTGTGTTAATTACATATTTTAAAGTATGTTTTGAAAGTATTCTCTTTCTGTCTGTGTCATCTTTAAAATAAGTAGAAAGTGGAGCAATAATAATTCCATATCTTGAACATTTATCAAGCATTCTTTCCAAAAACTGTATCTCTTTCTTGGTTGGATTTGTATCGTTGTCCTTTCCACCATATGGAGGATTGATAAAGCCTATTGTTGGAACGATGGGCTTTTCTTGTTTTGCCAGCTTTAATAAAATATCATCGGTTGTTTTTGAGAAAAAATCCTCATTAAATATTTGAGACTTCCCATCACCTCTAAAAAGCATATTTGATATTGCCAGTGAATACATCGTGCTTGATTTCTCAAACCCTATTAATTGCCTTGCTTTGATATTATCAATCCTCGCTTTTCTATCTGATAATTCAGATTTTTCTATTGTTTCAACAAGCTTATTCATTCCAGCAATAAGAAAGGCACCAGTTCCGCAAGCAGGGTCAAAAATGACATCATTGATTTTGATTTCAATTAAGTCCGTAAAAAGCGTTGTTATATGGTTTGGAGTGAGTACAATTCCTTTTTTTACATTTGCAATTCCAGCATATCTTAAAAATTCTTCGTAGAATTTTCCGATAATATCGTATGAAGTTTTTTTATTGAATAGTGGTATTACTTGATTTTGAAGTTCTGTTAGAATATCTTTGAGGATGTCAGTCGATATTAAATCATTGTCCGTTTTAATAAAAGTAAGTTCGTTCGTTAAAACATCTATTTTATTTTTATCAATTTCTTGTGATACAAGAATATCTTCCACCGTTGTTGGTATATTTCTAATAATTGTTTGTGTATTCCACGAAATATAGCTATTTTTAAAATCCGTTATATCATCATTCGGATAAAGACAAATCATTAATGCACTCAAAAGAACTGGTCTTTTTTGTGAGTCTAAGTTTCTTAGTATTCTGTTTATTTCACTTGATGATTTTGAAATATTGCTAGAGATTTTTTCTAAATCAATATTTTCAAAAAATGCCAAATAATCCTCTTCATCCAATATTCCCTTTTCATTTATGTTGATGATTGTATTTGCTTCAACTATAAAAGTATCCAATCTGTGGTTGTATTCTGCGTTGATGTCTCCTGAAAATGCAATACCGACAATTTTCCAATCCTTTAAAAAATTTTGTATCGTCTCCTTTTCTTGTGAAAGTTTATCTTTTGTAAAAAACGAAAGATAATGCTTGATTCCATCAACGGCAAAATCCATCGGTCTATCTTCATTTTTTGAAATATGATCTTTTGTTTGGTTTTTGTTCTCTATTAAAATAAGAAGTTTTTTATTTTCATTAACATAAATAAGGTCTGGGTAACCATAACCACCAGTTCCTTTTTTACTTGTTTTGTCTAGTATTTCTTGAATATATGGGGAATTTTCCAATTTTCGCACAGCCCACTCCTTACTATATACCCTATTTTCCTTGATATAATTAAAGAGAGTGATGTCCGTTTTAGCTTCGTTTTTTCTCGTTGCCATACCTTATGATGCAATTAATTGTTTATGAATATTCTTCATTAGTCTGTCGCATAATGGCAGGTTACTAAGGTTATCTACCCCATGATCCAGTGCCTTAATATAATTTTGTAGCTCTTGTGCATTTTCTCGTTTTTCTGGTGCCAGTAGCTTAATATCACAAAAAGCATCTTCTATCATTGTTTGGGTTCCTTCTATAATACTTGATTCGTTAGACTCTTTGTTTGCAATCATTCTAATAATAGCCTCTTGATCTATAATTCCAGCATCTGCAATGCTATTAATTCTTTCGTCAAGCCTTGTAATAACTTGCATAACTTCTTCGGCTAAGTCTAGGGTATTCTGTATCTCGTTAAAATCCCATTTGTGATTAACTTTTGTTGGCAAAAAAGCCTTATAGGGAATGTTTTGTTGCTTTTTGCTATCTAAAAATATTTCTTCCTCTAGTTTGTTAAGTGCGTTAAATTGCGAAAGTTTCATAGATATATTTACCAATTGGCATTTTATTTAAATAAGACTAAATCTTACTAAAATAAAATCAAGATAATTTATTAAGAGAAAGTTTTAATAAAATAAAAGCGAGATAATTTATTAAGAATATTTATAATTAAATAAAATCAGATTTTGTTAAGAACATAACCCAATACTGTAATTTTAGCAATTATTAGTTGACTAAAAAAAAAAGTAGATTAGAATCTTAGAATATATTTTTTAGTATTGTATATTTTAAGTTCATTATGACTTTTCTTAGAAGGATCATTCCCGGTAGCAAACTTGCTCAATCACTCGCATTGACTGAAAAACTAGTTTCAAGTCAAAAAACTACTAAAGTTGTTAAAGGTGGTAGAAACTTCACATACTCTGTTACTGTAATCGTTGGCGATGGTAACGGCAGATTTGGATTTGGCAGAGGTAAAGCTAAAGAGGCTGTTACAGCTCGTAAAAAAGCTTTCAACTCAGCTAAAAAAAGACTACAATCAGTTTCAATTAGAGATAAAAGAACCGTTTCTCATACAGTGTTTGGCTCTTGCGGTGCAAGTAGAGTTTTAATTAGACCGGCTAGACCTGGTACAGGTGTTATTGCTGGTGGTGCTGTAAAACAATTGCTTGAAATTATTGGTTTTAAAGATGTTGTTTGCAAATCTTTTGGCTCATCTTCAAACAAAAATGCAACAGTTATTGCAACTATAGATGCTCTTTCTCAATTATGCTCTCTTAGTACTCTTTCTAGCTTAAGAGGAAAAACTCCTGCTCAGCTTTTAAAAAAGCCTGAAAAAGCAGAGGCTACCGAACAACAAACAAATGAAGCCTTAGCTCAATAATCAACATTTCCACTGGGCGATTAGTTCAGCTGATTAGAACGCAGCTTTGACGTAGCTGAGGTCGGGGGTTTGAGTCCCTCATCGCCCACCAATCTTAAATAGCTGTCATTATTTACTTATATCTGTCAAGCTTAGTTTCACTTAGCGAATCTCAAAATGAAGTTTTACGCATTGCAAACAAATCCTATAATGACTTTTTATTACAAAATAAAAATAAATTTATAAGATTAATTAGTCTGTCAAAACCTTTAGCAAAAGGCATGTATATACATGGTATAAGCGGTAGCGGCAAAACAACAATAACATCTCGTTTTTTTAAAGATAAAAAAGATGGGATTTACATGCATTTTAACGATTATTTTGCTGATATTACAAGGCTTTTGCAAAAGTATAACTACAAGCAAATTGCGGAACTTTTAGCTAGCAAAACTAATTTAATTTGCTTTGATGAATTGTTTATAGAGTCTATAGCAGACGCTAAAATTTTATTACACTTATTTAAAGAGCTTTTTAAAACAAATATTTTCTTTGTAATCACATCAAACTTTGCTCCTTGCGACTTATTTTTGGGTGGCTTTAACAGAGGAGTTGTGTTTCCTGAATTTTCGGATCTATTAAAAAAACATCTTAGCATCCGAGAGGTAAATAATCACTTTACCGACCACAGAGAAGCTACCAGCAAAGCTATAGAGACAATATTATTTGATAAAGAGCAAGATTTTTACGAGAGACTAGACTGGTTTAAACTGTTTGAAGGTTTAAGCCCAGAGTCCTTGGTGGATAGCAATATAAACTCAGTTTTTAGTAAAGAGTTTAAGCCATTGTCCAAAATTATGCTCATTGATTATCAAGATTTATTTAAAAAACCAATATCAATAAAAAGCATGATGCGTCTTGCAAGATGCTATCATTTAATTGCAATAAAAAACATGGAGCATTTTAACTCTGGCAACGAGGATGAAGCAATGCGTTTTAGAGACTTCATTGATACACTTTATCTTAGGGGTGTTAATGTAATAATGCTTTTAAAAAAACCCTGCGAAAGACTCATTTGCAAAAGCCTATTACACAAAAAAGAATTTGCAAGAACTCAAAGCCGCCTAAAAGAAATGCAGTGGAAAGATTATATTGAAAACCAAGACAATTTTGACAAACGCAACTGGAGCGACAAGGCAAGAACAACCTTTGAAGAATTATAGTTGTACAACTTTGCCAATATTAAGCCTTGTTTTACAGAGCCCAAAATTTGACAATTACACAAATCAAATGAAGGACGGGAATCATTCAATCAAAGAGGCTTGTCTTGAGAGATATTTAATCTAGGGCAATCCCGTGATTTATAATTTTTACATTCATGACCATATAAACAAATCTTTCTTTAAAGCCATTGACTCACACGCCAACAAGCCCTTCGATAGGAAGCTGCGTGAATTTAATTTTATAACAGAAAAGGTATTGTTAAAATCGCAAACCATCATAAATGTACCTTGCTGTTTAAAAAAACAGTGATGGCAATGATGCTTGCTGGGGTAATGCCTTGAATTTGATGCAGGTCGGAGATTTTTTGTGGCTTTAATTTTTTTAATATTTCCTTAATTTCAGAGGAAATAGATTTTATATCATCAAAATTTATGTCCTGCGGTATAAGCATGTCGCCCTCTTTGCGTAAAAAGCATATGTCCTGCTTTTGCCTATCAAGATAATTTGAATACTTTGCCTCGATATAAACCGCCTCCTTAACCTCTTGACAAAAGGATTCTACCTTACCAGCAAAGATTTTTTCAATGCTTTCAAGTCCATAGTTTTTGTTAGATAAAATTTCAAAGCCCGTTCGCTTAACCCCATCCATGGCAACAATAAAATTACTATCAATTGTTTTTAACTCGTTTGGACTAATTTTTTTAGAATTTAAGATAGATTTAAATTCGGATATCTGCCTTGTCTTTGATTCAAAAGCGGCTTTGCGTGCATTTGAGCAAATATTTAATGCAATAATTTTAGGGGTCATTCTTTCATCTGCGTTATCTGCCCTTATCGAAAGCCTGTATTCCGATCTAGAGGTGAACATTCTGTAAGGCTCTTTAATGCCTTTAAAAATAAGGTCGTCAATCATTACACCAATGTAACTTTCGTCCCTGCCAGTAGTAAATGTTTGACCTACCTCGCAAGCCTTAAGCCCAGCATTAAAGCCAGCAACAACACCCTGCCCGCCCGCCTCCTCATAGCCCGTGGTTCCGTTAATTTGACCTGCAAAATAAAGACCCTGAATCTTTTTCGTTTCCAGGGTACTTAAGAGCTCCTGCGGATTAACAAAATCGTATTCAATTGCATAGCCGTATTGCAAAATTTTAACATTTTCAAGCCCTTTGATACTACGCATGTATTCGTCCTGTATATCTGCAGGTAGTGATGTTGAAAGTCCGTTTGGATAGATAAGATTGCTATCCAGACCCTCGGGTTCTAGGAATACTCTGTGATTTTCGTTTTCAAACCTTCTAATCTTGTCCTCAATTGACGGGCAGTATCTTGGACCCAAAGCTTTTATTTGACCTGAAAGTGCAGGTGACCTATCCTTATTTTTAAGAATAATCTCCTTTGTTATGGAGTTTGTACTAGTCATATAGCAACAAATTTGCTCAGCAAAGGGCTTACCGTGTGCATATGAGAACATTTTTGGGTTTTCATCTCCAAATTGCTTTTCCAAAATATCAAGATTGATAGTGTTTTTGTCAAGCCTTGGGGGTGTGCCAGTTTTAAGTCTGCCAAGGTCAAAGTGGTATCTTGCCAAGGTTTGCGAGAGTCCGTAGCTAGGGTCTTCGTTTATTCTACCAGCAGGAATTCTAAGTTCACCTTGCAAAATCATGCCAGATAAAAATGTACCTGTTGTTAGTACAATTGTTTTTGCTTTAATATTTAGTCCACTTTTGAGTTTAAGTATTTTAATATCTTCATTAAAATCTATATCCTCGCAGGAGTCAAAGATTATGTCAAGATTGTCATATTCTGACAAAAGTTGTTTAACTGCTTGCTTGTAAAGTTTTCGATCCGCCTGACATCTATAGCCCCAAACAGCATGACCTTTTTTTTGATTTAATACTTTAAAGTGAATCCCTGCCATGTCGGCAGCCTTACCCATTATACCGTCAAGAGCATCTATCTCTCTAACTATTGTTCCCTTGCCAATTCCACCAAAGGCAGGATTACATGACATTTCGCCAATGTTACTATCTTGTAGTGTGATTAGAGCAACTTTTGATGATGGGGAATATTGTTTGCAGATTCTTGCTGCTGCTGTACAGGCTTCAATCCCAGCATGACCCGCACCTATTACTAAGGTACTGTAAATACAATTTGCTATTGACATATATATATTTACAAAGGATTAAAGAACTAGGCTATATAACTTTTAGCTAGCTTTTTTCTTAACTGTTGTGTTTTTTGAAACCACTTTTTTAGTGTGTTTTCTTGTAGGAGAGAACTCCCCTAGTTTTCTACCAACTTTTTGCTCATCAATTGATACAGGTATGTAAATTTTACCGTTATAGACTTCAATTGTCAAGCCAACAAAATCAGGGTATATTGTTGATGCTCTTGAACGAGTTTTAATACGAGGATTTTTACCGCTAGCTCTAGCTCTATTGATAGCTTTAATTAAAGCGTAGCTTACAAAAAAAGGCTTTTTTCTTGACCTGTTAGCCATAAGTTAAAATAAACTTGAAATTATTATATATATTTACGCCTAAGCTTATTCGTTTAGACAGACTTAGATTATCTATATCTCTTTTGCTTTTGTCAAACTTTTTGTCAAATTTTTATTAAATACAAATCATAAGGTTATTTATTTTTACCTGAGTAAAAAAATCTACCCCGATCTCAAAAATCAATTCCCATTGCAACCATGCCCTAAGCTAAGCTTTAAAATATCCTTGCAAATATTGTAAAAAAATGATATTATGCTAAAAACAAATTTGTTGTTTATTAGCTATTTTTATCTTTAACTGACGATGCAAGCTACAAACTTTACCCAATACCATATAAAGAATGTAAATTTAACACATACTTCAATCTTTCAAAAAATAATTCAGGATAAAATTATCATAAAGATATTAATTGACCAAGCTAATTCAAAGGTCAACACCCTAGCAGCACCAGTGCTTGAAGAGCTGGAATTAATTATAAAACATATTGACGGCGAAATAAACAAAGGCATAAATATCTCTTTGCTGGCTTTTGCATCTGTAAAGCAGGAGGTTTTTATTGCAGGGGCTGACATTAACGAAATTAAAAATATTACCACAAAACAGGATGCGATGCAAAAAGTGTTTCGCGGGCAGGATATTATTACAAAAATCAGCAATTTAAAATGCAAAACAATAGCCTTAATTAACGGGGCTTGCATGGGTGGAGGGCTTGAACTTGCTCTTGCCTGTAATTATCGTGTTGCAAGCGATTCTGGTAAAACAAAACTTGCCCTACCCGAGGTAAATCTTGGCATTATTCCAGGTTTTGGTGGCTGCGTAAGATTGCCAAGATTAATAGGGCTTATAAATGCCTCGCAAATGATATTAAGCGGAGCCCCTGTTGACTGTAAGAAGGCATTAAAGCAAGGTCTTGTGGATGATGTGTTTCCTGCATTTGCTTTTAGCGAGTTTTGTGATAAATATTTAGAGAAAATTGTTAATAATCAAATAAACATTAAACGCAAATCCTTTGTAGCAGAATTTATATTTAAAATATTTATTTTAAGAGCGGCAAAGAAAAATGTTCTAAAACTTACAAAAGGATTTTACCCCGCCCCCCTTAAGGCAATCGAAGTATTAGGGCAAACATACCATCCGCTCTGCAGTACAAAATGTGCTCTTAAAACTGAGCTAAAAGCTTTTTGCGAGCTGTGCATTGGCGATGTATCTAAGAATCTTATAGATGTATTTTTTAAGATCGAATCCCTTAAAAAAGATACATTTAGTATAAATCAAGATGTTAAGCCTCTTGAAATTCAAGAGTCTGCCGTTTTAGGTGCCGGTGTTATGGGCGGTGGAATAGCTTGGCTTTTGACAACTTTAAACAAGCCTGTTAAAATGAAGGATGTAAATCTAAAAGCAATAGGTCTTGGCTTTACACAAATTGCAAACAACTACAAGGCAATGATAAAAAAGAAAAAACTAAAACCACAAGAACTGAATCAAAAATACAACCTAGTAACCTTTGCAACTGAGAGCTCTGCTCTTGTTAATTCTAACTTAATAATTGAGGCAATAGTTGAGGACATTACAGTTAAGCAAAAGGTTTTAAGTGAGGTGGAGGCTTTTGTAAGTAAGGATTGTATCATGGCAACAAATACTTCATCTTTGCTTGTAAGCGAGATAGCCAAAGGCTTAAGTCATAAAGATAGATTTGTTGGAATGCACTTTTTCAATCCAGTCAACAAAATGCCACTTGTTGAGGTTGTAAAAACAAAGGACACAAGTGACACTACGGTTCAAACAATTGTTAGCCTTGCAAGAGCAGCTGGCAAAATGCCAATTGTTGTTGGTGATTGTGCTGGATTTGTTGTAAATCGTATTTTAATGCTTTACATGAACGAGGCACTTAAAACTCTTGAGCAAAATTTAAATCTTGAAGAAATCGATAACATTTTTACCGATTTTGGCATGCCGATGGGACCTTTTACTCTGGCAGATGAGGTGGGTCTTGATGTTTGTTACAAAGTAGCACAAAATTTACACCTTTCTTTTGGAGCAAGAGCAAAACCATCGCCAATACTCGAAAAACTTTACAAAGAGCATCACTTGCTAGGTAAAAAAGGTGAGTCTGGATTTTACGACTACAAAAATGGTGTTAAACTTGGAGTTAGTAAAATGACTGAGTCTATCCTGCGTGCTCACGGAAGTAAAAGACAAGAAATTGACACTGTGAAAATTTTAAACTCCTGCCTTAAAATTGCAATAGAAGAGGCAAAATTAATTAAAAACGAAGGCATGGTGACAAACGAAGACCATATCGATATAGCCATGATAATGGGCACTGGCTTTCCGGCTTTTAGAGGGGGGCTTGTTAGCTATGCAAAACAAAATGGATTATGGTAGCATGTAGAGATAAGGATCTGCGAACAACTGTAGCAAATTTTACTTAATAACCTCAAGAAAGATTAAACTTGATTTTTTATTAAATGCCATATATAATTTAGCATGTAATAAAAGCATTTTCTTTAATCTTTAATCAACATGGTTACATCTTTCTATGTTGGGGTTTTTACCCTATTTTTTGTATTTTTATCACTAAGAGTAATTAAGGGTAGAAGAAAATATAAGATTGCCTTAAGTGATGGAAATAATGACAAGCTGACACAATTAATTCGTTCGCATGCAAATTTTATTGAATACACTCCATTGTTCTTAATGGAACTTTATTGCCTTGAAAATACCATTAAAAACTATCATTTTATAATTCATATTTTTGCTATAATATTTTTTATAGGTAGACTTATCCATGCTCACGGCTTGTCAAATGTGGAAAAATATGAACAAGGTATATTAAAATCAGGAGCCAAACTAAGAGTTATTGGAATGAAAATAACTTTTGCAACATTAATTACAATGGCATGTATTTTAATTACAAGATTCGTCTTAGATTTGTTATCGTAAAAATAGATATCTAGCTGTCATCATTTACAATCCAAATTAATTTTTACCCTTGCGACCGTAATCATCGTCAATTCTTACAATATCATCCTCGCCAAAGTAAGAGCCAGTTTGTACTTCAGCTATCTCTATGTTTGTATCAGTATTGTTTTCAAGCCTGTGCTGAGACAATACTGGTATGTAAATAAATTCACCCTCTTGCATCTGCCTTACTTCGCCGTCAAGATAAACCGTTGCAACACCCTTTGTAACAACCCAAAGCTCACGCCTTTTAAAATGGTACTGAAGGGATAGTCGTGATTTTGGATAAACAGTAATTCGCTTAAGCTTAAAATGCTCATCGTATAAATTTTCAAAACTACCCCAAGGTCTGTATGTGGTTCTTTTTGCTGAATGCAAAATTATTCTTTCGATAAAGTTATCCTTATCGGTATTAGCGTAAAAACAATCAGTATTATATAAGCTATTCAACTGAAAAGAATGAGAATAATTTGTTATTTTTTTAGCCGCCTCATCACAAGAGATTAACTGTTTATTTATCACAAAAGCCAATGGATTTTGACTTGCATCATTAGAGCAAACAACCCTAATGGCAAAATCCTTAGAGGCTCCTATTGCAAGATGGTAATCGAAGGTTGCAAAAACTGAAGATTTAAAGACTAATATGTAATCACAATCATTCTTAGTATATATTGCATCAAGTTCAGCCTTTACATCTTTAATTGCAAGGCATGTTGTAAAAGAAGCAATTCCATTATCGCTGAGGCTTTGTCTTAAAGATTTTTGCATGAGGCTAAACTTATATTCATCAATTTGACACTTGTCAGCATCCAAATCGTCAATAAGCAAAGAGGAAATTTTTTTTTGCATTTCGTTAATCATAAAAAATGTTTACTACACTCTACTGTCGTATTCCATTGTTTCAGTGTTCACAAGTATCTCCTCGCCGTCTTTAACAAAAGGAGGAACAAGGATTTTTACCCCATTTTCAAGAATTGCAGGCTTAAAAGACATTGTAACCGTTTGCCCTCTAAGGTAGGGGTCGGTGCTTGCAACTTTTGCTTTTAATTTTGATGGTAAGATTACATTTACAGGGTCGTCACCTATGCACTCAACTAAAAGTTCCATTCCGTCATGCAAAAACTTCTCTCTATCATCTTCAAACAAAGCAAGTGATATAGCCCATTGCTCAGATGTATCGAGCTCCATAAATTCAAAACTATCGCCGTCCTGATACATGTACTGCATCTTTTTAATTTCAACATATAGCCTATCAACGGTTTCGTCAGATCTAAATCTGTGGTTTTTTTTGGTTCCTTGATTAATCTCTTTAAGCTCAACCTGCATAAAGGCACCACCTTTACCTGGTTTAACATGCATTGTTTTTAAAACTCTATATCTACCACCTTCAAAAGCAATAATATTACCAAGTCTAAGGTCTATAGCCGAAACTGACATAAAAAAAATTTACTAAATTTATACAAAATTAATATTAAGCAAGAATTGCTTTTAAGGCTTCCTCAAGAGATTTTACCGCCAATATTGAGCTTGCAAACATTGCTTTTTCGCCCTCATCAAGCTCCACCTCTATAATAGATTCAACACCATTTGAGCCTATTTTACAGGGTACACCAGCATATAAGTCTTTAACGCCATACTCACCGTTTAACTTTGCTGCACAAGGAAGAATCTTTTTTTGATTCAGCAAGTAAGACTCAGCCATTATAACAGCACTTTCAGCTGGCGAGTAAAAAGCGGAGCCATTACCTAAAAGAGATACTATCTCAGCACCACCTTCACGGGTTCTTTTGATAATTGCCTCAACCTTATCCTGAGTAATTAAGCCTTTTTTAATAAACTGACTTAAAGGCACACCTGCAATATTGGTGCAGGATAACATTGGAACCATGGTATCACCATGTCCACCAAGTACAAAAGAGGATATATCGCCTGCAAATACATTTAAGGCATCAGCCAAAAAGCACTTAAACCTTGCAGTATCAAGCACCCCAGCCATTCCAACAACTTTTTTAGCATCAATACCACTTACATCCTGAAAATGTTTAACTATAATATCTAGTGGATTTGTTATAACAATTACAAAAGAGTTTGGCGAGTATTTTTTTACATTTTCAGCAACACTAGCAATAATGCTCGCATTGGTTTTAAGTAGATCATCCCTTGACATTCCGGGTTTTCTTGGAATTCCAGCCGTAATAATAATTACATCACTATTAGCTATGTCCTGATAATTTGACGTACCAATTAAGCTACCACCATTACCAAAGATTGAGCCAGATTGTCTTATATCAAGAGCCTTACCCTTTGCAGTACCCTCGTTTATATCAAATAGAACAATTTCGTTGCAATAGGTTTTGCGTGCCAAGATGTGAGCTAAGGAGCCGCCTATGTTGCCAGCACCAATTAATGAGATTTTAAAAGACATAAAACACGGAATAATACTTTAAATAGCAAAATAGCAAAACATTTAGATATAATACTTTATATCTTAAAAGCTAGCAATAATTTAGTAAAGTATTTTTTTAATTGATTTTTAAGTAAAAACTGATAGACTAAAAGCAAGTATTTCTATCCACCCTTTTACTTAAAGCCTGCACTGCATTTAAAAGTGTTTTTATCGCAATAAAAATACTCTTAAATTCATTCACAGATTTTAAGATAATTGTTTATTAATGTAGCTTTAGCTATTAATTTTTTGTTAATTTGTATTTATTATAGTGTCGAACATCTCTGAGAGTTACCTAGGAATTGATTTTTTTAATGCAAATCCAAAAAAGTTTTGTTTCATCCCGCTTGGAGGGGCTAACGAAATTGGAATGAATTTTAATCTTTACTTTCACAACGGCAAATTTTTACTTATCGATTGCGGCATAGGATTTGCTGGGGGCGATATTAACGGGGTTGATATAGTTTTACCAAATATTGATTTTTTGGTAAAAAATAAAATCAAACTTTCTGGTATTGTAATTACTCATATTCACGAGGATCACATAGGTGCAATACCTTACATGTGGGACAGGCTTAGATGCAGAATTTATGCAACTAAGCTTGCTGCTGAGTTTTTAAGGGAAAAAATTAGCGATTGCTACTTTAAAAAAGAGGTTGAGGTTAAAATTATCGATTCTTCAAAGCCTGTTAGCATTGATGGCTTTCACATGGATTTAGTTGGCATCACACACTCCGTGCCAGAGATGCAAGGTATTTTTATTGATTCGCCATATGGAAAAATCTTTCACACCGGCGACTGGAAGATAGACAAGCACCCCGTTGCAGGTGAAGAGACTGATTTTAAAAAAATTAAAGAATTGTCAAAAAATGGAGTCTATGCAATGGTTTGCGATTCAACAAATGTATTTAACGAGGGATACTCTGGCTCGGAGGGTGACCTTGAAAAAGAATTTATAAAGCTTGTTAAAGACTATCAAGATGGATGTGTATTTATTACGACATTTGCATCAAACATTGCAAGGCTACATACTATATCTAATGTTGCAAAAAAAACTGGTAGAAAGCTTTTTATTTCAGGCAGATCGATTGAAAGAATTGTTAAGGTTGCAAAAAAGTCTGGCTATCTTGATGAATGCGTTGAGTTCTTGGATCAAAGAGATTTTTCAAGCGTTCCAAGATATAATGCAATTGTTATTTGCACTGGCTGTCAGGGCGAAGAACTTGCATCGCTTACTAAAATTGCAAGTGGACAAAGTAAATATGTAAATATTAAAAAAGGGGATGTTGTTTTGTTCTCTTCAAAAGTTATACCAGGTAATGATAAAAAAATCTTCTCCATTTACAACATGCTAGCTTTGTTAAACATTGATGTTATAACCGAAAAAACAAACAAAATACATGTATCAGGTCACCCAAACAGGGAGGAGCTTAGAAAGATGTATTCAGTTGTAAAACCAGAATACGCTATTCCTGTTCACGGCGAACCTGCTCACTTAAGAGAGCACTGTTTATTTGCCAAAGAAATTGGTATTAAAAACACTTGTAGGGTCAAAAATGGCGATGTATTTGAATTTGGGGAGCATGGCATTAAAAAAATTGGAGTTGTTAAAAATGGCTACGATGTTGTAGATGGCACTATAGTTAGGTCAAAAGAATCTATTGTACTTAAGGAAAGGGATGTGGTTGCCAAGTCTGGCATTTTTATTTGCGTACTAAGAGAGTTAAAAAAAGATATTGATATTGAGATTCTATCTGATGGTTTTTTAAACCCGAAGGAAGACAAGGGAATCTTTTACACTATTAAGCAAAATGTAATTGATTTAATTCATGATCTTGTTAAGGCTGGAGCATTGCACGACAAGGCACATTTTTGCGATTCTTTACAAAAAAGTATTGCAAAATTATGTCTACGCAAAACTGGCAAGGCACCTTTGGTAAAGATATTATTTTAAACAATACAAACCAAAAAACAAAAGAAAAACAAAAAGCTTTGCTTGAAAATGATTATTTTTTAAGCTATAATCATTTATTAGATTGTGATTTTGTATTTTGATATTTACATTTATAATTACCCCTTGTGAGTGTTTTTGAAGGCTTTAAAGAAGTATTTGTAGGGCTTGGAATATCAGCCTACCCCCTTGCCATATGCTCGGTTTTATTAGTAACAATACTAATGGAAAGATTTTATTTTTTATTTTTTGTTGCAAGACCAGTTCATTTAAAGCTTGACCCAGCCCTCATTCGAAAATCTAATACAATAATATACTCTTTAATAAACGAGCTTATTTCGGTTAAAAGCCTTACAAAAGACAAAAGGGACGAGGTGATGTCAATATCATTTAGCATAGCAAAAAGACAGTTAAGAATGGGGCTTGGTTTGTTAAAATTTATAGGCACAATTGCTCCAATGTTTGGTATTTTAGGTAATGTACTTGGTATGGTTAATGCCTTTACTGCAATACAACAAGGGGGCGGAACTATCAATCCAGTTATGGTATCCGAGGGTTTAAAAGAGGCAATGTACACAACTGCCGTTGGTATAGGGGTTGCTATACCTGCTTTGTTCTGCGAATTTTATTTTGGTTTTATGTCAGACTCAAGGCTAGAAAACTACCTTAACTACATAAATAGAGTAAATATTAAAATTGATCATCAAAAAACTCAGGCAATAGCAAAAAAAGCACAAACAGCTAACGCACCTACGCCATCTCAGGGTGGATTATCAAGGCCAAGTGGATTAAGCGGTGGCTTAAGCGCAAGAAAATTTGCACAATAACAATAATAAATATGACATTTATTTCCTTAAGATGATTAAAATGGATAACGATAAAGGCAGTGATGATGGTCACTTAAACTTACCATTTTTAGTGCCAATGCTTGACATGGTTTTGATATTATTATTCTTTTTTATAATGATGTCAAATACCGCACAAAATGTTTTCGACATTAAGCTACCATCGCCAGATAAAGCCTACAGCAAAGCCTATACGCCGCCAAAAGAGACAATTTTGAAAATTGCAATAAAATCAGATGGCTTCTATATCAACGAAACATCAATATCTAACTACGATGATTTCACTGCAAAAATGATTGAGCAAATCGCTAATACCGAAGGCGGCAAGGAGGCTTTAAGAATAACGGTTGCAAGCGATAAGCAAGTGGAGGTTCAAAGCTTTTTAAAGGTTATGACATTTCTTAAAAACCAAGGACTTGAAAAAGTTGACATCATCATGGGATCTAACTAGCTATCATACTCTAATATATTAATGTAATAAAGATAAATTATGCAAAAAAGAATTCTGGTCTTGGGTGGTTCTGGCTTTATAGGCTGTGAGCTTGTCCATTTGTTATTAAAAAACGATTTTCTTGTAACTGTCGTTTGCAGTAATTTAACCAAGGTGCAAAAATGCCTACCAAAAAATCTAAATTTAACAATTAAGATAATTGACATATTCCACAAGCCTAGCTTGAAGGCTGCAATCGAAAATAGTGACTTTATTGTCAATCTTATAGGTAAGCTTTATGAGATTAAAAAAAATGATTTTTACAAATTTCACACTCATTTTCCATCTCTGCTTGCAAGTGTCATGCAAGAAAATCAAAGATTAATACATATATCAGCCCTTGGTATTGAATCATCTTGCAAAACTTCGATATATGCAAAAACAAAGCTTGATGGTGAGATGCAGATTTGTCAAAATTCTAAAAACTATTCCATTATAAGACCTAGCGTTGTTTTTGGAAATAAGGATAATTTTTTTAATCTGTTTAGCAGGATGTCAAAATTTTCACCATTTTTACCTTTAATAGGTGGTGGCAAAACAGATTTTATGCCAATTTATGTTGGCGATTTAATTAGCGCAATACTTGCAATAATTAACAATCAAAACCTCTGCCATAACAATATAATGGAGGCAGCAGGACCGGATCTTGCAAGCTTTAAATCTATAATAGAATTTATACTAAATGCAAAGCAACGCAAAAGAATACTCATTAATTTACCCTTTGCTCTAGCAAAACTTGAGGCAAGGTTGCTTAATTTGTTTAAAATAATGCTTTTAACCTGCGATCAAGTGGAGCTATTAAAGTATGATAACAAAAGGAGTGATAAGCATGACAACATAGATACTATAATCGGTAACTTAACTAGCTACAAAACAATTAAGCCTTATTTTTAGTTGCAGACTACAGATAGTTAGCTAACTTATTGCCATAGTAAATTTGGTTGAGGTAAGTTGTTTTTACTAATTTTTGTTGCTCTTGTTTTTGAGCCTTACGAATAGCTTTTTGCTTCAACTCTCTATCGGCTCTTGCAATAAAAAAAGATCTTTGAGTCACATACATATCAAGAGAGGATTTTCTCGCAGATGTTATTATAGAATCAAAATCAGCACGAGCGGTAATTATAGTGTTTGGAAGCCTAAATTCGTTAATCCTACGAAGCTCCGAGCTAAGGCTATAGGGAGTATAAACAAAGGATTGGGCAAAAGATCCTGCATCGATGAGATTTCCAGGCATTCCCCCTATTGGGCTAATAAAATATGGTCCATTTGGCATACCAAAACTTCGCAGTACGTCGGCAAAATCTAGATTGGCCTCCTCTATTTGCATTTGAGTTGCAATATCCTTTGCAAAAAATACACCAAAGGTTAAATGCATAAAAAGCCTGTTAATTGCAAGCCCAAAAGACTCACTATCCCTAGCTAACACAGAGTTTGCAATAACCACTGGATAACCCAATGTTGAACGAAGGCTTGTTAGCTTTGTTTGCACTAAGCTAGGGGCTATAAATAAATAAGTTTTTGCAATGTTTGATAGAAGATATTTGTCAAAGTTATCGTAGAAGAAAAATGTTTTGCGATTAATTTTTTCAAGAGGATCGCTTATGCTATCCTTGGGTTTTGCCTTTTGCTTTGCGGAATAAGATGTCAAAAAATCATCATCCTCATCATCTTTAGCCATTGCAGTTTGAAAAAAACATAAGATGAGGCTTGCAATAATGCAGTAGAGACATCTTAGTAAAGATTTTAACATTATCAAATCTTAATTAATGATGCGTCTCGATGTACTTTAACGCATCAAGTGCAGCCATACATCCTGAACCTGCGGCAGTTATTGCCTGTCTGTATCTTTTATCAAACACATCACCTGCAGCCAAAACACCTTCAATATTTGTAATGCTTGTACCAGCAACAACTTTTATATACCCTTCGCCATCCATTTCCAGACCTGTATTTTGAAAAATATCAGTTGCAGGCTTGTGACCTATGGCAATAAAAAGACCATCAAGTTTCAGATCTTTTTTATCCCCGCCGTTTGTACTGTTAAGAACCAAGCCTTGCACTTTTTTTGGAGACTGCGAACCGTAGACATTGTCAAGCTCGTAGTTATATAAAATTTCAATCTTAGGGTTAGCAAGCAATCTATCCTGCAAGATTTTTTCGGCCTTAAACTTGTCCTTACGGTGAATCAAGTACACTTTGGAAGCGTGGTTTGTAAGATACAAAGCCTCTTCAACTGCAGTGTTTCCACCGCCAATAACCCCAACAACCTTGTTTTTAAAAAAGAAGCCATCACAGGTAGCGCACCCACTAACACCAAAGCCTCTAAACTCCTGCTCTGTAGGGTTGTTAAGCCATTTTGCCTGAGCACCAGTTGCGATGATAACAGATTTTGCTTTATAAATAGTGCCAGAGTCCGTTGATAGAGTAAAAGGACTTTTTGTAAAATCAACCGAAGAGACAAAATCACTAACAAATTCAGTACCAACATGTTCAGCCTGTTTTTTCATTTGCTCCATAAGCCACGGACCCTGAATAACCTCTGCAAAACCGGGGTAGTTTTCAACCTCTGTTGTTGTGGTAAGCTGCCCGCCCTCCTGATAGCCAGAGATTAGAATTGGTTCTAAGTTTGATCTGGCAGCATAAATTGCAGCACTGTATCCTGCGGGCCCTGAGCCTATAATTACAAGATTGCACTCTCTAATATTTGACATATAGATATATACTAATTAACAAATGATGTTTCGCAGTAGGGGCACTTTGCAAAACCCTCTATTAGCTTTAAATAAACTTTGGGATGAGGCACCTCCTTGCCATCAAAAACACCGTTGCACGCAACTTGCTTTACATTTTGTTCTACTTTTACTGTAGAACTTTGTTCAAACTCACTACAATTATTCATACAAAATATATATAAATTACCTAGCTGCTCTTTGCAAGCCTAATGCTTTTAAAATTTTATCAAACATACCAGCACCATTGCTTGGTGATTGCTTGATGTTGTTAATGTTAAGGTTCATACTTCTAGAACCCGCCATTTCAATAACATCTGGATTTGTGTCGCTATTATAGCCTTTTTGCCCCTCAAATGTAATCCAAAAGTTTTCGTCCTTGTCGCTTTTACCAGCGTGAATAAAAACCATGACGCCATATGTTTTTTCAATCTCATAAAGCGAGGCTCTTTTGTAGTTAAGTATGTAAGATGCAAGGGATTGAGTTGTATTAACAACTGCACCATCCGCTGAGCCACCGTTTTTAACAACCTCATCTCTAATTGAGGAATCTATGTTTCTTAGAAGGCTCAAAGCTATGTATTCAAGCGACTTAATAAAGCTTGCCCCGTTACATGTTGGGCATGGATTACCTGCGAGTTCAAAAAAGCTTGGTCTCGTTCTTTGTCTTGAGATTTCAAGCAAGCCAAATTGACTAATTCTACCAACCTGCACTCTTACTCTGTCTTTTGCCATCACGGTTCTAAGCTTTCTTTCGATTGACTTTTTGTTTGAAAACCTCATCATGTCGATAAAATCGACAACTATAAGCCCAGATAGGTTTCTTAGTCTTATTTGTCTTGCAATTTCATCGGCTGCCTCAAGGTTTGTTTTTGTTGCAGTCTCCTCTATGTCCTGCTCGTTTGTTGCACGGCCAGAGTTAATGTCTATGGCAACTAAAGCCTCGGTCTGCTGAATAACAAGTGAACCACCAGATGGTAGATTAACCTTTGTATTAAAGAGCTGGGCAATTTTGTCTTCAACCCCGTATCTTGTAAAAACTGGTGACTTACCGTAGTAATTAATAAGATTTACCCCGCTTGAATCGCTTATGTCGTGCAGATAGTTTTTGACATCTCTATAGCCTTGGTCACCCTCAACAATAATCTCACTAACCTGCGGGTCAAAGTAATCTCTAACAGCCCTTCTAAGTATATTGTCCTCCTCGTGAATAAAAGATGGAGCATCGGATTTTAGAGTTTTGTCCCTTATCGAGTTCCATAAATTTAGTAAATACTCGCAGTCTTTTTTTAAATCGTTGTCAGGTACACTCTCGGCAGCGGTTCTTGCAACAACACTTGAAGTAATAGGTATTGAGAATGATGTTAGTATCGACTTAATTCTTCTTCTTTCATCTGCTTCGGCAATTTTACGAGATATACCGTTGCCTTTAAGGCTATTTGGCATAAAAACCAAAAACCTTCCAGCAAGAGATAGGTATGTTGTTAAGGTTGCACCCTTGTTACCCCTTTCTTCCTTTAAAACTTGAACGAGTAATAATTGATCCTTATGAATCACATCGGATATTTTGTATCTTTTGCTTTTAATAATATTTTCAAATTTTCTCAAGTCGTAGCTGGACTCCTGTGCTATATTATCCTTTACCGAGTCAAGAATTGTCTTATCATTTTTTTCTTCATCGTCGTGAGATTGTCTAGGCTCATCGTCTTGATATCCATCGTCAAAGTCCGATTTCATTTGCTTAATGATATCCTGCTTGTCTTCCTGCGAAATTTGGTAGTAGTCAGGATGTATCTCTGAAAATGGTAAAAAGCCATTTTTACCAACACCAAAGTCAACAAATGCAGCTTGCAAGGCTTGTTCAATTCTTACTACTTTTGCAAGATAGATGTTACCACGAACTTGGTTTCTGTCCTTTAGTGCAAAATCAAGATTTTCAAGCTCACCATCAATTGTAGTGGCAACTCTTATGTTTTTTTCGTGGACTGTGTCGATTATAATGCGTTTTTTAGGTATTTTTTGGTTCATACAAACTTAAATTCAAAAATCTTTTGATCATATTATGAGTTTTATTTCTAGGCTTTAATAGTAAATCGAGCATCGCTTTATGATTCCGCCGCTCCGTAAAAATTTTAAGCCTATATATATTTTGTTAAAAAATAAAGTTTTGTCAATTTATAATTTATTAATTGTTTATAAAGTCTTATAAAATCGCAATACTTTAGATAATTTTTTTTCAAAGTCTTTAGTGGATATAAAAAGACTTTCTATGTCGTTATCTTCAACACAATAGTGGATTCTTATAAACTTATCGTTCTCGTTAATTTCGCTAACTATAGTTGATGGGGTAAGGGTAACCGAGACTGCAAAAATATATAAATTTGACTGCTTATGTAAAAAATGACTTCCAGAATAATCGTAATCAAAAAAACCACTTTTTAATTTGCCTTTTGTTTTGCAAAAACTTCTAAACATTTGATAAGTTGCTAGAGTTACTTCTTTTGTAATAAAAAAAACATAAAGCACTAGACTAAAAAGTTTTGTAAAAATTTTTGACCTATATCTAAGTCTCCAAGCCTGTCTTTTTAACTCAATATGTTTTTTATCCAAGGCAAGCTCTTCGTATTTTTTTAAAATTAAACTCTCAACCCTTAAGCAAACTAAGGTTGATACTGCAATTGCTGCAAATAAAAAAGCAAAGTGCAAGGGGGAGAAAACACCCAAACTAAAAACAACAAAAAATAACGATGAAATTATTATTATTTCCAAAATCCACATTTTTTAAATTATTAATTAATTGGTAATAAGAAAGCTTGTTTTGAGTTTTCAAATATTTGATTTTTACTAACGCCACTCAAACTACAAACCTCATCTAAAACATAACTCACAAATTCAGGCATATTTTGCTTTCCCCTGTGTGGATGAGGAGCTAAAAACGGACTATCAGTTTCAACAAGCAATCTCTGCGGATTTACATATTTTACTGCATCTTTAAGCTCTAAGCTACTTTTAAATGTTACAATGCCAGAGATTGAAATATAACATCCAAGTTCATTTAAAATAACGGCTTCTTTTTTGGTGCCAGTAAAGCAGTGAATAACAAATCTTAAATTTGAGTTTTTATTTAAAGACTGCCTTATAATGTCAAGAGCATCCCCCCAAGCGTCACGAACATGCACCACGATGGCAAGGTTGAAAATACTGGCAAGCTCTATGTGCTTTAAAAATTCCTCTTGCTGCATAGATTTGTGGGTTATGTCATGATAATAATCAAGCCCAGTCTCGCCTATTGCAACAATTTTTGATTTATACTTAACACAAAGCTGTGATGCCTTTGCAACATCAAGCGGCTCCTCCTCGTGCACATTACATGGGTGATTGCCAAGGCTGCAAAAAATTCTATCATCGCTTTTAGCAATATCAAGAATTTTATTAAACTGACTTATCTTTGTCGAAATTGTAATTAAGTGGCTTGTTTTGTTTGCCTGCCCGTTGTAATCAAGAGAGCTTTTGATTATGTCCTGCGGAGCATCAAAGTAATCAAGATGGCAGTGCGTGTCAATAAGCATTTTAGATTACATAAAATATTTTGGTACTTTTATATATTTATCTAAACATAAAGATAACAATCAAGAGATTTCTATAATCATATCTTTAACACATATTGATTTTATTAAAATTACTTTTTACGAGGGGTTTTGATAATATTTTCAAATGCAGATTCAAGGTTGTTATTTCCCTTGAGATCTTTGGTAGTTTTATTTTGGATTATTGTGTTATCTTGTTTTGTTAAATTTTTAAAATCATTTTCTATTTCTAAATTGTCATCAGTATTTCGTTTTAAAAAATTATTACTTGAAACAACTTTTACCCCCCTAGAATCCTCAAATGCCTTTCTTGCAATTCCAGCTGTTTTACCGCCTTCTTTTGCTGTATTTAAATTTTCATAGAAACCTTTTGTATCTTTCTCTTTTGCTATATCTATTGTTGCTTGCTCTCCAAGCATATTAAATATAAGCTCAATTGGAGTCATGTGATCTCTTAAATTGTGCTTTTTTAAACCCTTAATCTTTTGATGTTCTTTTGTCGTAACCCCAAAGGTATTTTGAGATATCACATTTGTTAATATTGCATATTCTTTTCCTTTAATGCTATCATTACAATGGTTATTAATATCTCTTTTATCCCATTCTTTTGTTAATTCGTTTCTTGTTGAGATAGATTGCATTCTTACCTTTATCCATTCTTCTGAATAGCCTTTTGAAATGTAGTCCGCTATGGCTCTTTTAAAAGCTAATTCTGGATTTTCATATTCTTGCAATCTTTCGTATCCAGTTTTTGCAAGCCATTTTTTAAAAGGCTCCGCTTTTTTAGATGGCACTGATTGAATAATACGAAAAATACTTTCTACATTAGCACAATCTGTTTCTCGCATTTTACCATCTTCGGCTTCCAATTTGAACCCGTGACATTTTGTCACGACTTCATTTCCACCCTCATTTTTCAGCCTTTCTTTTAATTTTCTCCAATACGCACCCCTATCTTTAGCTTCCTCTGTTTTATCAAGCAGTGAATTTACAATATCAATAACCGAATACCACCATTCACCACTAAACTTAATCCTTCTTATAGATTTTTTATTAAAATTCATAATTTCAATATCTCCATCATTAGCAACATTTACAATGCTGCCTTCTTTCACTTCTTCACTCATAACCTTAAAAACAAAAATTATCAATACTACCCAGTCAAAAACCCAGTCAAAAAATTATACTCTAAATCTTACTTTAAAACCCTAAGACATAATATATTAAAGTCGGTTTGGTTTTTTACATAATAAATATTATTTATATATTAGACCTCTTCCTTAACCCCTACCATCTTAAACCCCTCCCCTCTTAGGGGAGGTTGGGTGGGGTAATATCTATTAAACCTCTTTTATTCTATTAATCTTAAAAACCATAGCAAAACATAAAGTTATCTTACTAAAATTAACACACAC
>CAMDBF010000010.1 GCA_945889175.1 Rickettsia typhi
CTAAACCAATCCCTAAGCACAAAATCATCTTTTATGATTGATTATATTTTTGAAAGCTTTGCAAAATATCACAAGCCTAAAACTAAAAAACAAGCCCTAGAAGACTTTAATGCCTTAAAAACAGATACAGACTATGATAAATCAATACCAGAGATTAACCGTGTTGCTAATTATAATATGGCATTAGCAAAAAAGCTTGAAAAACAAACAAGCTTAAACCCCGAACCAAAGATAACAAAGGTAATAAAAAATTGGTACGAGTATAGCTCTGCAGATATTTTAACAGAGCTTGAAAAACAAAACATCTTTGTACCAAGCACCATAGCCTTTGAATTTAAACAACTCTTTGATTCCAAAGCCAAAGAATGCCAAAACCTAGCAACCCAAATCTCTGTTTTAGACAAGCAAATAGATGCAATGGTCTACAATCTTTACGGCCTAACAGCTGAGGAGATTGAGGTTGTGGAGGGGTAGGGGTGTTTAGTAAAAATCATTTAAAACATAAAATTTAAACGAAGTTTGTCATTTACTTAAAGGCTTTAGATGCCCGAGCCTTGCCCAAAAAATCTTTTCAAGATTTTTCCCGCCCATCTAAATCCTTTAAGCCGAGCAGGTTTTGCATTTTTGGTCCTTGGTTATTTTTACATCTTTTAATTGCATGCTGATTGCATTTAAAATTGTAATTGTATAGCCTTGCTCTTGGTTGTTGTTTAAATCTAAAATATCTTTTAGTAAATCATTTGCAAGCATCGACCCGCTTATTGCAACAGCTGAAGGTAAAACCCCGCTATTGGCACAGGTTTTGATGTCATCTGGGTCGCTAAAAAGACAGTGATAGCAAGGCTTATTATGCTTATAGCCTTCAAATCTATAAAGATGAATATGAACACCTATGCAAGCAGATGAAAATAACGGCACTTTACATGCAATGCTAAGCTTGTTTGCAAAGCTTCTTGAAGTAAAATTATCCGTTGTGTCAATAATGTAAGTAATTTTATTGCTTGTAATAAGATTTAAAAAGTAATCAAAGCTTTCAATGCTAAGTTTTTGATTGATTGTTTGACATCTTACAAAGGGGTTTAGATTTTTTACAAATATTCCAGCAAGTTCCACTTTTGGTTTAAGTATATCTTGGTAACGATAAATAACTTGCCTTTGGAGGTTTGACGCGCTTAAGTTATCAAAGTCGGCAATAAAAATACTACCAACTCCAGAGCTTGCAAGTACTGGTAAGGTAAAGCTTGCAATACCGCCAGCACCAAGAATTAATATTTTAGTATTTTTTAATTTTACCTGCCCCTCAATGCCAATCTCGTTTAATATTATCGATCTAGAGTAAACCTCTAACTCCTCATCGCTAAGCCCCTGCATTATTGCTGTATTAAAGAATATAATCTTTGAGCCTTGCCCCTTTGAATTGAATGATTAACTATTCGCATATTAAGATTGTCAAAATATTCTTCACCAAGCCATTTTTTGCAATAGATAAAATCAGGGTCAAATCTTTCCCTTTGGGTATCTGGATTAAAGATTCTAAAATAAGGTGAAGCATCATAACCGCTACCAAAAACCCATTGCCACGAAAAAGGGTTGACAACTGGGCAGGCATCAACTAATGTATCCCAAAAGTATTGCTCCCCTAGTTTCCAGTCAATAAGTAAGTCTTTGATTAAAAAAGAGGCGGTAATCATACGCACCCTGTTGTGCATCTGTCCTGTTGCGTAAAGTTCCTTCATACCTGCATCGACTATTTCAAAGCCAGTTTGTCCATCTTGCCAAGCTTTTAGATTTTCACCTTTCTCTTCCCATTTAAAATTTGCAAAATGGGTTTTTAGTTCTTGCTGGTAAAGATTAGGATTTACAAAGGCAACATGATAAGCAAATTCACGCCAGCCAAGCTCTGCTAAAAATTGGTCAGACGTACTATCGCTTGCCAAGACTTTATTGAACACATACCTAGGACTAACAAGTCCAAATCTAAAGTAAGGCGAGAGCCTAGAGCATCCATCTATGTAAGTTAAATTACGATTATTTGCATAATCCTTTGCTTTATGATTGATAAAATCATCTATGTTATTTTCAATCTCTTTATAATCAAATGTCCAGTGTGCTGCAATTTCTTTGTGCCAGTTACCTTGGTTTGTTGGTAATAAGCCAAGGTCTTTAATATTAAGGCTTTGAATTGAAACTTTTGCCTGTTTTGCAAATTTACTATCTTTTGCTAAAAGGGTTTGACCTATTTTGTCTATATTTTTTAAACAAGCCTTCCAAAACGGCGTAAAAACTTTAAAATCCTCCCCTGAGCCATTTTTTATAGAACCATAACTAAATAATGTTTGTGCTTTAAAATGATTACACTGTATTTTAAAGTTGTCACTTAAGAACTTTTTAGTATCAAATAATGTGTCATTGTAATTTTTTATATAGGATTCGTTGAAATAAAATTCATCAAATTGGTAATTATTACAAACATCTTGCAGTACATCGCTTATATTACCTGTTGTTATAAGTAAATCAATATTGTAGCTATCTTTAAGAAGCTTGCAAAAACTTACAAGGCTATGATGTAAAAAAACCTTTGAAGCAGCCCCAAGAGGTCTGCCTGCATAGTCTTGATTATAAATGTAAATGACCAATATTTCATCGTTATTTTGCATTGCATTTAGCAGAGCGGGGTTGTCGTTTATTCTAAGGTCGTCGCCTATTAAAACTAAAGCTTTGGTCATTTTTTATGTATTACTAAGGGTTAAGGTTGATATTTACATAGCTTTTATCAATTTACTGTTTTTGCAAGATATTTTAAAAAAAGATGTTTAGAAAAAAATATTGTATAATTAGAATTTTATAATTAATATTTATTTTAACAAAGATTTTTGTTTATTTAGCATTAATATTAATTAGGTGTGCTTACTTGTTTTTGGCATAAAGTTTGCAAATTTACATTAAGTATTTCCCTAATTTTATTATGTATAAATGCTCAGGGTGCATCAACACCGCAAATTGGTGAAATTCTTGTTGTCAACGGACAAGATTCTACGACTCCAGAAAGCTCTTATTACAAAGGTTTTGTGTGCGGTGCTACACCTGCAAATTCAAATCCAGACGAACAGAATGGTAAAGACAGAACTTATACTATTGCTATGGCATCGGATATTAGCAATACTCCTGCATCAGTAACTCCAAAATGTACCCCTGTTATCTCTAGCTATAATTGTAATGGCTCTATTGATCCTAAGCCAGTTACTTATACTTGTATTACACAATGGCAAAATTGCTTCGATCCCACTAAGCCATCAAATTACAACAAAACTCCATCAACTGAAAGTGCTGTTTATGTTAATAATAACGATATTAAGGGTGAATGTGTCTACAAACCAGTGTCAATGCTTATAAAGAATTCCAGTAATACAGGGACAACGACAGTTACCGAAAGTAATTATGTTTGCTTAGCTACAACACCTAAGGTCAGTATTGGTCCAATAAATTGTACTACAGTAGCTGATTGCAACACTAAAACAAATGGCTGGAGTTCTAAAATCTGCACCCCTATTGAAAGTGGTTACTACAATTGTACAATCTGCATTAACGGTACTTGTAGAAACAATACTGGCTGCTTTTACAATTATAGCAATCGTTTGGTATGCTCAAGCGACACAAGCGGATGCACATATGATAAAGTAACCGGTCAGCCAAGTGGTTCTGGCTGTTATTATCTTGGCGGAGGATTGCAATTTATTAGTGGATTTCCAAATTATCAAACAATATATTCAACACTTAGTTTTAATACATCTTGTAAAAAAGCACTAAGTGCAACTAATGGTTACGGAAAGGTAAAAACTGTAGCTTCAACACCTATTGGTATAATATCTAACAACGATACTTTTGGAGCAAAGTTAGTGAACGATAGAGTAAATATGAAATGTATAGTCAATCAAAGAGAAATAGCTGGCAGTTATATTAATTCTCCTGGCAATCTTCTTTTTTCAACAACAAATATACTTTTTACACCAGTTAGTAACTCGTACCTTAAGAGTCAGCAAAATGAAAGTGGCAAAGATTTATTTAGATGTATTTATGGAGATGGATGCTTTATTTGGGGTGGAGATGATAATGATTTTTTGGCAAATACTAAGTATGATAATAAGTTATTGTTTTTGAAAAACCTTAGTAACTTTCCTACAAATGATATATACGATTATATTGAGTGTAAGGATGGATATTTTCCTCAATCAAATCCAGATGGAACAAGAATTAAGATTTCCTGCACAGCTAAGTTAGCAACCATAAAATCTCCATCTTACTTTGTTAAAGACGCTCAGCCCTTTGCTGAAACTTGTCAAAAAGGTTGTAAGCAAACAAATGCAAACAAAGAACTGCAAAATACGGAGTATGAAAATAAAGAATACATAGGAGTCTTAGATCAAGGTAGTAGAACGATCAATTGCAAGGATAGTTATGAAGTTGATGCAAATTACGATAAGCCAAGTCTACCAAGTAACTTTAACTGCACAATTAGCAAAAATGGTGACTTTTCTTCTTTAAGTGACGATATGAATCTAGGATCACTTCGAATAGATAGTGCAACTCGAAAATCATGTCATTTTGGATATATAGAAACAAAATCAGTGGAGATAACTTCTGATGGATGGTTAAAAACATGTGAATCAAGAGTTAGGGATGTCAACTGGGACGACCCTTTTCTTAATATTGGAAGCGTTGATATTTTTGATAGAGTGATGATTGACTCAATTAGCAACGAAGTCATGAAAATGCCAACATGTGGTTTTTGGGATTATTTTGATCCTATAAAGATTGGGGATTGTACTCAAAGAGATCTTTGTGGAACATGGACTGGTTGTTCTTTTATTGGCATAAGTGAAATTTCGCGTTACTACATAGGTGACGATAAGATAAAGTACTTGACATCACTTGCACCATCCCATGTAACAAAAACATGCACCTCAACAAAGGCTAATAGAAAGAAAATAGATGTAACGACATACACTAAAAAATATTGTAAAGACAGTTATGATGAGAAGAAGTCTGGTTGGTTTAGTAGTTCCTCTGGTAATTCGCCTTTTTGCAATTCTTTGATGTCTAATGGAATGACTCTTGTTAAATATAAAGCAAACCTTCAACAAAATATTGACTCTTTAAACGATTTCAAAAAAAATTGCTACTGGACTGATTCAACTTTATTAACGGGTCAAGATGGAAGCCTTATGACGCAACCAACTTCATTAGCTAATTTTAATCAAGTAATTGGTTCTTTTGTGCAAGGCACAAAATCTGGATCTGTTCAATATTACCCATCGCCTTGGACAACTCTTACAAAATACTACTCCTACTTGGGTAAAATAGATAGTTTTAATGTAGGTTTTATTACAGATTATAATCGTACTTTACAAAAATATTGCTCCTCTATTCCAAAAGATAGAGCTGTGGGAGATTACAGGGAATCTGATAGTAACACTAAGTTTGACGGAATTACTTTAAAAACTCTTTTAGATAGATATTGGCAAGTGCAATCTGACATGCAGATTCCAATCGATATATTAACTCAGGCACTTCAAGATAGCGATAGTAGATGGGGTGAATGTTTGGAGTATAAAGCTAATGGTAACTCATTTGTTTGTAATACAGATAACTCAACAGTATCAAGTATTCAATCTACTGGTGGTAGCACAGCTGAGACAAAATTTGCAATAACCTGTAATAATGGATCTATAACGGGACTGCAAAAGTGTATTCCTTCCTATTGCAATTTATCAACACAGTCTAACTATTTAACAACAAAAATAATGAACGGAGATCAGGATGTTGCAATTAATTGCATAGATGGTTATTCAATATTGCCAAGCAGGCAAACTGGCTTTTTAGCAAGCTGTATAAATGGTGAATTAAGTTACAAATCTAAAAATGGCGATCCTATTAGTAAAGAGGCAATTAAGAGCTATGTATGTGTAAGACCGTGTTACACTGATGTATTTAAAAATGTTGATTCTTCGACGGTTAAAATTTACTACAATAATCAACCTTTACTTGATTCAGCTGGAGCAGTTAGTGTTGATTATTTATTTGAAAAGCAAAAAGTTGTCGTTAAGTGCGTTGACAATAAGAATGTAGAATTTGATTCATATGAGTCATTCTGCACTAATAATGGAACCTTTGATGATTACAGAGGCTGTGGAAAAACTACAATTCAATGTAAAGGAGCGGATGGGGTTATTGGAAGTAGTAACGATTTTTTTGCAGCTACGAGTGATAGTCAAACTCTTGCAAATAACCAAGCTTACACAATACAATGCTCTGATGGTTATTACAACAATACCATTAACAGCACTATAAGTAATTTTACCGTTAGATGCGTTGATGGAAAGTTGTTTAAAGATGTAGGCGGAAAGCTTGTAGATAGTCTACCTAAGTGTATAAAAAAATGTAAAGCAAGCTCTTTATCAAGCTTTGGCGAAATTGATGCAACACTTGATGGTAAGCCTTTAAAATTAGCAATGGATTCACCTAGTATAGTCGATCCTTTTTCAAAAGTAAAAGTTACATGTCAAGAATTTAGCGGTAACGAATATGGCTTTGTTGATAGTGATGGCACCTATACTAAAACATTGTCTTCAACATGTAAGGTTAATGGAACATTTGGTGTTTTGGATTTTTCAGGTATGCCGATATGTAAAAAAGTTGGATGTCCTATTAGTGAAATTACTTTTGTTGATACAGTTAGCTATCCTTTGTCTGTGGATTACATTACGAGTTATACCACAAACTTTCACCAGTTAGAGTGTCCATCTGGATATGAAAGATTTATGACACCTTCGAAAATTCCTTTGTGTAAAAATGGCAAATGGATAGGTGATAAAATATTAGGATGTAGACCAAAGGAAGATCCTGAGGATAAAAAGCCTCAAACTGCTGCTAATTTTAATAAAAGTTTAACTTTAAAAATTAATGTTAATGCGGTTGCAAATGCAGTGTTAAATGGTGGAACACGAGTTATTGACAGCAATGGTGCTCCAACAGGTTTTGTTAAACTAAAAGAAAATGAAAGTATTATTGCAACATGTAATCAAGATTATTACTTTGCAACGCCAGATGGTCAGAAATCTCAAACAAGAACATTTACTGCCTTAAGTGGTAAAATTGGTTTTACATCATTTGACAAGTGTCGTAGATTTTTATCAGTTGATAGACTGGCTGTTAGTGCTAATATTAATGTATATACAAAACCATCGAGTACATCGCAGATGGTTCTTGTGCCAAAAGGTACAACCGTGCCTGCTGGTACTCAGCTTACTGTAAAATGCGAGTCTGTTGATGGTAGTGATATGGGCTTTTTACAATCAAGCTCGACTCAGTATGATGTGACAGCTCTTGAAAATGGTATGTTTGACAAAGAATATGGTGATTGTATAAAAAGTTATAAACAATGTAGCAATGCTAGTCTTACTACTTTTATAGATTCTACATCGATAAATATGACAGACTTTAATACAAGGATAGCGAAAGTTCCTTATACCCCAAATGGAGAAAGCTTTCCACTAAAGGCAAATAACGGATATAACAGTCCACTTCAACCAAAATGTCAAAATGGTAATTGGGATAGGGTAAGTCAGGCTCAGTTGACAAAGACACCAAAGCCTTACAGGGCTTTTAAAAATTGCACATCGGATGCCTTTAGCGGTAACTATCAAACCGCAAATAAATTATTTAACAAATATACTAAGCCTTACGAAGGTACTAAAATAACTTTTATGGAGGGTGAAAGTATCTATCTTGCTTGCAATACTTCAAATACTGATTTAATTGAGCATGCAAATGATCATTTTGATTCCTGTCCAAATACAAAAATTCTTGGTAAATGTGCCGCGTCAACTTGTCACAATGGTGTTTGGTCAAACAAAATAGCGTGTCAAAAATGGATTAAAATTGCACTTGGTGTTTTAGATAGTAACAATCAACCTACAAATAATATTCGCAATCCAACACAATACTTTATTAGCAATCCTATTATTATCCCAAAAAACTCATTAGCCATTGCATCTGCAATGCAAAACTCGGACAGCAACGAGTTTGATACATATGATGATACGATAGGTTACGGTACTCAAAGAATGTATGTAAATAACAATGTTCAATCGGATACATTCTTAAATTCTCAGCCAACATATAATCCGCCAGCATCTTTAGCAACATCTATAACAAACTGGAGTACTCGTGCAGGAGGTGTGAGTCACTGCTCTAGTCCACCTCCTGTACAAGGGTATTATTTAATGCTGAATTTTGGCAAATCTAATGAGATTATTGAAAATTTAAAAACAGATTATCCAAATAAAATCAAGGATGGAGATGGAGAGAGTATTTATTTCTCAAGTTTACTACTTGAAAATGACCAAATAAAATTAAGATGTAACGATTCAAATGCTTATTTAGCTTTAAGGGCATCTAGGTTTTCAGGTACTACAGTTGGTTTTGCCAGATATTCGGCAGCTGGTTATTATTGTGCTCTTGGAGGTTGTTTTGATTATGATGCTAGAGAGTTTAGAACTATCTTGGATAGTGTTTCAATGACTCCCGATAGGCAAAATGAAACATTTCAATTAACACCAAACAAATCAAGTTATTATACCGATGGTCATGTTTATGAGAGTAAGGTTGCTCATTTACTTTATGTTCATTGTCTTGATAGCAGATCTTGGACAGATAGAACATTTTCTAATTTTGTAGGCTATTATAGATGCGATGATGTTAAGGAGAATAATGCTTCTTCTTGGGGTGTTGGATATACTGGGAGTTACACTACTGGTTATATATCAGAGTGGTGGTAAAAAATATTTACTGTATTATTATGATTGATTTATTTTACTAGTTCTGTCTTTTGTTAAGTACAAATTAATTTGTTAATTTATTTAAAACTCTATGGATTTATTTTTAGTTGCCATTATTGGTTTGATTGTTGTAACATCATTTTTTGTTTTCAAAAGAATGGTAAAAGTAATTGTTAAAAATCTTGACGATGTTAAAGAAGGTGATACAAATGTTAGCAAAAGCTACAACAAGCCAGAGGACGCAATTGCAAGTATTGATAACAAATATAATGTAAAAAAAGGCACAGATGGTTTGCCTAAAAAACGCAGAGGGACGGATATAGAAGTAGCTGGTTTTGAAGAGGTTTATAAAGAGGTTGCTGAAAAAAAAATTACAGCTTTAAAAAAGCATGATATTGATGCCTTAAGAGATTCAAGCCATTTTGCAGACATAGTTGACGATCTAAACGAGAATATGAGAAGGGGAACGAATAATGCTCTTGATGGTCATTATATTGAAAAAAAGTTAAAATCCGAAGGAAAGGATTTTGGCAGATTTTAGTACTTAGTGTGTTTTTTAAGAAAAATCATAATAAGTATTGACTATATTTAAAATGCAAATAGAAATTATTATACATCCTTAGTAGAATGCTATTTTTTTGGGAGCTAATTCGCAGGATATAAAGTCTTTTTTTGTTATATTATTTGTTTTCTTGTTTTTGTATGAATTACATTGCAATAGTCGCTCTTGTGCTGTCAATCGGCTCATATGGGTTTTCCTTCTTTACAACAAAGTTTTTTACCAGTCCTGATAGAGTCTACGAATCAATCGTAAAAAACATGGAACATAAGCAAAAAAAACAAATGGAAGATGTAAAAGAAAAAGCAAGTAAATATGTTGAAAAAAACTACGATGAAATCATAGCTAACTCCCCAGTCTACGGTAATGCAAGTGCTACAAACATAATCGTTCAATTTTCTGATTATAACTGTGGATACTGTAAAGCTGCACATCAGTTTCTTTCTGGTGTTGTTAAAAGCAGATCTGATATCAAAATTGTTATAAAAGAACTTCCTATTTTAGGTCAGGATTCAAAAGATGCTGCAAAAATAGCTTTATTTATCAATTCTAAAGACCCTAGCAAGTATCAAGCTTTTCACTCTAAAATGCTATCTTCTAAAACTAAAGAGAGTGCTGTAAAAGTAGCTGTTTCCCTTGGCTTTAAGGAGTCTGATGTTAAGGCTGCAATTAAGTCTGATGTTTTTGAAGAGGAAATCAAAAACACATACAAACTTGCTCAAGAGCTTGGCATAGGCGGAACCCCTTCATTTATTATAGGTAAGGAGTTTGTTCCTTCTTTTATGCCTGAGGATAAGTTTCAGGAACTTATTAATAAAAACTTTAAATAGTTATGTTAAAAAAATTACCATTAATAGCAATCGTTAATGGTCCAAATCTTAACTTACTTGGACTTAGAGAGCCACAAACTTATGGCTCTCTAACCTTGCAACAAATCAACTCCGACCTTACCTCTGTTTTTAACACAAAAGCTAGTTTAAGCTTTTTTCAATCGAATCACGAGGGTGAAATTATTGACTTTATACAATCCTTTAAAGGTGATGGCTTAGTGTTAAACCTAGGTGCCTTTACTCACACATCAATAGCAATAAGGGATGCTCTTGTGCATTGCTTAAACATTAGTAAATGTAAGGCCGTCGAGGTTCATATTTCTAATATTTACAAAAGAGAAAAGTTTAGAAAAACATCTTACATATCAGATGTTGTTGATGGTGTCATCTGCGGACTTGGTTCAAATGGTTACAATGCTGGGGTAATGTATTTATTGTCAGTTCTAAATACTATTTAGAGGCTAGATTGTTAATATAGTCTTTTTGTACAATAATAGTAAATAAATATCCTGAGGTTAATAACATCATTTATATTGCTTTAGATGTTAAACCATTTCCACATTCTAAATAATGTTATTAAATTTTTGATCCATAGACAACCAAATATCCCTTGTTCTCCGTATAAATCCAATTACAATCCCTGCTTTCTTTAAAACAAGGTCAGATCTCCAGCACCCATGCCGCCTAAAAGCCAGCTGGCGTGGCGAGCCTATTTGGTGTAATGTATCAATAACATTATTTAGAATGTGGAAATGGTTTAATATATCTCACCCACCCAAGCCATCCCTCTAAATGGAGAGGGAGAAGAAGGAATCAATATTTTACTGTAAGTGCAATTTAAATTGGAAATGATATGAGAGAATATCGCTAAATCAAGGATTTCTTAATAATTTCTAATTGTACAAAATCTATGGCCTCTGATATTGCTGGACCTTTTAGTTCTTCAATATTTTTTGCAAAAGAATGTGAGAGTTGAAAATACTTTTTAAGATATTTTTGATATTTAGTTAGAGAGTCAAAAGTAACTTTCTCAATATGGTCAATATTTGTATCTTTAATAAAATTATAAAACTCACTAAACATATCAAAGCTTTTTACATTGCAATCTAATCCAAAGAGTAAGAGCAAGGCTTTACAAATGCTTTGCCTATCTTTTTTTATGACCAAGTGCAAAAGTTTTGTTTTAATGCTTAGGTTGGTATCTATTTTGCATTTTGATTTTTGTGAATTAAAGTTAAAATCGCAAAAAGCATAATGTTTTGTTTTTATGTAATTGTTAATTATTATATAATCGGCATTTGTAATTGGTATAAGCCTTTTTGTTGCGTCAAGACCGCAGATTGTTAAAAGTAATATTATCGAGTCAATATTTGCATCTAAGGTTTTAATTTGTTCAGTTTTTTGCATACCAATTGCTACATCTTCCTGTGATGAAGCTCTTAAAAGTATGTGCAAAAATCCTTTATCGCTTGCTTGCTGCAATAGCTTTAGACCACCATTTATATCAATAATTTGCAGTATCTCATCTCTAACTCTTTCCTTTGCAAGAATAACATCGCCTTGAGCATTTGGTAGGCAGGCTTTTGCAAAATCTGGGGCCAGAATTTTACAAAATCTAAATCCTTCGTGATTTGGTTTTATTGCAAACCTTGCGGTAAAACGAAAAAATCTTAATAGGCGAAGGTAATCTTCTTGAATTCTATCCTTTGGAAAAC
Organism: Rickettsia typhi; assembly: GCA_945889175.1. GTDB lineage: Bacteria > Pseudomonadota > Alphaproteobacteria > Rickettsiales > Deianiraeaceae > CAMCVL01. The sequence continues at coordinate 11,942 of CAMDBF010000010.1, forward strand.
CAATGAATTTGACAATCTTTGTTTTTAAGCAAGCAATTCCACTCTGTAGGTCGTATAATCTAAAATCGTAAGACTTGTCCTCTAGTATTGTAAAGTCAAGATAGATTGCATTGATTGTAAAATCTCTTCTGCGAGAATCATCTCTAATGTCAGTTGAATAGCTAATCTTCGTCTGTCTACCATCCTGCTCGTAATCGTTACGCAAAGTAGTTATTTCAGTTTTTAAGCCGTGTTTTACAATTATATTTGTTGCAAGGGTTGTTTTTGCGGTATAACCTTTTTGGGCAAAAAGCGATTGCACTTTATTTGGTAGTAGTGTGGTTGTTATATCTATGTCTTTGTTATTTTTAATGCAGTATTCGAAAAAAATATTCTCTGCAAATTTTGCTTTTACTTCACAGCTCCAAACTTTTCTAAATTTTTTCAAAATCTCAGGGTTTTCAAGTAAAAAATCCCTAACAGCACCGCCAACAAATTTAGGTTCGCCATCTTTGTGTTTAAGCATTGTAAAAATATCATTTAGGACTGATAATTTTATCTGCTGTTCTTCGGTCATTAAATAATAAGAAAAATATTTTACTACAATAAAAAATGATGCAGTTTAAATATTGATGATTTTATGCTTTACCCGATGTACTTTGCTGCTATTGCCTCAACTTGCTTTTCAATAGCGTAGTTATAAGCAATAATACCAAACTTGTCACTATTTTTGTAAGAGTTTTGTATACTCATATTTACAAGGCAAAAATCTTGAAAGTCAAGAGTTTTTATTTTGCAACCAGAGTTCTGAATGAGTAATACTAAAGGTGCTATATCGTAAATTGCAAGACCTTCGTCAAAAACAATATCAAGCCCACCCATTGCAAGCTGACAATATAAGTAGGCATCACCACCATAAATACTGGCACGACAAGAGGATTCAAGCTCGCTAAAGAAATCTTTAGACCTTGGGGTTGTTATGTATCTTGGCGAGCAACTTGCTATGTAGCAATCTTGTAAATTTTGTCTTGAAGAAGACTTAATTATTGCCCCATTAAGGTAACTGTGCTGACCTATAGAATAGAATGCTTCATTTAAAATAGGTTGGTAGGAGAGGCTAAAAATTTGTGTATCCCCTTTAAAAAGTGTAATTAAAAAGCAAAAGCTTGCCCTTCCACTTGCAAAGGATGTGGTGCCGTCTATGGGGTCAATAACCCAGAGATATTCGTGATTGTTATTTTGTAAGCCTGTTTCCTCACCCACAAAACTATGCTCTGGAAAGTGTTTATTTATTGTTTGTTTGACAAAAAGCTCTATTTCTCTGTCGGCTATAGTCACTATCGTATTATCAGATTTTATAGAGGTAGAGAAATTGCTTCTAAAATATTTAAGGCAAATGTCTCTAACAATTGGGCAGATTTGCTTAAGCGTAAATTGCAATATGCTTTCCGCCTGATTCATTATTTATCAAGATGAACAACCTTGTAAGATTTGTTTTGTTCTGCAAAATCTTTAAGCTCTTCGGTTGTACATAAATTTAGCAAAACTGGATCTTTTGCTTCAAGATTGTAGACATTTTTGTAGGTTTTGTTTTTAATTGATTCTGCAATATTTTTTGCAACAGATAAAAACTTCATTACATTTTGTGCTGGAATTTTAGGGAATTCGTTAAAAAGCCACATAGCACCGCTTATCCTGTTGTATCTAACGACGACAGGAGTATATTGAAATTTTGCTTTTTTTCTTACAATGTCAAATAAATGAGTTGCATCCCCTATGTAGCTTGGAACAAAGCTAGGGTCTTGCTCAGCCTTTTTGATATCCGATGCTAAAAAATAGCCTCTTGCAACGGGATCAACATCGGCAACTGAGTTGCCAGCAAAGCCGTCAGCTATTGCACTAACTTCAATTTCGCTAAGTTCTGTTATTTTTCCAATTTGGTCAAAAGTTAGTCCTGTTTTGGAGAACAGCCATTTTGCAACCGAAATTGGATTTGGTAGCTTACTTTGTTGGTCGTTAGGCACTGCAGCTCTTTTTTTAGCGGAAGCAGATTTAGAAACTTTTTTAAAACTCATTTTTTATATCTTACAACAATTAAAGTTTAGAAATAAAACTTGCAACAATGCCAGAAATAATAATCTTTATATTGGCAATTAGGTCTTGCGATAATTGCTTTGTTTTTGTAATCTCAGCAAGTATGTCAGCGTGGGATGATTTAAAGTTATTAAGCAATATTCTTTCAAACTCCTTAACTTTCGACAGAGGAATATCCTTTAGATAGTTGTTTGTGGCAGCATAAAGAACTATTACCTGCTCAGCAACTGGCAGTGGAGAGTACTGGTCTTGCTTAAGAATTTCAACCAATTTTTCACCTTTAAACAAAACTTGTTTTGTTGCTTCGTCAAGATCTGATGCAAATTGCGAGAAAGCCTCAAGCTCCCTATATTGAGCGAGGTCAAGTTTTAATGTGCCTGCAACTTGTTTTGTTGCTTTAATTTGAGCAGCTGAACCAACACGGGATACGGATATACCAACATTTACAGCTGGTCTAACACCTTTGTAGAATAAGTCACTTTCAAGAAATATCTGTCCGTCGGTAATAGATATTACATTTGTAGGAATATAAGCAGATACATCACCAGCCTGAGTTTCGATAATTGGAAGAGCAGTTAGTGAGCCAGCTCCTTTTTCATCACTCATTTTTGCTGCCCTTTCAAGAAGCCTTGAGTGCAGATAAAATACATCCCCTGGGTAAGCCTCTCTACCAGGTGGTCTTCTTAATAATAAAGAAATTTGCCTGTAAGCAACAGCTTGTTTTGATAAATCGTCATAAACTATTAGAGCATGCATTCCATTGTCTCTAAAAAATTCACCAATAGCACATCCTGTGTAAGGGGCTAAAAATTGCAAGGTTGGAGAATCCGATGCTGTAGCCGATACAATGATTGTGTACTTTAATGCACCAGTTTCCTCAAGAGTTTTGATTGTTCTTGCAAGAGTGGATTTTTTTTGCCCTATGCAAACATATATTGAGTAGACTTTTTGTTTGTCGTCCTCTAAAGTTTCGTTTATTTTTGCTTGGTTTATGATAGTGTCAATAGCAATTGCAGTTTTACCTGTTTGTCTATCGCCTATTATAAGCTCTCTTTGACCTCTACCGATTGGTATAAGTGAGTCTATAGATTTAATACCTGTAAAGAGCGGTTCGTGAACAGACTTTCTGTCAATAATACCAGGTGCTATTCTTTCAATCAAGTAATGTTCCTTAGCTTTAATATCGCCAAGACCGTCAATAGCGTTACCAAGTGCGTCAATAGTTCTACCCAAAAGTTCCTTTCCAACTGGAACTGTTGCTAGCTTACCAGTTCTTTTTGCACTGTCACCTTCCTTAACTTTATCAACGCCACTTAACACAACCACACCAACGAAGTCTTCTTCAAGGTTTAGAGCTATACCAAGTGCACCGCTTGAAAATTCAATCAGCTCTCCAGAAAATACCTTTGCAAGCCCACTTACAGATGCGACCCCGTCTTTAAAAGAAATTACATCACCAGTTTCTTCAGCCTTAACCTCAATGCTTAAGTCAGCAAAAGCACGGGATAGGATTGAGGATAATTCACTAATTTCAGCCATAAATCAAAAATTTATAAATTTTATTTTATTTTTTACAACATTATATTAAACTCTTATTTTTAAAACTCAAGTAAATTAATATATTACACATCAAGAACCAACCTTTTTGGATCCTCAATAGCTTCCTTAACCTTAACTAAAAAGGTTACAGCCTCCTTGCCGTCAATAATTCTATGATCGTAAGATAGAGCAATGTACATCATGGGTCTAATTTCAACCTTGCCGTTAATGGCGACTGGTCTATCCTGTATTTTATGCATACCCAAAATACCAGATTGTGGTGGGTTAATAATTGGCGTTGAAAGTAAAGATCCATAAACACCACCGTTAGATATCGTAAATGTTCCGCCAGCCATATCCTTCATGTCAAGTTGACCGTCTCTTGCCTTAACTCCGTATCCGTAGATTGTTTTTTCAATCTCGGCAAAGTTCATAGTTTCAGCATTACGAATGATTGGCACAACAAGACCTTTTTCAGTACCAACGGCAACACCTATGTCGCAGTAGTTTTTGTAGATAATTTCATCACCGTTTATTTCGGCATTTACAGCTGGAATCTCGGTAAGGGCATTGGTTACAGCCTTAACAAAAAATGACATAAAACCAAGTTTAACCTTATGTTTTTTTTCAAAAGCATCCTTGTATTCGTTTCGCATTGCCATAACAGCACTCATGTCAACCTCGTTGAATGTAGTTAAAATAGCAGCATTGTTTTGGGATTCTTTAAGTCTTCTTGCAATTGTCTGTCTTAATTTTGTCATTTTCACTCTTGTCTCTCTGTCCTGAGAGTTTTGCTGACATTGCTTAACAGGAGCAGTATCCTGAGTTTTTGCAACAGGGAATAAAACATCGCCCTTAGTTAGTCTGCCATCTTTACCTGTACCAAGTATGTTTGAAGTATCAAGATTGTTTTCGTTGACGATTCTGTTGACAGCAGGGGAGAAAACTTGATTATTATCTGTTTTAACATCAATAACTGCAGGTTTTACAGCCTCTACAGGTTTAGCCTGAGCAGCAGCGGCACCTTCAAGAACTCTACCAATTATTTGACCCACTCTAACCGTATCACCAGGTTGAACTATAAGCTCCGAAAGTGTTCCATTTGCAGGTGCGTTTATCTCAAGAGTTACCTTTTCAGTCTCAAGCTCAACAACTAATTCATCTGCTTTTACAGAATCTCCTACTTTTTTTGAAAAAGATAATACAGTGGCCTCTTGCACGGACTCTCCCAAAGGGGGAACAATAATATCGATAGACATATCCAACTTAGATGTACAATTTACAATATAATAATTAAAGTATAAGCCTAAAGGCAGTCTATAAAGTATAAAATATCATTGTTTTTTTTGCAACAAAAAATAAAGAAAATAATTCTTTTTTGGCTTGTGTTGATTTTTTTATTGAAATTTACTATATCTGTATTTAAAGTAGTTTTGTGTATTATTAATTGTTTGTTTATATAAAGATATTATGAGTTTTGACAAGAAGGTTTTTAACGACAAATTAGAGCAGGCTATTAACAAATTAAAGGACAACCTTGGTACCATAAATACAAGAGTTTCGGCAAATATTTTAAATCCAGTAAGGGTTGATGCATATGGCGATATGAAGCCTCTTAATCAGGTTGCATCAATTAATGTCTCTGGCACAAACGCTCTTAGCGTGCAACCTTGGGACAAAAGCCTTGTTTCGGCAATTATCAAGGCAATACAAACAAGTGGTCTTAATTTAAATCCAATTAGCGACTCTGGCAATGTTAGAGTGCCTATACCACAAATGACTGAGGACAGAAGAAAGGAGCTCGCCCACCTTTGCAAACAATATCTTGAACAGGCAAAAATTGCCATGCGTAATATAAGAAACGCCGAGAGGGAAAGCATAAAAGCAATGCAAGTTGCAAAGGAGATATCGGAGGATGATTTAAAAAGACAGGAAAAGGAGCTTCAAAAAATCTTTGATGAGCAAAATATTGCAATTGAAAAACTTGCAGATGCCAAGGCTAAGGAAATATTAGGGTAATATTTTATTTTTAATTTTAAAAATGACGACAAAAATAGCAATTAACGGTCTAGGCAGAATAGGTAGATGTATTTTAAGGGCTTTTTTTGAATATAACTTTGCCGCCAAAGGGCTTGAAATTGTTGCCGTTAACGGTCCTGCCGATGTCAATCAACATATTCACTTACTTAAATACGATTCTTCGCATGGTGTTTTTAATAAGGATGTAAAAGCAATAGGTGAGGATGTTATAGATATTGATGGAACGAAAATTCGTTTATTTCGTGAAAGAGATGTGTCAAATATTAACTGGGCTGAGTGCGGGGTTGATATTGTTTTGGAATGTACCGGAGCTTTTGTTTCAAGATCGCAGGCTAGTTTGCATTTAAAAAGTGGTGCAAAAAAAGTAATAATATCAGCTCCAGCTAAGGAAAAAGATGTTAAAACAATAGTCTACGGAGTCAACCACGATATTTTATCAAAGGACGATAATGTAATTTCCATAGGGTCATGTACAACAAACTGTCTTGCACCTCTTGCAAAGGTTATTAACGATGAGTTTGGTATTGTTAATGGATTTATTACAACGATTCACTCTTATACTGGGGATCAAAATGTTTTGGATGGCTCGCACTCAAAAGGCGACATGCGTAGGGCAAGAAGCTGCGGAACATCAATGATTCCAACATCAACAGGGGCCGCTAAGGCAATAGGGCTTGTAATTCCAAGTCTTGAAGGTAAAATGGACGGCCTTGCGGTAAGAGTGCCTACACAAAATGTTTCATTAGTGGATTTAAGTGTGAATATATCAAAGCCTGCAGATGTAAAAGCTATTAATCAAGCAATAAAATATGCAAGTGAGACTAGCTTAAAAAATGTGCTTGGTTATCAAACATTACCTCTTGTTTCAATTGATTTTAACCACGATCCAAGAAGTAGCATTTTTGACTCGCTTGAAACGAAAATGCTAGGTGAAAACTTTGTAAAAGTTATGTCTTGGTATGATAACGAATGGGCATTTTCGGTTAGAATGCTTGATGTTGCAAAAATTTTCCATTAATTTGTTATTTATAAAATGAGTAATCAAAATATTATTAAGGCTGAGCCTAATGTAATTTATATAGACGAAATAATGAGGCTTTTGCCTCACAGATATCCATTTTTATTAATTGATAGAGTTCTTGATTACAATGTTGAGGAAGGTACTATATCTACATTAAAAAATGTAACAATTAACGAGCCTTTTTTTCAAGGTCACTTTCCAAGTGTGCCTATAATGCCGGGAGTTTTAACGCTTGAAATGATGGCACAGGCCTGCGGAATACTTGGCATTAAAACTCTTGCAAGATTGCACGGTGACGATGCTTTTGAAAGATTTGTTTATCTTTTGTCAATAGATAATGCAAAGTTTAGAGTACCAGTTAAACCAGGGGACACAATTATTACAAAAGCAATATTTACTAAGCAAAAAAAAGATATTTGTGTTTTTTCTACATCTAGCTTTGTTGATGGCAAGCTTATTGCATCGGCTGATATTACCGCAAAAGTTAATTTTGTAAAAAAAGAAAACTAAATTTTTTTAATAATTTTTTATGCCTTACAAAAAGCTGTCGGTTGACTTTGCAAATGATGACCTAACTGGTAAAAAAGTTATCTTAAGGGTTGACTTAAACTTGCCAATTCAATCTGGCTTTATATCCGACAAAACAAGGCTCGTCAACATCATTCCAACAATTAACTTTTTAAAGGAAAAAGGTGCTGCAATTATATTGATATCTCATTTTGGCAGACCAGATGGTGAGGTTAATCAAAAATACTCTCTTAAGCAAATTCTGCAATGTGTTAAGGATGAACTGAAGTGTGATGTGGCTTTTGCAAATGATGTTTTGAAAGCAGACAAAGAATGCTCGGAGCTTAAGCCAATGGATGTTCTACTTCTTGAAAATTTAAGATTTTACAAGGAAGAGGAGCAAAATGATTCATACTTTGCAAGCAAGATTGCTCAGTATGGCGATATTTATGTTAACGATGCCTTTGGCTGCTCACACCGTAAGCATGCCTCCATACATTCTATAACAAAATTTTTACCATCTTATGCTGGCTTGTTGCTTGAAAAGGAAATTGACAATGTTGAAAAAATCTTGCTATCAAAGGATTCTATTACCTGCCTTGTTGGTGGGTCAAAAATTTCAACTAAAATTGATTTACTAAAAAATTTAGTAAAAAAGACTTCAAACTTAGTCATAGGTGGTGGAATGGCAAATACTTTTTACTATGCAATGGGACACTCTATTGGTAAAAGCCTTTATGAGCCTGATTATAAAGATATTGCAAATGCTATACTTAGTGATGCAAAAAAATATAATTGTAATGTAGTTTTGGCAAAGGATGTTTTTGTTACCAAGGATGTTTCAAATCCTAGTGATTGCCGAATAATTGATATTAAAGATATAAAGGCAGATGAAATGATTGTTGATATAGGTTTTAACGCCCTTAGAGAGATTGAGACTGCTATATTGGCTTCCAAAATTGTTGTGTGGAATGGACCTTTTGGAGTCTTTGAAAAAAGACCCTTTAACATAGGTACCGAAAGTATAGCCCGAATAATTGCCTATAATACTTCCATTGGCTCTATATATTCAATTATCGGTGGGGGTGATGTTGTATCTGCAGTTGCTGCAAGCTGTTTATCCGCTAACTTTTCATACATATCAACAGGTGGGGGATCTTTTTTAGAATATCTTGAAAAAAACTCTCTTCCTGGGATTGATGTTCTTTGCTAAAGTAATTAAATTTTGCACTTTGTAAAATTATTCATTTTATGATTAAACAATTAACATGGCCAAACCCCATTGGTAAGCAGGACGGTGAGTTTAAGCTTGATAGAACCTACAAAGCTCTTGAAATACTAGGCGACCCTCAAAAACAGATTAAAAACATTATACACATCGGCGGAACAAACGGCAAGGGGTCGACTCTTGCTTTTTTGGAAAAAATTTTATTAAAAGCATCATTTACAACTTTCTCCTACACTTCACCAAGCCTGCTTTGTTTAAACGAAAGATTTAAGCATAATTCAATTAATATTAGCGATAAACTCTTTAGCGATTCTATTGATGAGGTTAGCGAAAGGATAAAAACTGTTGATAGCACTTTACACTCGGAGCTTACATTTTTTGAAGGTCTAACTGTGCTTTATTTTTATACTGCAAACAAGCTACAATGCGATTTTCACTTGCTTGAGGTTGGGCTTGGCGGAAGGTACGATGCTACAAATGTTGTTCAAAATCCTATATTGTCAATCATTACACAGGTATCACTTGATCATGTTGAGTATCTTGGTAATACTCACAGGCTTATAGCCTTGGAAAAAGCTGAGATAATGAAAAATAACTCCACCACAATAATCGCAAAACAGGAAGATGATAGTGTAAAAGATGTATTTTTGCAAAAATCACAAGCACTTACAAATAATAATATACTACTTTACGACAAAGATTTTAAGCTTGGGCAAATAAATAATGATTGTTTTAATTTAAATGTGCAAGGGCAATTATTTACCTTTGCACATCCATCTTTGCAAGGCTTGCATCAGTATTTTAATGTGTCAAATGCCATAATTGCCGCAATGCAAATTGCAAAAAAACTTAATATTAAAAGCCTTAGCGATATTGCTTTAATTAACGAGGCAATTACAAGCACACAATGGATTGCAAGGATGCAAACAGTTTATCAAAAAGATAATATAAAAGTGATTGTTGATGGCGGACACAATCAAGGTGCAATTAAGTACATTGCCGATAAAATTACCCAGTTGCATCAATCTGGGGTTAAGGTTTATATTTTATACTCTGCTTTAAGGCGTAAAGACATAGGGCAAACTACTAAGGAGATTGCAAATCTTGTTAAAACTAAGATTGTTGAAGATGTTTATATTGCAAAAATTCAATCTTGCGAAGATTCCTACGACGCAGATGAAATTGTAGCCTTGATTGAAGATATAAAACCAATTGTAAAATCAAATATTAAAGATTGCTTTGCGGATTTTGTAAATAAAAATCAACATCACACAAAGCAATCAGTATTATTTATTTACGGCTCACTGTATTTAGCAGCAAATGCTATAGAATTTTTTGCATCATTATCTTAAATTTATCTTGCATTTATCTCAATGTAGGTTTAAATAATTGATACAGAGGTAATTATGGTTATCTTTGTTAAAAAAATTAAATTTAATTGTAGGTTTGGATATTAAAATTCTTTATTTTTTGTTTTACTAAGCTATGGCTGGAATGTTGCATGTTAGGGAAAAATTTACATCATTGTTAATTATCCTTTCAAGTGGTTTTTTATTAACCAAAACTATATTGTTTATTATCAAAGCAAAGTTTGGTAAAAGCTTGCTTGAAAATACAACATCGCTTGGTTTGTTCATTGTTATTGCTTTTTTTGCGATATTCTTGTTTAGTGTTATTTATTACGCTAGTTTAAGGTTTAAAGTCGTTTGTGAAGATTATATTTCAAATGCTAAATATCGAAATTTAGCTATTACTTTTTGCAATATTTTTTGTGTATTAAATTTTGCAATCTTTTTTGTTGCTATATTAAATTTTATCTCTAAAATTTAATAGCAGTTTTTATAGTTTTTTTATTAGCCTTAATTTATGAAACGTACATACCAACCTAGTAAGATTAAAAGAAAAAGAAAATTCGGCTTTAGAGCTAGAATGAGCGACAGAAACGGTCGTAAAGTGCTTACAAGAAGAAGACAAAAAGGTAGACACAAACTTGCAGTTGCTTAGTATTGGCAATGAATATTGCAAACACACTTAGCGATTTGCAAAAATTTATAAAACACTACAATCCGTTACTCCTTGTCAGTTCAAAATTAGTTTTTGTACCAACAATGGGTAATTTGCATCTAGGTCATATATCCTTAATTAAAAAAGCATTGCTTTTTGGTGATTTTGTTGTTGTATCGATATTTGTCAACAAGCAACAATTTGCCGAGCACGAGGACTTTGACACCTATCCAAGAAGCCTTGATGGCGACATAAATTTAATTAAAAACTCCTTTGACTATTCCAGTTTAAAAAAAATTGTAATATATTCTCCAGATTACAATCAAGTATATCAATCAAAACCTTTACTTCAGTTTAACATTCCAAGTCTTACATCTAAGCTTTGTGGCATTTCAAGACCTCATTTTTTTAATGGTGTAACACAGGTATTGTTAAGATTATTTTTGCAAGTTAAGCCTAGCATTGTCATTTTGGGCGAAAAAGACTATCAACAATTTTTAGTTGTAAAGCAATTTGCCTCAGAGGTGTTTCCTGAAATATCCATTATTTCCGGCAAAACACAAAGAGAGGAAAGTGGGCTTGCTTTGTCATCACGAAACTCCTATCTTAACCAAGAACAAAAACAAATAGCATCCTTGATTTTTAAAAGCATAAGCTTAATTGCTGATATTTTAAAACATACAAATCAGGAGAAAAAGCTAAATTCTTTTGTAAAACTTTTTAGCCTATATGGTAAATTTAATGGTTTAAATGATGTAATCTTAAATTTAAAACTTGATTTAGCTAGAATACAAGAAGATAACTTGTTAAGCAATTTTGCTATTATTAAAAATCATTTTATTGAGATTTTTAAATTATTTAGCTTTGAGGTCGACTATTTAGAGATTTATAACCAAGAGGATTTAAGTTGCGATAATGTTAAAAAAGATAATGCAAGAATCTTTATTGCATGCAAGTATCAGGGTGTAAGGCTAATTGATAACCTTGGTGTTATAGATTAAATTTTATATTAAATTTTATTTTTATTTCTTAATTTTTGCTATATAAAAATATGTCAAATAATTACAATGTGTGTGTTATAGGCGGAGGCCCGGGGGGCTATGTTGCCGCAATAAGAGCCTCCCAGCTTGGCTTAAAAGTATGCTTGGTCGAAAGAGAGCATTTGGGCGGAATTTGCCTTAACTGGGGATGTATTCCAACAAAGGCATTACTTAAAAGTGCAGAGGTTTATAAAACTATTACTCAGGCTGAAGAATATGGTCTTAAGGTTGATAGTAAAAATATATCTTTTGACATGAAAGAGGTAGTGAAAAGATCAAGGGGAATAGCCGAAAAGCTATCGGGCGGTATTAAAGGTCTTATGAAAAAGCATAAGATTGAAGTAGTAATGGGCGAGGCAAAATTTGCAAGCTCAGGTCAAATCTTGGTTGCTGAGCAAAAAATTACCGCAGATTATTTTATCATTGCAACAGGTGCAAGAGCCAGAATGGTTAAAGATTTTGAAGCTGATGGCAAACTTATTTTAACATACAAGGAGGCTATGGTGCAGGAATCTCTTCCACAAAGATTGCTTGTTGTTGGCTCTGGTGCTATAGGTATTGAGTTTGCAACTTTTTACAACACATTTGGCTCAAAAGTTACTGTTGTCGAGATGGTTGACAGAATAGTTCCCTCCGAGGATATTGAGATATCAAAGCTTGCCGAAAAAAGCTTTAAAGCTCAGGGATTAACAATCTTTACATCGGCATCTTTAGTTAAGTTTGAAAAAAAACAAAACACTGTATTAGTAACTTACAAACTGTCAAGTGGTGATGTTAAAACAGAGGAGTTTGATAGAGTTATAATGGCAACTGGGGTTGTTCCTAATACTGATTCATTGGGACTTGAAAAAACAAAGGTCGCAAAAGACGAAAGAGGAATTATTACAACAACAAAATATCTGGAAACAAGCGATGAAAAAATTCTTGCAATAGGCGATGTAACTCAGGGCCCTTGGCTTGCACACAAGGCTAGTCACGAGGGAATTATTGCAAGTGAGATTATAGCCTCAAAGCTTGGTAAATACGATAAATCGCAAATACATGCAATTCACAGGCTTAACATACCAGGTTGTATTTATACATCGCCGCAAATGGCATCTGTCGGCTTAACTGAGGCAAAGGCTAAGGAGCTTGGATACGATGTTAAGATTGGTAGGTTTCCATATGCTGCAAATGGCAAGGCTATAGCAATAGGCAAAACTGAGGGACTTGTTAAAACAATCTTTGACAAAAAAACAGGGGAACTCTTGGGGGCACACTTAATTGGTGCTGATGTTACCGAGTTTATTTCAACCTTTCTAATTGCAAAAACAATGGAGGGTACCGAGCTTGATTTTATACAAACAATCTTCCCTCATCCAACACTTAGCGAAATGATTCACGAGTCCGTTCTTGATAGTCAGGAAAGGGTCGTGCACATTTAGCATATCTGATTATTTTTTACATGACTTACACTTTATTAAAAAATTATTCAGGCATTTTTGCAATAATTATTACAATTGTTGCCTTTGTGCCTTATATTAAGTCAATTTTACAAAACAAAATTAAGCCCCATGTTTTTACTTGGGTTATTTGGTCTTCAGCAACTTTAACAGTATTTTTTGCAGAACTTTTTAGTGGCGGCGGCATGGGGTGTTGGGCAATAGGCCTGTCGGGCTGTATTAGCGTAGTTATAGCCTTGTTGTCTTTGATTAAGAAATGCGACAAGCATATTACGAAATCCGATTGGATATGTTTTATTTCCGGCATTCTTGCAATTCCCATATGGATAGTTACAAAAGATCCTCTTTGGTCAGTATTGCTTTTAACTGCTATAGATGTTACGGGCTACATTCCAACAATTAAAAAAGTAAGCAAGGATCCCTACAGCGATAGCGTTGCAATGTTCACATTAACATCCTTAAGAAATGTCTTTTCTATTATCGCTTTGGACGAGAAAATTTTAACAAATATAATCTTTCAAGCCGCCACCATCACGGGTAACATGCTAATTGTTTGTATAATTGTCTACAAAAAATATTTAAAGAATAGTCAAAAATAGATTCTACCTATTTTTTGTAAATTGATGGCTTTTAATTTTTCTTCAAAATTTATATCTTGCAATTAGAAAGAAATTTTATAAAATGCAGTAAAGATTTTTCTATTTTGTAATATCTAAAATGAACACTACACAGACCGAAAAGTATTGCATTACAGTTGCCATAGCCGGCGAGCCAAATGTTGGTAAATCGACAATTGTCAACCTTATATCAGGCAAGGATGTGTCCATAGCTACAAGTAAGCCGCAAACCACAAGGTTTAATGTTAAGGGTATTTATAGCGACCAAAGCCATCAAATTGTATTTGTTGACACACCCGGTGTTTTTAAATTTAAGGGGCGTAGCGGGCTTGAAAAATACATTATTGCAAATGCTTGGTCTGGCATTAGAAGTGCCGAAAAGATGATAATTGTTGTTGACCCAAATAAAAAACTTTTTGATGGCTTTAAGTACTTACAATCAGAGCTTGAAAGAAGCGAGGAAAAGGCAATTCTTGTAATAAACAAAATTGACACAACAACCCCAGAGGAGCTCGAGGCTTTTGAGGAGTCGATTCCAAACAAAGATTTGTTTGAAAAAACCTTTAGGCTATCAGCAAAAGCAGATATTGGTGTTGTGCCTTTAATTGACTATCTTAAGGAAATTAGTCCTAAAGCACAATGGATTTTTAACCAAGGCGAGGTAACCGACCTTGACCTTAGCGAAACTTTTGCCGAGATTACAAGAAAGCAAATTTTTTTAAACTTCAAGCAGGAGATTCCTTATAGCAGTAAGGTTGAAACAGTTTTAATATCCGAGCCAAAGCAAGTTACCTTAAGTATAAGAGCCCCTAGGGCAAAAAGTATTAAAAAAATTGACGACCTATTTGACGATGACATAGAGGAAAATGTTGCCTTTGTTAATGAAGAACCTGAGCTTAAAACCCTTAATATTATTGAGGTTGTGCAAAATATTATTGTTGACAAGGATAATCATAAAAAAATTGTCATAGGTAAGCAGGGTGCAATGCTTACAACTTTACTAAAGGAAGCATCTGCCGAAATGCAAAGCTTTTTAGCAGATGGTTCAAGAGTTAAGCTAAAGTTAATTGTTAAAGTTAAACCAAACTGGCAGGACAAGCTTAGAGTATAGTATTTGTTTTTAGATATAGATGGCTATAAAAATTCACTCTAAGGAAGTTTTTGAACAAATGCAAAAAGCTGGCGAACTTGCCGCAAAAACCTTGGACTATATTGAAGATTTTGTAAAAGTAGGAGTCTCGACCTTAGAGCTTAACGACCTTTGCCACTCTTACATTGTAAGCAATAACGCAATACCAGCACCTTTAAATTATAAGGGATTTCCTAAGTCAATCTGCACCTCTGTTAATCATGTTATTTGCCACGGCATTCCTTCGGCAGCAAAAATACTAAAGGATGGCGATATTATCAACATAGATGTAACTGTTATATTAAATGGCTACTACGGAGATACTAGTAGAATGTTTATTGTTGGCAAAGGGCGAAACGATGGCATAAAGCTGTGCCAAGTAACTCTTGAAGCAATGATGCTTGGCATTGAGGCTGCAAAACCCGGTAATGCTATAAGAGATATAGCAATAGCAATTGAAAGTCATGCAAAAAAATATTCCTATTCAGTTGTTAAGGACTTTTGCGGGCACGGTATATCAACGGTTTTTCACGAGGATCCGCAAATTGTTCACTATAACGAAAAATTCAGTCCTTACCAAAATCTACAAATTAAGGAGGGTATGATATTTACAATAGAGCCTATGATAAATCAAGGCACCTATCATGCAATTGTTAGTAAAATTGACGGATGGACAGCAATAACAAAGGACAAAAAGCTCTCTGCCCAATACGAGCACACAATAGGCATTACATCTGATGGTAATATAATATTTACAAAGTCGCCAAAACACGGGCTTTACTACAAGTAAAGTCATAATAAGTTTTATTTCACTTTTTTACGCCTTTGCAGGTTTTGTTTTACCTGCCTATCTTGAATTATATTAGACCTCCAGCATAATCCGATTAACATCTACTAAAAAGCCATACTTAACAACCATTAAGTAAGTTATCTGCTACCATCCATCTTCAGGCTCGCCACGCCAGCTTGCCTTTGGCAAGCAGGGGGGGGTGGCGTGCGAGCCTTGCCCAAAGTGCCTTGCATTACAGAGAGTTTTATTTTTAAGAAAAGAAAGTATTATTATGTAGTCAAGATTATGCATGAGGTCTAATGTTTTGACTAGTTTTACCTCCCTCTTTCAGTTCTAATAAAACTAACTATTTTTTGAATTTAATCTAGGGCAATGCTACCTTCCGATTTACTTAAGATTAGTTTTGCATCTATTTTTAAACCATTCTTGTAATTCAGCGAGGACTTTAAACTTTGGAATTGAGTTTAGCTCTATTGGATTTTGTTGCATTCGAGTCTCAAATAACGCTCTCGTTGTGTTTCGTGGATAATGATAAATCAAACTATCTTCAATCTGTCTGGGGTAGAAATAACAATCCTCGGAAAGCGTATAAGTTACATTTCGCATACTCTGGGGAAGTGTCCAAAACTTTTTCCAAGATTTATCTAATTCTTTTTTTGGCTTTATGTCTATAACTTCTATTGCTGCAAATTCTCTATGATCTTTTCGATTGTGCAATTTTAAAAAAACATCCATCGCCTCACTGTCACTTTTAGGAGCGGAGTAGCCGTATATTGTGGTTATAAAAGATTTCTCTATTGCAAGATGAAGGCGATTCCAAGCATCTTTGATATACTGATTTTCAGTGTAGTCTTTTTTGCCGATCGGATAAAGCAGTGGAATTTTTCTCATAGGTTTTTGACAATTGCTACACAAAAAACCAAGTTCGCCATTTATTCTACACTTATAACAATGTCCAGCTTTAACATTACCGTGCAAAAATAGTAATATTGGATTATCGTTTGGAAAAACTTGATGGTTTCTTTTTGCAGCTTGCCATAAAAAAGGATCCCAATTAAATGTTGCTATAACATCTTTCTTTGTTAAAGATAAGAATAAGTAATCATAAGCATTTGGTTTGTCTGTTAATTCTAATTTAGAAAAATAATTAAATATCTTATCGTTAATTATTTCTATTAGTCTTGCATAACTATCATCATTGTATATTTTAGAATAAAATTCTTCAAAATTTACAATCTCAGTAGGATTTATGTCGTAATGCCTAATGTCTTCTTGTAAGCCACAAGTTTCAATAAGATTATTCATTAATGGCATATTTTTATCTACAGACTTTGATGCACCAGCTCCAAGGATAACTAAATGAGCTTTTTCGTATAATTTCATATATCATTATTTATAATAATAAAAGATATTGTAATATTTAATTATTTGATGGGTTTTATTTTTTTTATACAACAACAAAGCAAAAAGTATTATTTTTTATTTTTACGCCTTTGCAGGTTTTGTTTTAACATCCTAGCTCTTGGTTGTTTTGCAGTTGGTTTTTGTTTTACCTGCCTATCTTGAATTTCATTGTTTTGACTAACTTCACCGCCCTCTCTTTTAGTTCTAATAAAACTCCCTATCGACTCCCTTCTTTTCAACGACGCAAGGCAAATAGTTTTACAGATTTTTAAAAGGCACAGAGAATTAATGATATCATTAAAATCCATTACATCCTTAACTTCAAGATCGCAAGTTACAAAGATTGATAGATGATTATTAATTATTTTTAAAATTTCCGTCATTCCAGCCCTGTCTTTTACAATTCCAAGATGCTTATCCATTAGATATTTTACTTCGCTAGCAATTGTATTTGCAATCTCGCTATTTATTAAAAACTTTGTATCTAATGTCTTAATGGTATCGCCACTCGTAAGCTCTTTAATTTTTTGCCTGCACAAATCTATTATATTAAATTCTTTATTGGTACTTAACTTAACCGAATCATCGCTACCAGACCTCAATTGTTTTTTTAAAGCAAATACTGCATAAAGAGAGGATGTAAGTAACTCAAGTAGCGAGTTGCAGCCCAGCCTATTTGCACCGTGTAACGATGCACAAGCTGCCTCGCCTACACAGAAAGCGTTTGTAAAATTATTTAATCTGTAATTCTCGTCCACTGCAAGCCCACCCATTGAATAATGGGCTACTGGTCTTATTTTTATTCTATCTTGAGTTAAATCTTTTGAGCAAAAAAACATTGCATTTTTATAAGCATTTGCAAGCTTTGTTTTAATAACATTACTGTCAATGTGCTTTAAGTTTAAATAAACAAAATCACTTTTATCTATTTGCATTTGGGTAAAAATTGCTTTTGAAATTACATCTCTTGAAGAAAGCTCCATGTTCTCTGGACTATAATATTTTAAAAATCTTTCGCCGTCTTCAGTTTCAAGATAAGCACCTTCGGCCCTGCAAGCCTCGCTTATTAAAATGTTTGATGGATATAAGCCAGTTGGGTGAAACTGCACAAACTCGGCATCCTTAAAATCCGCCCCAAGAGTATTAAGTAAAACAAGGGGAACACAAGAGCTAGAACCACCGGATGTTGCACTTGAGTACACGCACGAATACCCGCCGCTTGCAATAATAATATACTTAAAATTAAAATTCACTAGGCAATCGTCTTTAATGTTTGTAAAGATGGCATTATTTAACATCTTATCGCTAGCATCAATACTCACAAGGTGCAGGTTGCTATGTAGACTAATATTTTGATGCTCCGTAACTTTATTTTTTAAAGCATTAATAATGCTAGCTCCCGTAGTGTCCGACTTAAAACAAGCTCGCCAAGCAAAATCGCCCTTGCCGTAATCAAGCCTTTGCCCGCCGTATTTTCTTTGCATTATTTTGCCGTTTTCGTCTTTATCAAAATCAACCCCAAGCTTGTCAATAGCCTTAATAAGTAAAGGAGCTATGCGACATGTTTTGTTGACAACCGCCTCATTACAAAGCCCCTGACCGGACTTTATGGTATCAAAAGCATGCCATTGCCATTTGTCCTTAGTAACATTTGCAAGGGCAGCGTTGATTCCGCCCTTTGCCGACATAGTTGCCCCAGCCCCTATGTTAAAAGAGGATGCTATTGATATATTTAATTTACTGCAGTTTTTTGCTAAAAGATAAGCACTAAATAAAGCCGAGCCACCAGAGCCAATAATTAAAACATCGGTACTAATATTTTGAATCTTCATTTTAAGATAGTCTAAATATTGTGAAAGGGTTTGATTTTAAAAAGGCTACAGATGCAAACAAATATTCCACCAGCTATCATTAATAGGCATAAAATTTGCCCCATTGATACTAAGTTCAAAAAGAGCCCAAGTTGCTGGTCAGGCTCACGAAAGAACTCAATAAAAAACCTAAACAATCCGTATAAAAATAAAAACAATCCTGATATAAAACCTTTGACAACAAGAGCATGTTTTTTGTAAGCTGCGGTAAATAATATCAAGAATAATATAAAACCCTCAAATAAAGCCTCGTAGAGCTGGCTTGGGTGGCGTGGTTGGTAGCTGCCACTTGTTAAAAATGGTATGCAAATTTTGCAGTCGCTGACTCTGCCCCAAAGCTCCCCGTTAATAAAGTTTGCAATTCTACCAAAGCAAATACCAATAGGTGCTGTAAGGCAAAACATGTCTGTTATGCGTAAAAAAGATATTTTTTCAATTTTTGTGTAAATTAATGCCGAAAAAAACATTGCAATCATAGCACCGTGAAAGCTCATTCCGCCGTGCCAAACCTGCAAAATTTCGGATGGGTTTTGCAGGTAGTAATGAAGATTGTAAAATAAAACATAGCCAAGTCTACCCCCAAGTAAGGTTGATATTACTGTTATATTAAGAAGAGCATCAAGTCTTTTTTGCGTAATGATTTGATTATGGGGGAAGGTTCTTTTTTCAAAAAATTTAATCAAAAAATAAGCGGCAGCAAAGCCAAATATGTAAGCTAAGGAGTACCATCTTATGGCAAGAGGGCCAACTTGAAGTAAGACTGGGTTTATCCAAGGATATAAAGTTTCTTCATTCATAGTATTCTGTAAATAATATAAATTAACGCTCTCTTATGCAATCTGCCTCGTCGTAGACCTTGCGACCAAAGTAAAGATTTATACGATTTATAATGTCTGTTTTAATATAGTCAAACTTATAATACATTGATTCATCTAAGATGGTTACAAAAAGCACCAAGAGAAATGTTTTTTCGTTTTCAAGGCTGTATCTTGGCCGTGGAATGGGCTTGTATTTTACCGAGTGAGGAATAAATTTGGATGCAAGCTCGATGCCTACTATCTCCTTCCATTTAAAAATAATTTCAAGATTGTAAAAGCCCCGTTTTTCAAGGTCATGGTAGATATTTGTAGGTATAGATTTGCTGGCTCTGTAAAAGCTCTCCCTATACTTAATCGTCATATCTTAATAGAGATTTTTTTAGTCTTAAATTGCAAATAACTGCAGAGATGATTGTAAGTATACAAACTGGTAGTATGTAGTATCCTAAAGCAACAACGCTTGAAGTTGATTTTATAATTTGCATTGCAATAATTGGCGCCGTGCCAGCAAAAAATATCGATATAAAGCTGTAGACAGTGGCAACGGCTGTTGATCTAATATTTACAGGAAAGAGGTCAACAACAAAAACTGCAAAGGGCGATTGTATAAATGCAATAGAGGAGCATAGAATTATGTAGAGTGTAACTGAAATTTTAAAGTTAAGTAGGCTTAAATTGTAAAGTAAAAATGGGGTTAAAAAGCTAACGCAAAATGCCCCTGCTATTATTAAGTAAAGAGGGTTAATTTTATCGGCAAGATAGCCAGAAACAAAGGCTGCTACAACAAAGGCTATCATGGCTAGGATAACCATAACATTTGCTTCAAAAATAGAAAAACTTAACACTGAAGAAAGCATTGTTTTTGCAAAGAGCCCAAAGGTGTAAATTGATACCGCTCCTGCCGCAAAAATAAAAACTGCAAGAATTAAATTTATAAAATGATTTGCAAATAATTGACCCAAAGGATGTCTTTGTTTTAAATGTTTGTTTTGTATTTTTTGATAATCGTTAGACTCGGGCAAATGCTTACGAATGTAAAAACCTAGTATTCCAACGCTAAAGCATGCAATAAATGGAATCCGCCAAGCATAGCTATGCACCTGTTCCTTTGTAAATGTGGCTTCAATTATTGCAACGGTAATAATACTCATTAAAAAGCCTATGCCAACACTAGCTATTGAAAAACTCCCAACAAAGCCCCTTTTCCCCCTAGGGGCGGACTCAGTTAGATATACAATTGAAGTGCTAAACTCACCCCCAACGGACAGTCCCTGAAGAATTCTTAGTAAAATCATAATCAATGGTGCAGCTATGCCAATTGTTTGGTAACTAGGTAAAATACCTATTAAGCCAGTAGGTATTGCCATAAGTAGTATTGAGGCTGACAGAACAGACTTTCGCCCAACCCTATCGCCAATGTATCCAAAGATTAAGCCACCAAAAGGTCTTGCTACAAAGCCTACAAAAAATACGCAAAATGTCATCAAAAATGATATATGACTGCTTGTCGCTGGAAAAAAATTAGAGCCTATTACGCTTGCAAAATAGGCATAAAGAGTGTATTCAAACCATTCAAGCGAGTTGCCAAGGGTTGTTGAAGTGATAATTTTTGATATAGATTTAAAGCTATCTGCAGAAGAGTGAGAGTGATGTTTAACTTTATAACTTTTATTAC
>CAMDBF010000011.1 GCA_945889175.1 Rickettsia typhi
GATATATGCTTTTCAATTTGCAAAAATAAGGTTTTTGAAAGCTCCTCGATACTGTCTATTCTTATCGCATTTTGATAATACTTTCCAACATCGTGCATTATACCTATTGCTATTAGGTGTATGTCTTTTTGTTTTTCAATTTTGTATATCACCTGCCTAAGGTGGTCTTTAAGATAGCTTTTATCGTTTAGTGATAGTGTTGCATCATCAACCGGAGTGCCATCTGAGATAACAAAGATAATTTTCTTCTTCTCTTCCCTTTTTGCAATTCTTTCGTAAGCCCATTGCAATGCCTCACCGTCAATGTTTTCTTTAAGAATCGATTCTTTTTGCATAAGCGAAATATTAAGTAAGTGCTTGTCGATTGCACTTTGGTCAAAAGACTTATAAACTATATGTAAGATGTCGCTAACTCTGCCATTATTCAAACCTTCAAATTGATTAGGGTTTGGGTTTTGCCGATTAAATAGCTCCAAAGAGGCACCGCCGTTCCACCCCAAAGTTGTAAAACCAAGTATCTCTATATTAACGCCAGCCTTTGAGAGAGTTTTGGCAATGATATAGCATATAATCGAAGATATTTTAATTAGCCTGCCACGCATTGATCCAGAGTTGTCAACAAGGATTGTGACGGCAATGTCAGATGTTTTTTTTTGCTCTTTTGTAAAAAATATATTATCGCAATTATTACCAATAATAATGTTGGTGAACTTTTTTTTATCAAGCATTCCGCTATCTTTGTCAAAATAATATCTTGTTTTATTGAAGGACAAAAGCTTGTTTAGTAAGTTTTTAATCTGTTTTTTTTGCAGCTTAACTTCCTGCTCTATATCTAACAAGAATTTTTCTTTAATTTTTCTCTCCTCTTCCTTGTTTGTAATCAGTGATTTAATGTTTAGCGTTTTATCAAAGACTTTTGTAAAAACTTTGTAAGCAAAACTATTGCTAAGATGCTTTTTAATATTTATCTTATTAGCTTCAGCCTCGTCTTGCGAATCTTTACTTAGTTTATCAGTTTTTAAATTGTTAAAATATTGGCGAATTTTTTCAATATCACTAGGCTCATCACTTTCGGTGTCCTCTTTTGACTCCAAGCTTTCATTCTCGGCATCTTGGTCACTCACATTCTCTTTATCTTGCAACGCTTCATATTTTTTTCCACCTTGACTAGCCTGCTTTTGAGCTTTTTGTCTCTCAATTAATAACTCAAGACTTGCAGCTAAAAGCCTTGCCTTTTGTGTAAATATTTCTTCGTTATATATGTTATTTTCAAGCTCGGTCAATCCTTGATAAAATGCCTCCCTTACAGCCTGCTTTAGGTAAAGGGTAAAAGGGCTTTTTATATCAAAAAATAATGCTGTAAAGGCTAAACTTACAATATTTTGTTGCTCGGCAGATGAGGATTTTAATTTGTACTCAAGATAATGTGGAATTGTATTACTACACCCCGGATAATCCTGATAAAGTATTTTACAAGCCCTATAATTAAGTGCGATATTTAAAAATTCATCACTAAAATTAAGTGGCGTAAAGTTTTGTTTAGTGTGTATTTTGCTCGCCGTATAAAAATCAAGCATACCCTTAGTCTGCAAAGTTTTATCATCACAATAGCCATATATAAACACTGACTTATCGTTAAATGTACAGGCAAGATCTTTACTTTTATCTTCGTCAATTATAATATCAAGTTTTGCATCATAATTGTAAAACTTAAGACAGGAGCGTAAAAAGCAAGATAGCTCCTTACCAAAGGAGTTTTCAAAATCTTTCTCGCTCATAAAAAAATCCTACTTAATTGGGGTAAAATTTTTATTAATAGAGTATCCATTTTGCAAGCTTGCAACAAGGCTATTTGTTTTAAAAAACTTTTTATCGCCCATGGTTTTTACTCTAACACCCTTTAAAAAGCTACTAAATGTTACAGCAGTGACAGAAAAAACTGCCTTATCACCCTTAATCATCTGGTCTTGGGTGAATACTTGGTTTGGATCGCTATAACCAAAATCGCTTAGCATTTTAATGGATCTTTGTTTTTGAATATCATCTTCGTAATGTAGTTTGCCTATCATCACTCCACCAAGAGCCTTAATTGCAGCTGCAGTCACAACCCCCTCAGGAGCACCACCTATGCCAAGGTAAGCATCCGCTCTGCCACCAAAAACTTCGCAAATAGATAAAACACCCATTACATCACCATCATTTAATAAGCTTACATTTGCTCCAGCCTCTCTTATTTTTGCTATAAGCTCTTGATGCCTAGGTCTGTCAAGCACAACGATATTTAATTCTTGAACACTTTTAGATTTTGCCTTTGCAATGTTTTTAAGGTTTGTTTCAACACTATTGTCAAAGCTTACAATGTCCTTAGGCAAATTATATCCACCGATTGCAATTTTATGCATGTAGATGTCAGGGGCTTTTAAAATACAATCAGTTGGGGCAATTGCTATAACGGCAACGGCACCGTCCATGTTTTTTGCACAAAGACTTGTTCCATCAAGAGGGTCAACAGCTATTTCAAAATTATGTTTTTGCTGGTCTCTTTTTTGTCCAATTTTTTCAGATATGTAAAGCATTGGCGCCTCGTCCATCTCACCTTCGCCAATTATTACCACGCCAGAGTCATCAATTTGATTTAAAACCCTTCTCATAGCATCAACGGCAGCCTTGTCGGCAATGTTTTTATCCCCACATCCAGCAAATCTATGGCAAGCAATTGCAGCTTCTATTGTTGAATTTAAAGCGGGCTGAATAAAATTAATCTCATTAAAGTTAGTCATTATAAAACAATAAATAATTTAGATTAGAATATAAAAAATGTATGACAGAAACAGATAACTTACAATATATTTTATTTTACTGGCTGGATTTTAATCTTTACAACTTCTTTTGCATTATACAAAAGTAAATAATCATCTTGCACAACAAGTGCTTTTATAATATCTTTAATTGGCTTTTGCTTTGTATTTGCGTAATTTATTTTTGTAATATTTTTAAAATCTTTATCAGGCATAAAAACATCACCATTAAATGTTACAATAACAATGCCAAATCTGTCAGATGATATCAACGATACAACATAATCATTTTTATGCAAAGGTAATTGTGCAGTCAGCTCCTTGTTTTTTTGCTTTAAGTAAATCGTATAAATACTACCATTTGTAGTTGCCGAAAGAATTCTGTCATCGCTAACTAGATTATCAACAAGCCCGCTTACATAAAATGTATTACTAACTTGCAGGGCTTCATTTGAAAATAAAGACAAATCATCCTTACCACTTATAACTGAGTATTCACTTTGTGTTAATCTTATGTTTTTTGCTGTTTTATTTGTAACGGCGGTAGAATCCTTATTTGCTTGCTTTGTTGTTGTAAGCATTAGATCGCCATTTTTTTTATCAAGAATTTCAACCGAGGAAATATCATTTGCAACAAGTAAATTATCGCCAATTACAACCATGGAACTTGTATCGTTAAAAGATGTTGCAAAACCATCTTTTTTATGAACCCAAGCAGTTTTACCATCCATGTCGTAAAGTCCGTATACACTGTTTTGAATACCTTTAAGATACAAATAAGACTCGTCGGGTATAATTGGAGAGTTAAAAAAATCATCAATATTTACCACAAAGTCCTCACTTAAGTCTTTTTTATTAAAGGCAAATATTTTACCTAAATTTGTTGACAAAAATACTTTATTGGCATCGGTTGAAATAAAACCTTCAACAAAAATACTTTTTTCCTGAGGTTTAAATTTTAGTAATACCTTAGATAATTGCTTCAAATCCTTGTCAAGCTTGTGCAAGTAACCAGACTTTGTAATGTAAAAAATATTAGAATCAAACTCATTATCCACAAACAAAGTTTGTAAATGATTTATAACCCTATGTTTTACCTCTATACTAAGATTAAAGTTTGGATTAATTGAAACATTTTTATATTCAACCTTATTTACTTTTGCAATTTGCTGGGCATCGCTAAGGCCAGAGGAGTTAGTTGAAAATATTTGCTTTACTCCAGCTTCATTTTTATTAAATTTTTTCTCCGAGCAGGCAAATTGTGCAAAAACAAAACTAAATAATAAAGTGATTAATAAAAAGTTTTGAAGTTTCATCATAAAAACACAACTCAAAAAATGCTAAATTACTCAAAAAAACCTTTTACAGTATTTACACCATCTTGACCTATCGAGTGAATATTATCGCCTTGAAAGACTGGACTTCTACCTATATCCTCGCCTTTGATGATTTTATTAATCTCATCACCACTAAGAGTCTCATACTTCAATAATGCCTGAGCAATGGCCTCAAGCTGAGATGCATGGGTTGTTAAAATCTCCTTGGCCTTGTCAAGTCCGTATTGAACTAGTGCTTTAATCTCTGAGTCTATAAGTCTGTTCATACCCTCAGATGGCATTTCCTTGTGATAAGGGTTAGACTCGTCAACGCCGTGAAATACTGGGCCAACCTTGTCGCTCATTCCCCAGTATTTTACCATTGATGTTGCAAGGGCTGTTGCTTGTCTTATATCGGAGGAGGCACCACTTGTAACAAAATCGTAGCCAAAAATCATTTCCTCAGCAACTCTTCCACCCATTGACACAACTAAGTCGGCAAGCATTTTTTGACGGGTAAGTGAGAATCTGTCCTCCAAGGGGTAACGCATTACAACACCAAGAGCCATTCCACGAGGAAGTATTGTTGCTTTGTGAATAGGATCCGAGCCAGCTGAGTGTATTGCAGTAATTGCATGTCCTGCTTCGTGATAGGCGGTTAGTTTTTTCTCCTGCTCCTTCATTATAACTCCCTTGCGTTCAAGACCCATAAGTAGCTTGTCCTTTGCCATTTCAAAATCCTTAGCGGTTACAAGCAAGCAGTTGTTTCTTGCTGCTACAAGAGCAGCCTCGTTAATTAAATTTGCAAGCTCGGCACCACTAAAACCGGGGGTTGACTTTGCAATTTCGTCAAGATTGACATCAGGAGCAAGTTTAACATCCTTAGAGTGAACCGCCAAAACCTTTGCCCTACCTTTTAAGTCTGGCTTTTGAATTGTAATTTGTCTATCAAAACGACCGGGCCTCATAAGAGCCTTATCTAAAACATCAGGTCTGTTAGTTGCAGCTATAACAACTACATTTGTTTTATCGTCAAAGCCATCCATCTCAACAAGTAGCTGATTAAGGGTTTGCTCTCTCTCATCGTTACCGCCACCAACACCACTTCCACGATGTCTGCCTACTGCATCTATTTCGTCAATAAAAATAATACATGGCGATTTCGACCTTGCATCCGCAAAAAGCTCACGCACACGGCTTGCCCCAACACCAACGAACATTTCAACAAAATCAGAGCCAGATATTGAAAAAAACGGCACAGAAGCCTCACCTGCAATAGCCTTTGCCAAAAGAGTTTTACCACAACCAGGGCTACCAAACAAAAGACATCCCTTAGGTATTTTGCCACCTATACGCCTATATTTTGCAGGAGTTTTTAAAAAATCCACGATTTCAACAAGCTCCTCCTTAGCCTCGTCTATGCCTTGTACATCTGCAAATCTTGTTTTAATATCGCTTGGCATAATAACTTTTGCCTTACTCTTGCCAAAGCCAAAAAGCTTTGTAGGGCTGCCACCAGAGCCCCCTGAGGATTTTTTCATAAAGTAAATCCAAATTGCAAAAAACAATATTGCAGGCAGCCACCCAAGCAAGCCCATCATAAATCTTGCAAACCTACCACCCTCAGTTGAGGTAATAATTTTAGTTTCAACCTTTTTTTCAAGCAATTTATCGGTAACAGTGTTTGTGTAAAACATCATTACACTTGTGTTGTATATCGCCCCCTCCTCGGTAGAATATATAAGCATGTTTGGGGTAAGGGTTGCCTTTTTTATTTTGCCTGCGTTAAGATGCTCATAAAATTGATTAATTGTTACAGGCGTTCCACTGAGCTTACTAGCAAAAAAAGTAAAATAAACAAGAATCAAAACGGCAATAATGCTAAGCCAGCTAAAAAGATTTTTTTTCACAATCAAAACAAAAAACAATTAATATAACCCACTACAATTAAATCTAAAGTCTAAAGTGTAAAATTCAAGATAAACTAAATTATACTTTTTCTTGCATTAATTTTTGCCCAACTTATCGATTATTTTCCATCAGGCTTGCTATGTCAGCAGGGCTGAGTGCAAGACTTTTTTGCAGAGAGTTTTATTTTTGTAACAAAGTCCAATGCAATACCAACAAACTGCTGCTCTTGCTGATTGCATTAAGCAATACTAGCTAAAAATAAAAGAGCGGTGCTTGCTGTGCTGGCTCTTAAGATGTTTTTACCCAAGGATACCTCGACAACATTAAGCTTATTTGTGCGGATAACATTATTGTCCTCTTGACTAAAACCACCCTCGGGACCAATTAAAATTGCAACATCTTTGTATTTAGCTTTAAAATCGCTAACTAAATTTACCAAATGGCTAGGCTTTGCACCAAGTGAGAGTGATTCATTTGCAACAATTATATTACAAGGGGCATTGGGCTGTAGATTTGCATTGTTTAAAAACAAAGACTCGATAGAAATTGGTTTTTGGTGAATTTTTGGAACAATTGACAATCCGCATTGAGACGCAGCTGATATTGAAACTTCAACAAGTTTATTATAATTAAATAATTTTACATGCTGCTTTGAATAATCACTTAAAATAAAAATCATTTCATCAACGCCAATCTCGGTTGCCATTCTTACTGCATCGCTCATTTGTTCTTTTTTTAAAAGACACAAGCAAAGTGTAATTTTACCACTATTTTTTAGACTACTTTCTAGATGTTTATCTTTTATACCATTAAGTTTTGCAGTAAATGTATTTTTTGTTACCTGCTTGATGGTAAAGTAAAAATCGATATCTTCGTAACCATTAAAGCAAATAAATTCCTCACCAATTTGCAATCTTAAAACATTAGCAATGTAATGAAACAACTCTGGGTTGTTTTTACTTGATACATCAAGACCAAAAGCTTTATCTTGCTGATAAGGTTCATTTGCAGTCTTAAGATTGACTTCGCTTAGATACAATCTTGGTATGTGTTTTGATGCCATTTTAGCGATTTTATATTTAAGTTTTTATTTAGACTGATTTTTCTTTTTAATAACACTTACTAGCTCTTCAAATCCTTTGTTATTTATAACAGAGGAAAACTCATCTCTTTGCGACTGCAATAAGCTGATACCTTCAAATACAACATCAAATACTTTAAGTTCGCCTTCCTTGTTTTCCTTTATGACAAATTCTAAATTTATAGATTTTGACTGCCCATCTTTAGACTTGTAATTAATATTAAATTTAACAGATGCCGAAGATGCTGAAGACTGCACGGCATCGCTAGCCGTGTAAGATATACCGCTTGATAAAAAGTTCATGACATTATTTGTTTGAGCGGTAACTAAATATGTTTTATAAACTGAAATAAAGTTTTCTTTTTGAGTATCACTAAGCTCTTTCCACTTAGGACCAATAACAAATTTTGCAGCATTTTTAATGTCATAAGTATTTTCAAATAAGTCTATCAATTTGGAAATCTTTTTTTCCTTAGTAGTTGATTTATTTGATGCAGTTTGAGATGCAACCTTAACAACGCCCTCCGCAAAGTCTGAGGCTTTTTGAACCTCAATGGCAAAAGATTTTAACGAAAAATTACAAATCATAAGGCTTATTGCAATTAAATATAAAAGCTTCATAATAAACTATTAACAAATTAAATTTAAATTAAATTTTTTAATGCAAATATCGAAATTGCAGCAGCTGAGGCAACATTTAAGCTTTCAATATTAGTATTAATCTTGACTGCTTCATTACACAATTTAATAATCTTATCCTCTATGCCAAGCCCCTCGGAGCCTAGAACGATGGCAATTTTTTTAGTATTTTTTTTAGCATCGTTTTTAACATTCAAAACAAAGGCTTCAATATCAAGCTTTGCCTTGTGATCAAGAGCTATAGTTGTAAAGCCAAGCTTTTTAAGCTCATTAATCCAGTGAGGCAAGCTTAAAACCTGTGCCTTTTGCATTGTTTCGCTAAGGCCAGAGGAAGCCTTACACAGGTCTGGATTGTTGTGAAGCTCTGGCATTTTTGATTTATTTGTAATCATTAAGTCAACCCCAAATGCAACGCAGCTACGCATTATAGCACCTATGTTTCCTACATCGGTAATATTATTTAATACAACAACAAATTTTGCCTTACTAATTAAAGGATCCAAGGCCGGCTCCTTAATTTTTTGAGTTATACAAACCAAACCCTGATGATTTTTATTTTTAAGACCCAAGGTTGTATCTAAATGCTGCAGCGAAACCTCATTGACATTAAGGCGTTTGCCATAAAGCTTTAACTTACCTAGGGCTTGCTTGGTTGCAAGAATTTCGTAAATCTTCCTTGAGCCAGAAGCTATAATACCATTGACCTGATTAACACCGTAGAATATTACAGAATCTTGAATTAAATGAGATTGATTTTTTTGAATTCTTGGCTGTAGGTTTTTATTCATAATATTTATTTAGGCTCGGCTATAGTTAAAAGAGTTGTCAACCTCCTAATGATTTTTAAAAGCAGGCTCATTTAAATGCAAGATAAATTTATAGCAATAAGATGTTTTTTAAATCTTTATTCTTAGTTATAAAAATGCTTTCTTTGCAAATACCCTTGCAAAAAATAAATAATATTTTACAATTAAGTTTATTGAAGTATTATTAGTTAGTTGAAATGAAAGAAGTTAAGGACACCTCTAGATCTCAAATAGGGCCAAGCGGACAAGGTACTATCGCGGCAACAGATCCCTTATTTACAAGCTACAAGGATCTTAATGCAATAATTATTAAAAATACAAAAAATCAAATGCAGTCTGGCGTTGCAAAAACCTGTGGTTATAAGGTTATTTTTATTAGTCAAGACGATCTTGATGTCAAAAATAATTCCTCTGTAATGCAATGGGTAAATGCAAAAAGCAACCTTAATCAAATTAGTCTTGAGTTTGAAAGTATAGAGGCTGCCACTAAATATCTGGATTCAAAATGCTTTAGATACTCCGTGGTAACAGACGAGCTAAATGGCGGCGAAATTGCGAAAAAAAAGATTATTCGCAAAAAAAGTTACGGAGACAATTTTATGTAGTTTTTATGAACCATCAATCAGACATTTGCATTATAGGGGCTGGTCCTGTTGGTCTTTTTGCAGCTTTTGAAGCAGGCATGCATGGCATCAAATCTATAATTGTCGACTCCCTGCCCTTTGCAGGTGGTCAGTGTTCGGCCTTATATCCCGAAAAGCCAATTTACGACATCCCAGCCTATCCATCAATCTTAGGTAAGGATTTAAGTTTAAATTTAAAAGAGCAAGCGGATAGATTCTCTCCGCAGTACTTATTTGACACAAAAATTATATCATACACACAAAATCAAGACAAGAGCTTTACTTTAAAAACGGATTCAAATCAAAGCATAAAAGTTAAATCAATTGTTATAGCCGCTGGCTCTGGTTTTTTTGGACCAAACAGGCCACCAATATCAAAGATTGAAAACTTTGAAGGCAAAACGGTTCATTACCTTGTAAGTGACAAATCAATGTTTAAAGACAAAACGATAGTAATAGCAGGCGGCGGAGATAGTGCAATTGACTGGACGGCAGAGCTTGCAGGCATAGCAAAAAAAATATACCTTGTTCACCGCAGGGATAAATTTAGGGCAGCTCAACACACTGTTGACAAGGTATTTAACCTTGCAAAACAATCAAATGTAGTGAAGCTCGTTATTCCTTATCAGTTACATGGTATTAATGGCAATAATGGCATCTTAAGTTCCGTTAGCGTATCGAGCATTGACGGTGCTGAAATAAAAAATCTTGAGGCGGACTTTTTACTTCCATTTTTTGGACTAAGTACCGACTTTGGCCCCCTTAAAAAATGGGGCTTGGAGTTTGATGGCTTTCACATCAAAACAGAGCAATCAACCATGCAAACAAACATTGATGGCATTTTTGCAATAGGTGATGCTGCAACTTATAAAAATAAATTAAAATTAATTCTTACTGGCTTTGCCGAGGCTGCAACTGCAGTTTATCAAATTAGAGACATTGTCTTTCCGGGTAAGGTTTTTAATTTTGAATATTCAACAAGCTCTTTAGCTTAAATAATATGATTATATTTTCCAAAACATTTGAAAAAAAATGTTTTACATATCTATTAATTTCATTTATAGGTCTTGTTTCCTGCCTATCATACACAAAATACTACTCCCTTAAACTTAGGGGGCAAATAAAAGACTTAAATAGATCAATAGAACAAGAGCTTGTCAAAAAACAAGATTTTAGACTGCAATTACAATCCTTAACAAAACCCGAAAGAATAAAAGCCTTGGCAGCAAAATATCTACCAAACTACAGCTACATGGATTCTTCAAGACTTATGCAAGTTTCGGAAAAAGAAGAGGCTAAAAATCTAAATTTGCATAATGAGCAGGGGGGTTAAGAATTGATATTCTGTCGTTTAATAAAGGTCTAAAAGAAGATCTACATTTAATTACTGCATACCAATCTTTTATTGCAATTGGCATTTTGTTCCAATCAATAACATTAAGATAATCTAAAACAGAGATATGACAGGCGGCAGTGATATCAGCAACGGTCAATACATCACAGGCTAGGTATCTTGTTTTGTGTAAAATGCCTTCAATGTAGTCAAAATAGTTCATCATATTATTTTTTGCTGCATTTAGTATTGGCATGCTAGGCGAAAGCCCAGAGTCCAAAACATTAATAACCTTTTGATATAAAAAGTGATAAACAACATCGTTAAAAAATCTTTCATCAAACCACATTGCCATGGTTTCGGTGCTTAAAGCCTTGTTAAAATCATCAGGAATGAGCTCAAAATTAACATATGCTCTTTCAAGATATTTTATAGCAAGGTAGGAGTTACATATCGAAGCCCTACCGCTACGGGCAAGAACTGGCACAGAAGCAAAGGGGGTCAGTTTAAAAAATTCAAGATTTTTATGCCAAAATTCTTGATATTTTAAATCAAATTGCACCCTTTTTTCGCCCATTACAACCCTAAGCTTTCGAGAAAATGGGCATAAAGGAAAATGATAAAGCGTGTACATCCTATAAACTTTAATAAAAAATATAATTTTTACGCCTAGCTAGACTCAAAATTAATACCATTAAATATAACAATATTAAATAGATATTAGATAATTTTTTAAATATCAAGCGATATCATTGTACAATTTTCAGTCCATAAAATATAACATTCTATTTTGACATCTTCATATATATTTTGCAATATTTGCTTGTAAAATAGCAATTGTTTTTTGTAAGCATCATTGATAAACTTTGCAGATTGTGCTGGGTTTCTGTCGGTTTTAAAATCAATAATAATAATCTTATTATCCTTAAAAACAATTCTATCCGCCCTGCCGAACAATATTTGATGAGCATCCGTACTTTTACAGGAAATACTTGCCTCAGGAATCGCAAGATTTACATCAAATATCCAAGCAAACTTTTGCTTTATGGCTAAAAACTTTGTTACAAGGTCGCCGTGCTCACCTTTATAATTAATTAATCTTAAAAGAGCCAAACAATCTTCCTTTGTTTCAATGCAGTCGCCAGACTCACAAAGACTATGCATTGCTTGCCCATATGCTACAGAGACTCTTGATGTCCAGCCTTTTACATCACTATCAGTCTCGTCTTCAAACTGAGTATCTTTATCAAAGTCATCATTTACAGCCTGCATGCTTGCAAAAGATGTAAATTGTACTTCCTTCTTAACACTAAATTGTTCTCTAATTACCAATTTAGATAAATCAAAGACAATGTCTTTTGTATCATTATTTTGTGTATTATTGATACTAGAATTAGAATGATTGTAAATTATCTTACTACCGCCATTTGTCATATCGTTAATGGCATTTTTAACAAGACCAAACCAAGAATTTACAGAATCTTGTTTTGCAGGATTTTTGTTAAAAATATACAGCTGCTCTTTTGCCCTTGTAAGAGCAACATATAAAAGGTTTAAATCTTCTTTTTGCTTTGCTAGTTCAAAGGCTGTAATTGCGTCAATACAGGCTTGATTTTTTATAGCTTTTGCAGCATCTTTGCTAGGCTCGCAAAGCATGACATTCTCTTGTTCTAAAAAAATAATATCTTTTTTAGAATTATGACCCCTTTGTTTGTCAGCATCAAGAATTATTACAACCCTACTTTCAAGTCCTTTAGATGAATGTATCGTTGAAAAGCTAACAACATTTTGTGCTATTGCTTGCCCAGAGTTTGTAATTTTACAATCTTTAATGCTTTCGTAGTGGTAGATAAATCCAAGTGGAGTTGCGGTTTGAGTTTTATTTGCAAAGTCATCCACCTCGCCCAAAATATAAGAGCAAAGCCTTGCATTGAAGGCATCGTATTTATCTTTAATATTTAAGTATAAATTATAAAAAAATGGTTTAAAGCCTAAACCCAAATCCTTTTTAATTCTTAAAGCCAAGGCTGTTAAAGCATTAAGCTTTGATGCGAGTGCTTCGTAGGTACAGTCTGTAAAAACGGAGCGATTTTCGGTCAAGAGCCACAAAGTGGCGTTTTTTATCTGCTCTTGGTCTATTTGTAAAATGGCATCGTAAAGGCTTATGGGTTGCTGACCATGATTTTTTGCAAAAATTAACAACATTGCTTCTTGCTGGCTAAGCCCACAAATATTACTTGTTAAAAGTTTATGCAAGTTAAATTCATCCCAAGGATTAAATATAAACCTTGTTAAGTTCATAAAATCCTGCACTATGCTTAGCGAATC
Organism: Rickettsia typhi; assembly: GCA_945889175.1. Lineage (GTDB taxonomy): Bacteria > Pseudomonadota > Alphaproteobacteria > Rickettsiales > Deianiraeaceae > CAMCVL01. The sequence continues at coordinate 12,836 of CAMDBF010000011.1, forward strand.
TAGGGTTTTATGATTAATATCTTCAAGCTCCAGCCCTGACTGCAAAAGCCTTAAATTTATAGCATTAAACATAGTCTCATCTCGTGATTTCGCCAGTAGCATGATTTCATTTGGCTTAACATTTTTGTTAAAAACAATGTCAGTAATACATTTTACAATTTGGTCTGCAAGTTCATCGCTTTTATAATCTTGAGTTTCCTTAGTTTCAAAGAGCATATCTGCATCTATGCCACCTTCAGATTTCGCTCTTGTGGTTTTTTCATTTTGCTCTTGAGGCTCAAATACCTCTGCAATGCCAAAGTTATCAGTCTTAATTGCTAAATGTTTTGTTCCAAAGCCGTATATATCTACAACCTCTTGAAAGTTAAAAACCTTATCAACAATATCCAAAATTACCTTGCTTGACCTATAATTTGCCTCAAGATAAATGTTTTCTATTTCCGCCTCGCTACCACAGTTAGTGTACATCTTTTTAAAAGCACCATCCTCCGAGCCCTGAAAGGAATATATCATTTGTTTTTCGTCCCCAACGACAAATATTGTTTTACCATAGGTGTCACCTTCAAAAAATTCTCTAAAAATTCCATTAAAAATTATTTGCCACTGATTATTATTTGTATCCTGTGCCTCATCTACTAAGATGTGTTCAATTCTTTCGCCAAGTTTAAAAACTATCCATTCCCTAATGTCAAATTCATTGTTTGTCAATAATGTCTTAGTTTTTAAAACTATATCATCAAAATCAATGAGTCCTTTTAGTTTTTTTACATCCTCGTAATGCTTAATTACCCTTATGGCAAAGTTGTAGGTTAGTAATGTTTTTTGTGCCTCTTTACATAAAAGTTTTTGCTGCAAAGTATTAAATGCAACTTGCGCCATGTGCTGCATAACTTGCGGCACCCCCTCTTTTAGATAGATTTTTCTTATCTCACCACTAGTTAAAAATATCGCAAGCATATTATCAAAGCTTGGCGAGGATGAATATTTATTTAATGCTTTTTTGGTATGGGTATCTAAAAACTTTTCTTCAATTTTATTAACATCAATACTGCAAAGTAAGTCATTATAAAATAAGTCATTATATTGCTTATGTGTTAAGTTTTGCAAAGGAAAAATGTTTGTAAAAATAAAATCTTCAAGCCTAGCTCTGTCGATGTTAATAATTTTATCTTTTTTTAATACTAAGGAACGAATTAAACCATCCAAACCATCGCCGCCACCCCCGTGCAAACTGAGAATGTCCATGTTTTCGGACTCAAAGATTTTCTCTGCAAAAAGCAGATTCTTAACATCATTGGTTATCTCATTTTTGTCAGCATCGGAGGTTAATATTTTAAAGCCAATATCAAGACCAGCCTCGGTTGTAAAGTTTGATAAAATCTTTAAGCAAAAAGCGTGAAATGTACTTGTTTCTATGCCGCCTGCTGGCTTTAAAATTTCTTCATAAACCTTGTAAAATGTAGAATCAATAAACTTACTATCAATTGCATTTAAGCTTTGTATATATTGTATCGTTTGCTCTCTTGTACTTAAGTCGCTAAGTCCTTGTTTAATTTCACGCAGCTTTTGAGCTATCCTATTTTGCATCTCACCTGCCCCAGCGGTTGTATAGGTAATACATAAAATTTTACTTGCACTTACCCCGCTTAAAAGCAGGGCGAGTATTCTTTCTATCAATACAGTTGTTTTGCCAGAGCCTGCATTTGCCGATATAGTAAAAGACTTTTTTACATCCGTCCAAGGCTTTAGGTTGTGGCTAGGGTTGTGGCTCATATATTAGTAATAATTAATTTTATTCATTTTCTATTTTTAAATACCTTTGTAAAACAAACCATTACTAGACCTTGAGTGCAACACCTGTCAACCAAAAATCCATCCGCAAAAAAAGATAAACTCACCATCGCCCCCATCTGCCTAAAGGCAGGTTGTGTTTAACAGAGATTTATATTAAGGTATAAAGTATATTTTTTAAAATCAAGAGAATCAAAAGAGGTCTATTCTTCTTTAAAACAAACTCTCTGCAAAGCAAGACACTTTGGGCAAGGCCCAGATCGGCCTTTCTCATGCGACTTTGTCGTAGGGGGATTGTAAATCCCCATTAAACACACCACACCCGCTTGCCAAATTTGGTTAAAATGACCAACTAGGGGGCGGGGGCGTGTGTGTTATAAGTTTAGTAATTTGGTAAGATAGCCTTATGTTTTTGCATGATTTTGGAAGTTAATAGAATTCCAAAGAGGTCTAGTAAAGCTATCCATGCCAATCCCCCATCAAGTCCACCATTAGGCTCGCCGCTTCAGCCAGCTTTAGCTGGCAGGGGGGTGTGGCGTGCGAGCCTTGTATTGCAGAGATTTTTGCTTTTAAAAAAAGAGTGAATTATTATGTAGTAGGGGCTATGGAATAGGTCTGATCAAAAAATGCCTAATAAACATTCTCCCGCTCCCATAGCAGTAGGTTGCTGTCAACTAATTGTTTGTTAATTTTTTTTGCAAGGGCATCCCTTTTATCAAAAAAGTCGTAAAAAATGTAGAGGTCTTGGCTGCCTATAACGCTTTTTACATTGTTGCGACCAAAGCCTATTGAGCCCTTTGTAGTTTTGGTTCTATAGAGCATTCTTGGGTCGTTATCAAGATTTTTAAAGCTATTAATATCCTTACCCATGATTGTGTTTGTTATGTCGTAAAAGCTATCGTTGTAATTTTTATTTTTATAATCATTGTTTTTGTGATAATACACAAACACCTGCAAGGCCGCCCTGTAGAGTTCTTGTGCCTCGTGGCTAAAGTTAAATTGTTTTAGCCAAAGCCTAAAGTCAAAGGGTGGTATGGTGCCAAAGTCTAGAGTTTTTTCATCGTCCCTTAAAACATTTAAGTCGTTTTGACTACATGCAAGCCCATGCCTATTAAACTCGGCACTTGTAAATGGCATTATGTAGTTTTTTTGCTCCCCTTTGTTTGTAAAGGCACATTGTTTAAAAAACAAAGCAAATGTAATTGCATCGTTAAACAGTTCTTCATTAATTTCCTTAACTTGACCTCTAAAGCAATATTCGTTTCTTTCAAAGTATTTGGTATGTGTGTTAAAGTTTATTCCCTTTGAAAGCAGGCAATATTTTAAATTTGCCGATGTAACTTTATTGCTTTTTTCCAAGCCCCCGTTACCAAGAACTATGGTTCCAGTTAAATAACACCATTGCCCAAAAATTAAGCCGTTTATTTGATTCTTTTTTATTTCCTTTTCAATCTCTTTTATTAAGTTTGGGCGTGTTTGATTATATGTGTAGGTTTTAATAAATGTTAAATACTCTTTGTTTAAACTCACCTCGTATCTATCAATCTTTATGGCGGATTTATCAATTTCATCTCCAATGTCCCTGTCAAATATAATCTGCGACACTGGCCAAGAGCTTACTAAAAAAGTTGTGCTTGCATCGCTCATTATATGACTACGGATTTTATATCCCGATGCGATATAACTATCTATCTCCTCTCTAAAAAATGCCTCCGTGCGATAGTAAAAAACAATCACCTGCGGCTTTAGCTTAATAACCTTGTTAAAAAATTCAATTGCAAGGTTATTGTCAAATCCTTTTTTTCTTTGATAGGGTGGGTTAATTATTATCATTAGTTTTTTATTTTCAAGCCTGCAAATTTCATCTATACTACGCACCGTCGTGCCTTGATATTTCCACTTTGGCTGATCTTTATGCTTTAGATAATCGTATTGAATCGTGTTTTCAAAGCCTTTAATTTTGCAAATTTCTACATCGCTAGCCTCAAGGGTTGACAGGTAGCAATTTTTTTTAAAATCTATACCAAACTGATTTTCAAGATTGCCAACCCCAGCACAAGTATCGCAAACTATAAACTCTTCTAGGTTGTAATATTGCTTTAAAATTTCGTTTTGCTTGTCAACAAAGCAATGCGGGGTGTACTCTCCTCCTGTATCCCTTCTGTATTTGTCGCTGTAAAGGCTGGCACTTCTTTCAAGTATGCTTAAAAACTCCTCTTGCTGGGGCGGGCGTTGATATTTGTTCCAAAAATTATCGTATTTTGCAATATCTTTTATGGCGTAAATTATCTGGTCGTTGTAGACTATTCTTATTTTTTGCTCGGTTTTTTCTATTTCGTATTTATTTAAATATGTTCCTTCTCTAATAAGTTGCTGCTCCGTCTCGCCAATACCATCAATTACTTTTTGCTTGTATTTTGTGCTGTTTAAAACATCAACCAAAAACAGATTTATCAAATCCTGCTCGTTTTGCACTGGATTGTTAAATTCAATAGAGTTCTTCCAAGCGTTATAAATTACATTTACATTTTTTGCCATTATCTTAATTTTAGTGTCCCCCTTTGCTAACAGGGCTTGATAAACCTCTTTTATCTCATCATTTTTGTAGATTGTTATCCTGCTTTGTATTCTGTCCCATATTCTATCAACCGCGTCTTTTGTTGGGTTGCTCGGCTTTTCGGCACTCCAGTTAATGTCGTTGTTATACATTATGCCATCATCGCTGCAATCAATTAAGTGCATCACATCATCCTCCTGATTTTTGTAGATTAAAGCCACTTTATTTAAAATATGCTTTTGCTTTTTGTTTGTTAAAATCGTCTGTGCCAATGCCTTTTTTACATCAGTTTCGTTGGCAATCAAATACTTGCTTTCAATATATAAAAGAGTCTCGTTCTTCTTATCTTTTAAAACTATATCAACTTGATTTAAAACATCAAACTCGCACTTAGTCTTGTCAAAGTATTTCTTTGCAAACTCTACTTTATAATTTACTTCGGACATGGAAATTTACAAATTATAGCAAACTTTAACTCTTAATGAGCCTTGTAAATTTCAATAATTTTGTTAAGTAGCTTTAAAGCCTCGTCGTAAGGGCGTTGAAAGGCATTACGCCCAACGATTGACCCGTTTGCCCCGCCCTTTGCAAGCTCGGTAATCTCGCTTAATAAGCTTGCATCATCCTTTGTTTCGCCGCCTGAGAATATCACGATTCTCTTGCCATTAAAACATGCTCTTTTTACCATTGCGATTCTTTGTTCAAGAGTTTGATATTGCTGCGAGGTTTTGTCGTAGACTTCCAAAGCCTTTTTGTCATAAACACTAGCCTTTGGTGGCTTAACTTTAATAATGTGAGCACCAAGTAAGCATGCAATATGTGCAGCGTAGCAAGATACATCAAGTGATGTTTCGTGATCCTTAGGTAAATCGCCCCCTCTAGGATAAGACCAAACAACAACCACTAAGCCTTTTGCCTTTGCCTCCTCTGTTATTTGCGAAATCTCGTAGAACATATCAAGAGAGTTGTCAGATGCTGGGTAGATTGTAAAACCTATTCCACTACAACCAAGTCTAATTGCCTCGTCTACGCTGCCTGTAATTGCTTGGTAGGTGCCATTTGCCTTTGACATTAAGGAGTTATTGCTATTTAATTTTAAAATTAAAGGAATCTGCCCTGCAAATGTATCAGCTCCAGCTTCAATCATGCCAAGTGGTGCAGCATAACCACTAAGCCCAGCATCAATTGCAAGTTTAAAGTGATAATGCGGGTCGTAGCCCAAAGAATTAACCCCAAAGCTTCTGTCTGGCCCATGCTCAAAACCTTGATCAACAGGTAATATAACAAGCTTGCCGGTACCGCTTAATTTACCTTGATTTAAAAATCTATATAGATTTGCTTTTACGCCCGGCGTATCAGATTCGTAATTTTTAAGAATTTGCTGTATTTTAATCAAGGAGGTCATAGTAATTGCGATATAATAATAATCAAAAAATATTAATTTGACAAGGTTCTATTTATACAGTATTATAAATTAGTCTTTATAAAATTGATAAAAAAGCTCTTTTATGTCAATGTATTTTTGATTATTATCAATTATTTTTTTATGACCAGGGGAAATGGTATCTTAAAAACTATGCTCAAAAAAATCTTTAATACTTTTAATATCTGCTTTGCAGTTGGCATTGCTATGCTTTTTATTGCAACAACCGCAATAGCCGAAGAAAAAGAATATGTAACAAATAAAACAATTTTACTGAAACAGGCTGATTGGGCAGCATTAAGTGCAAAGGTTGATGATAAAAAAATATGCTATGCAATAAGTTATTCCAAATCAAAGCTTGGCAATCAAAATCGTGAGGCAAAGGATCGTGGATACTATCTTGATATAGACTATTTGGGTAAAGGTATTTACAGGGTAAGCTTTAACTTTGGTCAAAACCTAGCAAAGTATAGCAATGTTTTTGTAAGCCTTGACGGCGTTCAGTACGAGCTTGATAGCTTTGAGAATATTGCATTTTTTACAAACTATGCCGAAGATTTAAAATTTATTGAGGACTTAAAAAAGACATCAAAAATTCTTGTGCGTGCAACCTATAGCGACAACTCTTACAGCGTTGATGAATTTACAGGCTTTGGCTTTGCAAAAATTAATGAGATTATCACAAAAAAGTGCTAAAAAGCTATGTAAATCTAGGACTTGAAGATATTTAGGAGACTTTCAGTTATCAAATCTTGAGCTAGATTACAAATAACAAAAAGTACAACCAGCGGCAAAATACTAGCAAATGCAATTGCTTTATTTGCTAATGTAATTTTTACATACAATTTTAATTTTTTTATAACCGATACTTCTTTAAAAACTTTTAATATCATTTCTATTATTGTGCTAAAGATCTTGTCTTGTATATTCTTTTTACCTAATGCAAACTCTATATATTGCGATGTCGCTGCGGTATTATATTTTTTTTCGTAGTCTTTTTTAATTAAGTCAGCAATTTGTGTACTTGCTAAATTATAAATATCAAAATACAATGTAGTCATTACCTGTCCTGATTATATTTTGATATAAGAGTATTGCAGTTTTGGTATTTAGAGTCAAGTCTTGTATAGTATGGATTTTCAATCTTACCTGTTTCACCAACAATTAACTGACAAAGTTTATCGCCAGCTTTAAATTGAAAATTAAACCCGCTATTGTTATACACAACTAAGGGTAATATGCCAGAATAGCCAGCATTAATTATACTTACAGAAATATGAACTCCCAATCTAATTAAGCTATTTCTATTAACAACAATACCAACATAATCCCCATTGAGTGTAATTTTATTAGTTGAGGCAATAACGGATTCTTTAGGTTTTAATGTATAATAGTTGTCAGTAATATCTACTTCTTTATAGGTTTGCTTAAGGTCTTCGAAACTACTTTCGGCATTGATTGTTATATCGCTTGGCGAAAGAACGGATACAATATTTGAAACCCTCAGATCAACAGAGGATGTTCTAATATCCTCTTCTGTTTGTTTTTCTATTACTATATTACCATTGGTAAATAGCTTTTTAAAGTCTTTCTCGGAACAGAACATAGTAAATATCTTTGAAAACTTAAAAGCGTTGTTGTTTTATCTATTTTACCATTTTTATAATAGCTTTTTATAGCCTATACATCAAGCTTTTTTCATTAAAAATCTATTTAATATTATTTTAGATGTCAATTAAAAAAATCTATTTCTTATTTTGCAAAAATATCTAACATGTTCAGTTTTCATTTTTTGTCTTAAACTCAGCTTACAATATCTTACTCTTTATCAAGGCAGCCTGCTCTTGGGCTAAGGCTTTAGTTGCAAAAGTATTTGCATCAAGTCCAAACAATGGCTTGGGAAAGTGCCTATCATTTTTAAACCTAGCCTGAATATGAATATGTAATTGAGGTGTGACATTACCAAGGCTTGCAATGTTAAGTTTATAAGGTTTGTAGATTTCTTTAATTGCCTTGGCGCATTTATTAATTTCGCTTAGCAATTCAGCCTGCTTGTCAAGGCTTAGGTCAGTTAAATCTATAACATTATTAACCATTGGCACAAGTATAAGCCATGGGTTGTCGGCATTGTTTTCCATTAAAACAATACTTAAATTAAGCTTTGTTACAAATATTTTTCTGTCAAAATCACTACTAAGAATAAAATCTTGGTCTTTCATATCGGTATTAACAATTATCATTCAAATATTTTTTTAAGAGTTTTTATTACAAAAACCTCCCTTACGTCCTCATGATTGTTGCAAGAGTAAAGCACTTGATTATTGGACTTCATCTTAAGTAACGAACCTACCTTGGATAACTCTTTCATTAGTTTATCTATAACCTCCTTAGGGGCAATGCTATGCACACTAAATACAATACCTTTATCGCCGCAGTCAAGCTTGTCAATAAAATATTTTTTACAAAATTCTTTAATTTTTATTAAAGATATTAAATTTCTAATCTCCTGAGGTAGAGTACCAAATCTATCCTGCATCTCGGAGCTTATAATTGCAAGCTCATCTTCGGATACACACATGGATAGTTTTTTATAAAATTCAACCCTTAGGTTGTAATCCGTAATGTATTCTTTTGGTATTAAAACGGAGAGCCCAAGCTTTACCTCTGGTATAAAATCACTAATATCATCCTTTGTATTTGAAGGATCATTTTTTAGATTTGCAATTGCATCTCTAACCATCTCCTGATAAAGCTCGGCACCAACATTTTTTACACTCCCAGATTGCTCGTCGCCAACAAGGCTACCAAAGCCACGGATGTCCATGTCGCTTGTTGCAACACTAAACCCAGCCCCAAGGGATGATATGCTTGAAATTGTTTTCAGCCTTAATGCTGATTGTTCATTTTTTGTTACCTGCTTGATATCCGCAAGCAAATAGCAATGTGCCTGAGTTCCGCTTCTTCCAACCCTTCCTCTAAGCTGATAAAGTGCTGATAAGCCAAACATATCCGCCCTGTGGATTATCATTGTATTGGCAAAAGAAATATCAATGCCAGACTCAATAATAGTAGTTGTAAGCAAAACATCGTATTTACCCTCGTAAAAATCGAGCATAATTTCGTCAAGCTTTTCACCTTGCATTTTACCATGGGCAACGGCAACCTTAAGCTCAGGAACTATCTTTGAAAGATACTCTTCCCTGCTTGTAGTATCAGCAACTCTTGGACATACAAAAAATGTTCTTCCGCCCCTTTCTTTTTCTCTTAGCATTGCATTTCGCAAAGTTAAATCATCATAATCCATCACCATTGTTTTAACATTAACCCTGTCAACAGGCGGAGTTGTTATTAGCGAGATATCTTTTAACCCCGAAAGGGACATATGCAGGGTTCGTGGTATTGGCGTTGCAGATAGATATAAAAAATGCACACCTTCCTTACCCTCTTTAAGCTTTTCTTTTTGCTTAACGCCAAAGTGCTGTTCTTCGTCTATAATTACAATGTCAAGATTTCTAAACTCCGTAGAATCACTAAATACCCCGTGAGTTCCTATCAAAATATCAATGCTACCATCCTTTACTTTCGATAAAATATTTCTTTTTTCGCTGGGAGTAATCGACCTTGATAGCTCGGCAATTTTAACAGAGGTATTTTTAAATCTATTGGTAAAATTTTTATAATGCTGCCTAGCAAGTATTGTAGTTGGCACAACTACGCAAACCTGCCCATAATACTCACCGTTATCCTTACCATTTGTTATTAAATAGGCGGCACGCATTGCAACCTCAGTTTTACCAAAGCCAACATCGCCGCAAATTAATCTATCCATTGGGGTTGCTTTAAGTAGGTCTTCCTCTATATCTTTAATTGCATTTTCCTGATCTTCGGTAGGTGCATAGGGAAAGTCGTTATAAAAATCGCTTACCTTAGAGTTTTTACTAAATACCTTAGCCTCCACTAATTTTCGCTTTGCAGCTATGCCAATAATTTTTTCTGCCATTAGTCTAATCTCCTCTTTTGTTTTTAGCTTTTTTTTTGCAAAACTTTTATTTGTAAAACTATCAAGGCAGAGTTCCATCTCTTCTGGGCTTAAGTTTTGCTCGTGGTATTTTGAAATTAAATTGACTCTATCAATAGGTATAAAAAGCCTCTCCTGCCCTTTGTATCTAAGCTTAATCATTTCATACTCTTTATCTAAGACCTCAACTATGTTAAGACCTTCAAAAACTGCAACCCCGTATTCTCTATGTACAACCAAGGAACCCTCAGTAAAGCTTGCAGTTTGCTTTAGCATTCTTGTGATATCTTTTTTTATGTGCCGCTTAACATCTTCAAGCCTTTTACCTATAATTAAAATGTCAGGGATAAAAATGATATAATCATTTTCAAATGCCTCTTCAATTTTAAGTGGTGCTAGTCCAATTATTTTGTTGCTTAGTAGTTTGTATTCTTCAAAAGTTTCAAGTTCTTGACTGGCGATTTCAGCCTCAAACAAAATATTTTTAATACCCTCTATTGATGCTAAACTTGAACAGCAAAGAATTATTTTTTTTTGTCTAAGTTTATTTTTTGCTCTGTGCTCTATAATTTTACTTACATATTGCTTGATTGCCTCAAGTGATTTCTCGGTAGATTCAAAATTAAACAAAAGCTCTGGTACTTTATTTAAAAGGTTATTAAACATTAAGTTTTAAACAATTCTTTTAATTTTTGCCCCACATTTATTGAGTTTTGCATCAAACAAATCATAGCCTCTGTCAAGCTGAGTTGAATTTGTAATTGTTGTAACAGTGCCTTTTGGTCTTGCAAGAGCCGCCATAACAACAGCGGCTGAAGCTCTAAGATCATGACCTATTAGTTCAATATTAGGTTCGTCACTAAAAGATTTTATAGGTTCAATAACGCAATGTCTACCATCGACACTCATCTTTGCACCTATTTTTAAAAGTTCTGCAACATGTGCAAAGCGATTTTCAAAAATAGTCTCTGTTATCTTGCATTTTTTATCGCCTAGGCAAAATAAAGTTGTAACCTGAGGCTGCAAATCCGTTGGAAATGCTGGGTGAATATTTGTTTCTATATCGCAACTTTGTATTCCATCTACCCCTCTTGAAACAAGAAGTCCATCCTGAACACTCTGAATAAAACAACCTATTTTTTGCAAAATACCTACAATATTGTCAATATCGCTTAGGTGAGCGTTATGCAAAGCAAGCTGGGAGTCGGTTAATGCTGCAAGAGTAATAAAAGTACCTATTTCAATTCTATCAGATGGAATTCTAAACTCATTATTTCTATCTTTTTTACTAGGGTTAAGAGGATTACCATTTGTACCTTTAATAACTACTTGTTTTACTGAGGCATTTAAAGTAATGTCGGCACCACAAAATTGTAAAAAGGCTATTAAGCTCATAACCTCAGGCTCTGTTGCAATATTATTGACCACACTTGTTCCCTTGGCGAGAACACATGCCATAATGATGTTTTGACTTGCCCCGACAGATGAAAATCTTAAATCCATTTCACATCCAATTAATCCATTAGGAGCTGACAATTCAGCATAATCATCGCCCTGAAACACACTTGCCCCGAGTCTTGTCATTGCATCAAGGTGAATGTCAATTTTTCTTTCGCCTATGCTGCATCCGCCCGGAAAGGGTAGTTTTATATAACCAAACCTAGCAAGCATTGGTCCTATAAACAAAATTGATGTACGAATCAATCCTGCAATTTTACTTGCCGTAATATTGGTCTTAATATTGCGAGCTTGACCCAAAAACTTAATTGCTGTAAATTTATTAAATAGTATTTCGTAATCAAAGCCCACCTCCCTTAGAGTTTGTATTACATATATTATGTCCTGAGTTGTTGCTGGGTTTAAAAAGGATGGGTTAAAATTGTTATCAAGTAAGATTGTTGAAATTAAAATTGGCATTGTTGCATTCTTTGAGCCAGATATCGTAACATCACCCTTAAGTTTAGCTCCACCCTCAATAACTAATTTTGGCATTTTTTACCGTAATGAACACAAACTAAACCATTTAAAATACTATAATAAGATGCAAGCTCAAACCCCGAATCCTTAATAAGAGCTAGGAAGGCATCCTTAGAGTAAAAATTTTCTATACTATTTACCAGATAATCGTAATCCTCAGCTCTGTTTGCAAAATGCTTTGCAATAAATGGCATAAAATGTTTTGAATAAACATCGTAACCAAGCTTTGTAAAGCCACTTGTCATGTTAGAAAATTCCAAGCAATAAAAAACGCCACCCTTCTTTAAAACTCTTTGTATTTCTTTTAAACCCTTTGAAATATCATAAAAATTACGAACACCAAAAGAACAAGTAACTAAATCAAAGCTGCAATCTTCAACATCTGTCATGTTACAGGCATCTATTATTTTAAAATCGAGTTTTGTATTTTGATTTGTATCAAGTTGATTTTTATCAGGAGATGAAAATCTGTGCCTTGAAAGATTTAACATATTTTCGTTGTAATCACTAAGAGTGATATCGATAGATTTATTTTGTTTTTTTGCTTTTTTAATCAATAGGTCAGCTATATCGCCACTTCCACTTGCAATGTCAAGAGCTAAGCAGTTATCTGTAATGTTAATAAAGTCTACAAAATTAGCCTTCCAAAGTTTGTGTGTGTAAAGACTTGTAAGATTATTCATTTTGTCGTAGTTTGAAGCGGCGGAGTCGAATACTTCCTTTACAAGTTTTTGCTTTGAGTTTGCATCAAAAAAACTTTTTGCAAAAGACCCCATGATTTAAAATTGACAAATATAAAAAAGATTGCGTAAGCTAATAATTTTTACAATAAGCCAAGGTCTTTTCTGGCAAGCATTATAACTCCAGACATCTTTTCGTGAGTTATGGCAAATGTTTTTACCATCTCCTCGCTAACCAAGTCAACAAAATCGTCAACCGATAAGGCAGCAAGACTAGGTTTATCAGAGCATTCATTTGCAAAAAGTGCAAATACAACCTCAAGACAAATGCCGTTGTCCAGTAAAAATGCAGAGAACTCGTTCTCCTTTGCATCATTTAATATTTCGCCAGATCTGTTTTTCACCTCAAGAGCAATTTCGTTGTTAAAATTTGGTATCTTTGAAAGATTTTCAATTTCAGCTATTGCAATTTGCATTAAGGTATCAAAACCTTCCGAAATTAAAAGACCAGCAACAACTTCGTCAACACCTAAAATTTCAGACATTGTTTTCGTTTTAAGTTCAAATTCTTTTGACTTTCTTTGCACTCTGTCATCCTTAGTGGTAAATGTTACATTAAAGCCAGTAAGTTCGGATATTAATCTGGCATTTTGTCCTCTACGACCTATAGCGGTGCTTAATGCCTCGGAAAGTAAAACAACTTCAATGACTTTTTCCGAAAGTCTTTCTATTCCATCAATAGGTATACCTTTTAAACAGTTTTGCACAAATGTTGTTCCATCGGGACTCCATTCTATAATATCAAGTTTTTCTTCCTTTAATTCTTTTGTAATAGACTTTATTCTTTTACCTCTTACACCAATACAGGTACCAACTGGGTCTAGGTTTCTATCGCTAGAAAATACTGCAATCTTAGATCTCGATCCAGCCTCTCTTGAAACACCTTTAATTTCAACCGAACCATCAGCTATCTCAGGAACCTCCTGTTTTAGCATTTCCATTACAAAATCAGGGGTAGATCTTGTTACAAAAACTTGAAAACCTTTTGTTAGTCTTTCCGTTGATTTTATCAATACATTAATTTTATCCTTAGCTTTATATGTACCTACCTCTTGGGGTAACATATCTCTTTTTGACAAAAATCCTTCAGACTTGCCAAGTACCACAATAATACCGCTTGGCAATACTCTTTTTACCACGCCTGACACAAGAGTATTTTTTAGAGCTGTAAATTCGTTATACTCATTCTCTCTTGAATACTGAGTTAATTGAGAAAATAAAGAATTTCTTACCGAGTGCATTACACTTGGATTAAGGTCAAAAGAAGGTATGTCAAGCTCAAGTGTATCGCCAACTTGCACATCTTTTTTAGTCTTTTTTGCATCCTCAATTGTTATCTGTCTGTAAATGTCGTACTTGGCACTATCAACAACTTTCAATAACTTTGAAACACCAATTGAACCGTCTTTTCTGTTAATTTTAACTGAAACATCAAACTCCTTGCACACAGTGTCCTGAATCGTAGCAACAAAAGCATCCTCAAGAGCCTTAAAAACAAGGTCTTGATTTATTAATCTTTCGTTTGAAATCATTTCCGCATATTGCAATAGTTCCTTTGAAGGTGTTGTTAATAGACTCACAAAAGATACAAACTAATACAAACAAAAAAATATAATCTTTAAGGATTATTCAGCGGCGGACTGAGTCTCGCTAGCTTCTTTAACCTTTTCCTCAATAACTCTTACACCTTTGTAAAAACCTTCAGGAGTTATGTTGTGACCAAGAAAAGGCTGACCTGTTTCCTTGTCAAACATTATATTCTTTTTAACAAGACCGTTGTGGGATCTTTTGGTTCTTGTTCTTGATTTTGACTTCTTTTTTTTAGGTACTGCCATATAATTAACATAATAATAATTCTAGTGCTTTAGCAAATTTTGCAATAGGTTTGAAATACTATACAACATTTTATAAATTATCAAGTTTTTTATATATTTTCTAAACAGACTTTAAAATACTACCATTTCCAATTTTTCGATTAGACTCCTTTCCCGTATTTTCTTCTAAAATAATATCTGAAGTGTCTAATGTATCTTCATCCTCCCAGCTAACTTGATTACCAAGAGGATTACCAAGAGGATTTCTAAATGCGTTATCAATGCTAAGTGGCTTATTTAAAACAGAGGAGGTTTCTTGTTTTTCGTATTCTAAATTAAGATGTCCAGTTCTATCTGCATAGACTAAGTTACCATGACCTTCCTCATCATGGTCATGGCTATGATGAGATCTTTCACGATAACCACTAAAGTTTTTAACTGATGCGTCAAAAGCTTTTTGCAATTTATCCGATGTAATATGCTTAATTCTTAAAGCGTTTTCCTTACCAAACATCTTACCGAGTAATGTTTTTTCAACATCTGCCTTGGTAAATGTTTGCATTATTCTAACTAAAACCTCCTCGGAGCCTTGTAGATTGTGATATAAATTATCAGCATCATGAACAATTGTATGCCAAGCCTTGTGTGCAAGTTTGATTTTTGGTTGTTTAAAAGATTCACCAATCTTATTCATGTAGTTTTTGATAAGTGTATTTCCTTCGGCGTTTTTGTATTTTGTATTTAACTCTTCTATCTCTTTACCAGCCGTTTCTTCGGCTGCAGCTTTTTCCCTTGTTTTTTGAGCATCCGTAAGACTTGCATTGCTATCTATCGAAGCCTGTTCGGCCTCAAGCTTTTCAAGTATTTTTTTTTCTTTCAAATACCTATAAGACTCAATTGAAGGACTCTGTAAAAATTGAAGATCCTCTTGTAGGTCATCTAGTTCCTTAGCAAGTTTGTCTTTTTTGGTTTTTAATTCCTCTTGTCTTACTGGATCTGTTTCATTTTTTAATAGTTCTTTATTATCATCTAGCTCTTTATTTTTCTTTGCAATGTCTTTCTCTTTATCTTTAATAATTTTAGCATCAAATTCAGGCATTGGATAAGAGCCAACGATTCTTTCGTATTCTTTATTTACAATGTCGGGGCGCTTTAATATCATAAGCATTTTTATCATTTTATTCTCACCATGGCATAATTCGTTTTTCGCATCATAATTTTTTGTTCGTTGATTGTAAAGAGTCAAATTTTCATCTCTCATTATATTGTCAATTGCTTTTATATAAGCTTTAAACTGAATATCCTCTAGTATTTTATCATGGTTGTTAAAATTACCTTTATCGTTAATGTTTTTTACTATATCTGTACTTTGTATTTTTTGCGTAAATCTAGACAATTCTTTTTTAAGCATTTGTAAATTAGCTTCATATGTTTCGGTGTCTTTTTTATTTTTTTCAAGATCTTTTTGTGCTTTAGTAACAATTTCTTCAGCCTTGTAACGTTTCAATTTTTCAGCATCTCTTTGCGGCGTGTTTTCTGGTGCCTTGTCCAATGCTATATCTGCAGCAGTTGCAATTTTTTTATTATCTTCAATTTTAATGTTTAAGTCTTCATTTGCTTTACTTAGTTTTTCAATCTCGCTTTGTTGGGCTTTTATGGATTGTTTTTTCTGCGAAATACCAATTAACAACTCTATATCATCTTGTTTTATGTTTTGATTAAAGTTTGTGTTAAAATCCTCTAAATCTTTCCTTTCACTATCCGAAAATTGTTTTGTAAAACTAAACAGGCCTTTGTCTTGCATGCTCTTTTTATCAGTACTAATTAAATCTTCAGGAACGAACTCGTCAACAAGACGCTTACTAAACTCGGCTTCAATATCTTTTGCAATCCAAAGAACTTCTTGCTTGGACATTGCATCCTCATCTTTAATAAAAACTTTGTCTTTATTTTTTTCTTTCTTTTTTTCAATATCAATTACCTCTTTAAAAATAGAATCACTTGTAAAGTTTAAAACTGCATGCTGGGTTTCGTGTATTAAGGTTGATTTACCCGAAAATTCAACATGACTTCGATTAGAATCCTTAATGCCAGTCGTTAACCCAAGTGAGCTACGACCATTTTTTAAATTTAACCCATAACCACCAAGCTGAGTTAGGTCGGTATCCATAAGATAAAGTTTTTCTATTGATTTTCTGCCAACAGTATCGCCACCTTGGTCGTATAGGTTTTCATACATCTTTACTGTACTGTCTTTAAGTTTGGTTTCAAGATTACCCCTCAAACTCTCATCCGCATAACAAATACCAACTAAGGCAGGCAAGGCTGGGTAATTATCAATGTATTTGTTATTATTTAAGTCTTTAACAAATTTGTTAAATTGCTCCTCCTTAATGTTCGGATCGCTTTGCTTTGATATTTTTTGAACATCATTAAGAAAATTACTTCTTATTGTGGCAATAAAACTACTATCAACTTTTGATAATTTATTTTCAAGAAATTTCAAATTAGCTTCAAGTAATTCATTAAAACCATCAGGCCCAAGAGTTTTAATAAATCTCTGCATTTCGGCAAGATTTAAGGAAAAATTATCAAATGTCTCTTTTTTTCTATCTTCCGAGCTTTGAAAGGTTTTATAATTCATTATCTTGCCAATTTCACCTTGAGAAATATTTTGTTGAGACTTTAAAACATGCGATAAAAAATCCTTCATTTCAGTGCTCGCACAATTTAGTATTTCGGGATGGATTTTAGTCCTACCTCTCAACACCTGCAAAACATGATCTTTGTTTGTTAGTTGCTTGCATTTTTTTTCGTATTGTGTTAAAAAATCATATCTAGACATTTCTTTTCGCTCTTCTTTTGCTTTTTTTTCTTCGCCTTTAATCTCCTCTATGGGCATAATGTTGTCAATATTCATCGAACTAACATATTGCTGCAGGCAATGCTTTTGTTTCATTAAATCACCTGTTGCACTTAAAGCACCGCCACTCTCAACCATCCTTGATGGTATGCCGTATATTATATCCCTAAACATGGTTGCAGTACTGTCGCTTGATACAAACAACCAAGTAAGACCACCACCCAAAACCAATAAACCAAGTAAAATTTTACCTTGATGTTTTTTTATAAAGTCTTTGGCAGTTTTTATTTGTTTTTTAAAATCTCCATTAACTAACATCAAAATCAGTCCCTTGTTATTCTCACTGCCATCTCCTAAAAGGGCTTTCAATCCATCAAACGCATTGGCAAAATAACCCTTCATTTCAGCTGTTGGTGGTGGGCTTTGGCCGTATTCATCAGCCTGCCTTGCTTGAGCTTGATCTTGTTCGAGTTTTTGCTTTCTAATTTTATTTTCTTGTTTAACTTTTTTTACTAACTCGGTATATGCTTTTTTAGCTTCCTTGGGATCTTTGATGTAAAACAAGCCGGGTGCTATCCAATTGCCCCCTTTTTTTACCCATTTAGATACAAATCCATCTTTATTAGGACTTCCACGCAAATTCTTTCTAGCAAATGCCATCTTTCTTGCCATCTTTCTTCAAAATATAACAATTTACAATTGGATTAAATTATACTACATAAATTGCAAAAAGTATAGACTATTTTTGTCTTAAGTTTTACAATTAATTGTAAGAGTTTTAGAGGCTTGACGGATGCTATTTTTAATAAGATGAATTATAATATTTCAAATATCTGCATTATAGCAGATGACTTTAATGATAATGCAATTAACTTTGCAAGGGAGGTAGAAAATGAGCTTGGCATTAATGTTTGCACAATATCAAATTTTAAAAACACTTCACAAACAAATAACGCAATTATAATTTGTATAGGTGGCGATGGTTTTTTGCTAAAAGTTATTCAAATGTTTATCAATGTGCCCAAGGTTAGCTTTTATGGCATTAATTTTGGTACTTTTGGCTTTTTACTCAATCAGCAAAAACCTGCAAGTGCAATTTTAACTTCAATACAAAATGCAAGTAAAACAATTATCTATCCTTTAAAAGCAAGTGTTACAAAAACAAACGGCATGCATAAGGATATCTATGCAATTAATGAAATATCTTTTTTAAGGCAGACAAATCAAGCTTCAAACTTTAGCATAACTATCGATGGTAAGCAAAGAATTCAAGAACTTATAGCTGATGGCCTTTTAGTTGCAACTCCGGCTGGATCTACTGCTTACAACTTTTCAGTTCACGGACCAATCTTTGCACCCGAGTCATCTTTAGTAAGTCTTTGTCCAATCAGCCCTTTTAGACCAAGACATTGGCGTGGTGCCTTAATATCGGATTCTTCGGTGATTGAGGTAAGAGTGAACAATACAAGCAAAAGACCAACAAACTTAAGCAGCGATAGTAGTTTTAAAACAAATGTTGAAAAAGCCACTATAATAACAGATAAAACAAAGCCAATTACCTTGCTTTTTGATAAAGAAAAGCCTTTTCAAGACAAGCTTTTAGAAGAGCAATTTGCTGTATAATTAAACATTAATTTATTAATCTATATAATGAGTTCAACTTTATTTATCGTTCTTGCCGCTGGTAAAGGTACAAGAATGAAATCTTCTTTACCAAAAGTGATGCATAAAATTGCAGGCACCTCAATGCTGGACATTTGCATTAACAAAATTTTGTCAATAACAATAGCTTCAAAGGATAGGATTATTATAGTCTGCTCAGAGGAGAACATTGAAGAAATCCAGCTAAAATATAAAGATTTTGACAATATTTTTTTTACCATTCAAGAGCAAAGACTTGGTACTGGGCATGCGGTAAGGCTTGCAGTAGATTACGCTACAGTAAATCTTAATAATAATTTTATAAACATTGGCGTCATTTATGCCGATAGCCCATTATTTAATCCGCAAACCCTTAAAGAACTAGCTTGTGGCAAGGGTGATGTAAATTTTGCTGGCTTTAAAGATAACAATCCTGAATGTAAATTTGGAAGATTTGTTTTTAACGAAAAACATGAATTAATTGACATAGTGGAGTTTAAAGATGCAAGCTTAGAACAAAGGCAAAATCTTAATATTTTTAACTCAGGCTTTGTTGGCGGAAGGCTTAATGCCTTTAAAACTCTATTACCACTTATAAAAAATAATAATAATGCAGGGGAATTTTATTTAACCGATCTCGTAAAACTTGCATGGCAAAATAACTTTACAACTAATTTTGTAATATGCGAGAAAACAGAGACCTTTGGCGTTAATGACAAGATTGACTTAAGTGTTGCCGAGGAAATGATGCAAAATGAGCTAAGGCAGAACTTTATGATAAAAGGGGTTACTTTAACCGATCCAAAATCTGTATTTTTTAGCCTAGATACAATTATCGAACATGATGTAACCATAGAGCCTAATGTGTTTATAGGTGCTGGCGTTGTTATTAAAAGTGGTAGCATTATTAAGTCCTTTTCGTATCTTGAGGGTGTTTGCATAGAGGGGGCTTCGATTGGTCCATTTGCAAGGGTAAGGGGTAAAAGTATTATTGCAAAAGATGTCAAAATTGGTAATTTTGTTGAAGTAAAA
Organism: Rickettsia typhi; assembly: GCA_945889175.1. GTDB lineage: Bacteria > Pseudomonadota > Alphaproteobacteria > Rickettsiales > Deianiraeaceae > CAMCVL01. Next base: position 32,692 of record CAMDBF010000011.1, read on the forward strand.
AATAGTAATCTTGAAAAAGGTGTAAAGGCTGGGCATTTAAGTTACATAGGCGATGC
>CAMDBF010000012.1 GCA_945889175.1 Rickettsia typhi
CAGCCTTACTAGCAGCATTAATAAGCCCTGCAATACCCCCACTAGCTCCACCACCGCTTCCTCCGCTAGTTCCTCCGCTAGTTCCACCGCCCATCACCCCCGAAGCCATCATCGCCGTATTGGAGAGGTTTGCGTTTAGGGGGGAATTATTTATATTTGCTGCAAGAATTGTTTTTATTGCAAAATCAACATCAATTAACCCAAATCCATATTGCGAAGAAATACAAGTCATGCCAGCTGCGCACTTAAGAGCTGCGCCAGTACCAGTACTAAAGTCAATCTTACTAAAATCAATTGATTTTCCGTCCGCAAGTAAAGGGGCCGAACCTTGCGTGCGGTTTTGTAGTTCTGTTGTAGTTGTTATTGGCTTTGCAGATTTTAAAATAATTTCCATAATTTGTCTACCGTTCATCTGCGGTGCAACAGCCCAAATATTAGCAGCCGCAGCCGAAACTATAGAGGATGAAATTGCAGAATCTGGGTTTAAACTTGAAGCAGTTACCAAGGTTGTTTTTAAAGGACTATTATTTTGCAATACCTCACTATATTTGTTTTTAATATTAGAAAGACTGATTGGTATAAAAAGGGGGGTTGCCCTCAGGTCTTTTAAATAACTACCTATCTCATTATTAACATTGTATGCTTGAATAAGATCAATCAACTGTAACAATCCTAGCTTACCACCAGGTATTGCGATCTGCTTTTGCGACCCGAAAAAGAAGGCGTCATAGTTATTATACCAAAATATGATATCATCTAAAGATTCAAGGAAAGGTTTGACGCTGTTCAAAGTGTTTATTAAAAACTGAGTTGCATCATAATATGAATCGCCTTGCTTTAGTCCTTTTGTTTCATTATTTTCTTGTATTTTCTCTAAAGTTGTTAGATAAGGTATTTTTTTACTATTGGTGTCGTAATAAACTCCAAGATCGTCAGGTATTTTCAAAAGATTATCTATATTAAAAAAGATTATTGTACCTTTCTCTGTGTAGCCTATTGGAGAGTTCATGATGTTGTTATTTACATTCGATTGACTTAATTCTCTTATTGTTAGCTTTGTTGAATAGTCAATTCCCGTTGTTGAAAATTCAACTACCTTCCGAATTGTATTGATAAATGTATTTAATAAACCTGTGTCTAATGAACTGATGGGTGCAGGAGCACCAGGTATAAGTTTCACAAGGTTAGAAATAATACCGAAAGTTCTTTCGATTTTTGCGGTAAAATCACTTAAGTTGAAAAAAGAGTCAATTCCAGAAGTAATAGATTGTACTAGTTCATCGCCATTAATATTATTCGATAAAGTAGTAGTAGTAAGAGTTGTTTTTAAAATATCGCTATCCATAAAACCAGATATAATAGTATTATTATGAAATGGAATATTAACGTAACTATATATTTGATCGTTCAAAGTGACAATTGAATTATCTAGTTGCAACGAGTAGCTATTACCAACAATTGCATTTTGCAATATTCCTGGTGCTGAAACACAGTATTTACTACTAGAGCAACCAATATCGCCACTTGCCAAAAGATTATTAGAACCTAAGCTTGCAACCGAAAGAAGTCCGCCTTTGCTTAGTGGGGCATTTAAATTATTTGCTTGGTTGTGATACAATAAGTCTGTTTGTTTTAAGTTTATGGATGCAGGAGTGACAAATAATTGAGTGCCGCTTTGCACGGCATCGGCAAGACTTGTGGATATAACAGGATTTTTTCTTGTACTAGAGTAAGAGTTAAACATTAAATTAACAACATTTGAAGAACTTGACTTAACTAAGGATTTAATAACTTCGGGACTGTAGGCAACATTTTTATCATAACCTACTACCTTTAGATTACTATTGTAAGAGATTCCCTGAACATCAAAAACATTACTTTCCGAAAGATTACCTTGGAAAAATCCTACATCAGAAAAACGCAAACCTTTGTTTAAACTTCCATCAGCCTTGGCAGCAATTAAATTAATGTAAGTTTCAATGCCTTTATTACTACGAGCTTGAACGGCAGGTAGGTTGCTAGTTACAACCTCCTTTCCAGCGCTATCTTTAGTTACAACTTGAATTTGCTTAATAGCATCTGTCGTTTTTAACGTACCATCAGCAGAATTATAAGTAAAGTAAGATGTATTCGTGGCTGTTTTTAAACTTCCTAAAACATTAAAAGTGCCACTAGAGTTAAGCGCTGCAGGAGTTATCATTGATATTGAAATACCGTTTCCGCCTTGCCTATCTTCGTACCCAGCTGAGACCAGACTAGAATAAACTTGAGAAAAATTTATCTTATCAAATGTTGTGTTTAAAGTAAAATAACCGGACTGCGAATAATTGTTATAATTTGGATAACGGTAACGGCTATCTGACACATCTTTCATTCCTAAGTTTAAGCTTTGCTTTGTTTTACAACCTGTAAAAAGAAATATAAATATAGTAAAGTAAACGACATTCTTTTTAATCTGAGTAATAAGACTCATGTGTTTTATATACAAATTAACAATTTAGTATTTGTATTATAATAGATTTTTAGATATTTGTAAAGTGTGTTTAAAAGAAAAAAATTAAACTATGCTAAATTGTGTTTTATATAGCTTGGCATAAAGTGAATCTTTATGCAAAAGTTCTTCATGAGAGCCATATTCAGCAATTTTTGCATCATCAACCACAAAGATTACATCTGCATTTTTTATTGTTGAAAGCCTGTGGGCTATCATGATAACTGTCTTGTCTTTCATTAAGTGTTGTAGGGCATCTTGAATTAGCTTTTCAGATACGCTGTCAAGAGCAGATGTTGCCTCGTCTAAAATTAAGATTGGCTTATTGTGTAAAATTGCTCTTGCAATGATAATTCTTTGCTTTTGCCCGCCAGAAAGTGAGGAGCCGTATTGCCCAACCTTAGATTCGTAAGTATTTGGCAATTTATCAATAAATTCATCCGCGTGAGCTAAGTTAGCTGCAATTCTAACCTCATCCTCACTTGCATTAATTTTATTGTACTTTATATTTGCAGATATTGTGTCATTAAATAAACTTACATCCTGCCCAACATAAGAGAACTTATCTCTTAAGCTATGCAAATCAATATCTCTGATATCAATATCGTCAATTTGTATGCAGCCATGGTTTGCATCGTAAAACCTAAGAAGAAGGTTTATTATAGTCGACTTACCAGCTCCAGTTTTACCTACAAAAGCAACTTTTTGCCCTTTTTTAATATTTATATTTATCTCTTTAAGACTTTGGTTTTGACTGTTTGGATAGGTAAATGATAGATTTTTAAATTCTATAGACCTATTAAAACCTTCAAGATACAAGGCATTTGGTTTGTTTTTAATGTCAGACTCCACAGATATTGTATCGTAATATGTTTTTAAAGACATAAAAAAGCCTTGCACCGCCATGTTAAGACCGCTAAGGCTTTTTGCTGGTTTGTAAGCTAAAGCCATTGAACCTATAAAGGCAAAAAATACCCCGGGGGAGGTTATTCCGTTAATAACCTGATAGCCACCATACCAAATAACAAGTGCAAAGCCTATGGTACTCACTCCTTCAACTAAAGGGCTTGAAATGTTTGAAAGTCTTGTAATTTTTTTTGCAAGTCTTAAAGTTTGTTGTAAGGCCTTGTGAATTCTACCCTCCTCGAAGGCTTCTGCGTTGTAGGATTTAACAATCTTAGGTGCCTTTAAAACATCATCCACTATTGAAGAAAAAGACTGTATCTCATCCTGCTGCTGGTACAACATGCGTCTTAGCTTGCGAGAAATTCGAATAACTGGTAGCATTGCAAATGGCATTGCAATTAAACCTATGGCAGCTAGCTTTGGGTTTTTTATAAAAAGAGCTGTAACTAAAAATACGATTGTAAGAAGCTCCCTTACAAGATTTATCATTATTAAGTTAATACCGCCCGATATACCATTGATTTGATTTGTAAGGTTAGAAATCACCTCCCCACTTGATGTTGAGTGAATGGTTGAAATGTCGGTTCTGAGGTAGTGCTTACAAAAATCAAAACGCATCTTGGCACTAATTTTAGCAAGTATAACCTGCATGATTGTAACTTGAAAGTAAGTGCAGGCATTTTTTAAAAAAGCAACAAAGATAATTGCAATAGGTATAATGGTTAGCATCTTAACATTTTTGTCGACAAAAATTTTGTCAAGCATTGCCTGAATGATAAAAGTATAGGACGCCGTAAGCCCTGCTATTGCAAACATCAAAAAAATTGCAAGAATAAACATTAGCTTGTGCTCTTTGATATAGTCTTTAAAAAGTCTTTTAAATAAACTTATATCTCTTTTTAAATTGGAACTGCTATCTAATTTATTTAACGGCATAAAATTTTATAAAATATTAATTAAAACTAGCTAGCAAAAAACTGCTGTATCCAAGCATAATAAGTTTTATAAACCTTTGCCTCAAGAATTATTATTTGAGGATTTTTTTGCGTTTGATTTTTATTAATTGCATCAACAATCTTGTCTTTAAACCTTGGTAGAGTTTGAAGCTTTACCACAAACTCTTTATCCTTACAGGCATTGTCCTGCCAAGAGTAAAAAAGCTCCGATTCGTAAATACTTACGCAGGCAGCAAGTTTATCCTGAGTTGCAATTTTAGCAAAGGCATTTGCAAGTTCCCTTGAAGTAAAAGATGTTTGAATCAAGATGATGCTACTAAATTTAGTTTTTACAGATGCCGCAAGTGCAAAGACAACAAGAGCTAAGGCAATAAGAAAAACTATTGGCATATTTTGAATGTAAAGATTTTATTAATCAAAATAATTCTCGTCTTTAAGAATTGACACAACTTGCGAAATTTTTAAAAACATCTGCGGATCCTTTTTAAACTTATCCATAGCAACAAGACTTGCAGTAACGCAGGATGGAGTTTTTTTGCCAAATAAACTTGCAATTTCGTTATAACTAAGGCTTGTCATGTCCTTAACTAAGCAAATTGCAACCTGCTTGATTGCAGTAAGTTGCTTGTCTTTTTTTTCATCGCTCGTAATATCTTTTGCTTCGATATTAAAGATTTTTGCCGTTGCTAAAATTACGTCATTAGGAGTAATTGTTTTTGCCGTGATTGACAAAAACTCACCAACAAGTGCCTTTACAAATGCTATGTCAATTGCCTTGTTCAAAAACTTTGCATTAAAGCTTATCTTGCTAAGCACGCTTTCTATGTCTCTAACATTTGATGTAATATTTAAAACAAGGTACTCAATTACATTAGGGGTTAAAACTAGGGATATGGAATTGGCCTTTGATTGAATTATATTCCTTCTAAGCTCCGTAGATGGATTAACTATACGGCAGCTAAGCCCAGCATTAAGAACCGATACGATTTTTTTTGCAGTTTCATCTTCGGATTTTACGCAAAGTGCCGATGGCTGGTGAACTGAAGAACAAACAACAAACTTACCCTCGGCAAGGGCTATACTTATTGCATTAATAAGCTCCTCTGAGGATGCTTTTTTACCTATAATAAAATGGATGTCGTCAATAAGCAAAACATCGGAGGATAGAAGCTTTTCCTTAAAATCAAATAGAGTATTCTCTCTTATAGATTGTATGTATTTAAACATAAATCTGTCCGCGGTAAGGTAGGTAATTTTTTTATGAGTTTTTTTTGCAACATTTATCGCAATTGAGTTCATAAGATGAGTCTTGCCGTTACCAACCGAGCCATTGACAAACAAAATATTTTGCCCTATATTTTGTGATATGTTTTTTTCGATAAGAGAGGAAAACTCAAGACAGGTAGAATAGGCAACTAGATTTTCAGGCGATGTAATAAAACTATCAAAACCATATCTTGAAACATCAGGAATTAAAGACAATGGAGTAAAGTTAGATTTAAAATCTTTATTTACACTTACCGCCATACCGCTTTTAAGCGAAGATGGCAAACCTAAATCCCTTACACTAATTACAATTTGTTTTAAGGTAACTAGAAGTATTTCGCTGCAGGTTGCACGAACTACTCTTTTGAATTTTTCGTGGTGAACTAAATTAATTTTATCCTTAATTTGCTGGGTGGATATTGAAAATTCGACAACACCATCCTCAATTTTGACAAGCTCTAAACTTGCAAATGTAATGCTGAAGATTCTGCTACCAAAGCTAAGAGATAGTCTGTTTTTAAGTATTGCCGAGAACTCGTTTTGCGACACTTGCAATAAGCTAGTTTGCATTTTACAATACTTACAAAATTAAAAAAACTGAAACAGAAAAAATCTTTTATAACAGATTTAGATATATAGTTGTAAAAGCATTTGAAGGAATTTCAATATTAAAAAAAAATTTTTTAAGTTGACATAATTTAACTTAACAATAAGCATTGATTATTATAATAAATTATATTTTATGAACAAAAACGAAGGAGCTTTTCTTGCTGTTGATATAGGTAATACAAATGTTAGCCTTTGCCTTAGTGACGCTAAAGGTTTAAAGCAAAATTTAAGATTTAACTTTGCAACCGATGTAAAAAAAACTGAGGATGATTATTTTTTGCAAATTTTTAGCATACTAAACTTTCACTCCATAAATATTAAGGATATAGAAAAGGTTGTAATATGCTCTGTTGTGCCAAGCCTTGACAGAGTTTTTAATATATTATTTAACAAATATTTTAATATTAAGCCATTGTTTTTGTCATCCGTCAATGTGCCGCTTAAAATAGATTTAAAAAATCCAAAAGAGGTTGGTGCCGATAGGCTTGTTGACTCCTACGGTGCATTTTTAATGGCTGGGTTAAATGCTAACACTCTTGTTATAGACTTTGGTACCGCAACAACCTTTAACCTTGTGAACAAGGATGGCGTTTATCTTGGTGGTACTATTTTTCCGGGAGTTTTAGTATCCCTTGAGGCTTTAAAAAGCACCACTTCAAAGCTACCAAAAATTTCGCTACAACAATCGCAAAGTGTTATAGGTAAGGACACAGTAAGTGCAATTAATGCCGGTGTGTTTTTTGGCTACAGATCCATGATTAGCGGGATGGTAGAGGAGTTTAAAAAAACTCACAACCCATTATTTGTTGTGGCCACTGGGGGTCTGTCAAGTTTAATTTGCCAAGATATGACATGCATTAATGCAATAGAACAAGACTTAACCTTAAACTCAATTAAGGCTATCGGATTAAAGATGGATTATTTGTAGGTATTTATTCAATAATATATAGGAGATTTAATTTTATTACAACAAATTCTTCGATTTTTTTTACAATGTACTCAAGCTCTTCTTTGGTAATTATAAATGGTGGCATTGTGTAGATTGCCAAGGTTTTATTACTTGTAAAAAAGGGTCTTAACCAAATGCCATTGTCAATAAAAAAGCTTCTTACTTTATTAATGTCAATATTGTCAGCCTTTACCTCCACAACACCCATGGCCCCTATTACTCTAACACCCACAACTAAAGGATTTAGCCGTAATTTATCAAGCCCCCTGTGCATAATTTCTTCAATCTTTGCAATGCGGGTAGAGTAGTCTGTTTTGTTAAAAATATCAATGCTCGCAATTGCAGCGCTGCAAGCTATTGGGTTTGCCATAAAAGTTGGACCATGCATTAAGGCTTTTAAAGGCTCCTTGTTAAACTCATCAAAGACTTTTTGTTTTACAACACATGCTCCAAGACCAATAAAGCCTCCTGTTAAAGCCTTGCTTAGAGTGATAATATCTGGACTGATATCCAAAAAGCTTAAGGCAAAAGGCTTACCAAGCCTGTAAAAGCCAGTTGCACATTCGTCAAAAATTAAAAGCACATCATAGCTCTTAATAATTTTACAAAGCCTGTTAAGCTTGCTAGACTCGTAGATAAACATTCCGCAGGCACCTTGTAAAATAGGCTCAATGATAAAAGCATTAATGTTTTGGTGATTGCTTTTAATAAAGATTTCAAAATCTAAAAAATCAGATTCTTCCTGCGGAAGGTTAAGACTTATTGTATTACTTTTTTGCTCGCTTGTTGCAAATTGCCAATTGATACCGCTTGAAGAATCCGATACCGCCATACAGCCAGCAGTGTCGCCGTGATAGGAGTTTTTAAAGCAAACGACTTTGTTTTTATTTTCTTTGCCAAGATTTCTATAATATTGATAAGTAATTTTTAAAGCCACTTCGTTTGCAACGGAACCAGAATCGCATAAAAAAACATTGGTAAATTCTGTATCCTGCTTAGCAATGGATTTATTTAAAAATTCGCAAAGTTTAAAGCAAAGTTCGTAAGCTGGCTCGTGCTTAAGACCTGCAAACATTATGTGAGGCAGTATTTTAAGTTGCTTAATAACAGCTTCAACAATAAAAGGATTTGCATGACCATGGCAAGCTGACCACCAAGAAGATACAGCATCTATCAATATTCTTCCATCCTGCAAGTAAATTTTAGTTCCCTCTGTTTTTACAACGCCAAGCTCAGTATTGTGATAGCTTTTGCAAGTATAAGGATGCCAAGAGTTATTTTGTTTTTTATCAATAAAATCAGTCATGAGTATTTTAGGATGTTAAGATACAAAAAAAATGTAATCATCAAAAATACTGGAAGAAGATTAAATAAAAGAATATAATAACCATTTATTAAATTTGCCGAATAACTACTAAATGTGTAATAAATGATAAAACAAATAAAAAAACTAAAGACGGAGGCTATAATCTTTGAAATTACACTTATACTTCGCTTGGGCAAATTAAATAAAAATAACATAGGAATGAGCATCGAAAGGCAAAACATCATTGCATTTGCAAGTTTTGCATAAAACTGATACTCAAAAACATTGTAAGATAATTTTTGTGCCCTTAATTTAAAAATTTTAAATGGTAGACTTAAAAAAGAAAATGCAAATAAATCTTTGTTTTGAGAATCTATCTTGTTAATCAAAAAATTAAAATCAATGTTGACATAAAAGGATTCAAGGGAGTCTTTTGCAATAATCTCAATTCCCCCAATAGCCTTGTTTTGCTTAATTAACACATTTTTAAAACTACTCCAGTTTTCAAGCTTGCCAAGAGCGTTAATATTATAATTTATCATATCAAGCTGATCGGCATTTATTTTTACAATTTGACTTTTGCTTTGTAAATCATATGATGCATTGGTTAAGTATAGTATAGCAACCCCATCCTTATTTTCTTTAACAAGGGATATGTGATTTTTTTGTTTTTGCTTTATCGCGGTGTAGTAGACGGCGTCAGTAAAGTCAGTTTCGGCATAGTTTAAAAGTTTAACGAAGGAAGACTGAAGCGCAAAAAGATAAAACAATGAACATATCAAGCAAAATACAATACCAAAGCGTAAAAATACAAAAGGACTAACCCCAAAACCCATTGAGGATTTAATTTGCCCAGTGTTGTTAAGCGATATAAAAAGCCATACAAAAGATATAAGAGTTATCAGTGGCATTGTCTCGGTTATGATTTTTATTGACTTACTTAGAGTGAAGTATAAAAACCTTAACATTTGATTTGCATCTGAGACCTTCGAGACATTTGAAATGCCATCCAAAAAAAAGGATAAAATTAAAAATCCAAGTGCTAAAACCCCAAATCTAAAGGTTAGCATTTTTAAAAAATACCAAAACAAAACCGATGAGCCTTTAGAGGTAGCATTGTTTTTTGCTGTCATAATTACATTCCTTTTAGTTTTTTAAGTCGTTTTAACATCATGTTTTGCTTTAAGGCAGAAGCATATGATATGATTGTTTTACCATTTAAATGGTCAATTTCGTGTTGAATGCAAGTTGCAAGCAAACCACTTGCTTTTAAGTTTTGTTTAACACCATCTAAGTCGTTGTATTCCAGTTCTATTTCCGCAGGCCTTGTTACAACAACATGCTCGTCAGGCACGGACAGACAACCCTCATTGTAATCCTTAAGCTTTTGAGTTGAGTAGTTTATAACTGGATTAACATAAATACAAGGGTTTTTGTTGATTGCATTCCCATGTTTATCAAGTCTGTAATCAACATCAACAACAATAATTCTTTTTAACACACCAACCTGTACTGCCGCAAGCCCTATACCAGCACTATGATACATTGTATCAATCATGTTTGTAGCTAGGGTTTTAATATCTTCGTTCACAGTCTCCACAATTGCAGATGTTTTTAGCAACAAAGGATCCGGCGCTGTAATAATTTTTAAAATTGACATACAGGCTTACTTATTACACTTATATCAAAATATCAAACTTACTATACATTAGATAAATCTAAGCTTTAAGAAATTTTATTTACTTTATTTTAAGAGTCAATAATTATGTCAATCACATCGGCTTCAATCTTGCGGGAGCCGTAAAAATCGTTCGCCTTAATTTTGTAGCAAATTGACAGAGATCTTGATTTTAAGCTATTAATGTCAAGACTTTGGTCTTTAAGCTTTTGTGCATAGCTAAAAATTACGCTCCTTATGCTTCCGCCGTTAAGCTTACACCTTAAGATAATTGACAGATGGGACTTGTCGCCCCCTATTTTATCCATCTTTACAAGCTCAAGATTTGAGGTAAAAAATACGGGCTCGCTATTTCCGCTACCAAAGGGGCTAAAAAGTCTTATACTTTCAAAAAACTCTTCGTTTATAGCACTAAGAGAGGTCTTGGCATCTATGTCGATACTCTTTGCAAAATTAAAATCCTTGTAATACTCTTGAATGTAAGTGGTGGCAAATAGTTTAAAATCCTCAAGCTTGTCAAGGCTGCAAGTATAACCGCCAGCCATACCATGTCCACCCCCTGCAACTAAAAGGCCTTTATTGTTTGCAGCATTAATAATTCCACCTATGTCGATTCCGCTAACTGACCTGCAGGATGCCTTTGCAAGACCATCCTTGTAGCTCATAATGCAAACAGGCTTGTTGTAGGCCTCTTTAATGCGGGAGGCGGTAATGCCAATCACCCCCTGATGATAGTCGCTACTACCTATAAATATTATAGGCTCCTTGTCAAGCTTGCCATCAATAACTTTTTTACTTGCATCTAGGCGAACAAAATCTTCAATGTCCCTTCTTTGCTTATTTAATTGCTCAAGTTCCGTTGCTATTTGCATGGCTCTAAGCTCGTCGTTTGTCGATAACAGCTCTGCCCCAAGTGCCGAGTTTGAAATTCTACCACCAGCATTGATTCTAGGGCCCAAAACAAAGCCACAATGATATTCGCTGATATCGCCTACAATGCCAGAGGTTTGACTTAAAATTTTTAAACCTAAACTTTGTTTGTTGTTTGCTGTTTTAAGACCAGTTTTAACAAAGGCACGGTTTAAGCCAACTAAAGGCACAACATCGCAAACTGTTGCAAGAGCAACAAGGTCGGTTAAGGCTAGAATGTTTGGTTCTTTTTTTGCAGCAAAAAAACCAGAGTCTCTAAGGCTACGATTTAAAGCAACAATAAGCATAAATACAACGCCTGCACCGCAAAGATAAGTAAGCTCGCTTGTTTCGTCAAACCTGTTGGGGTTTATAACAGCTATTGACTTTGGCTTGTCTTTAACACCTAGGTGGTGGTCAATAACAACAATGTCAAGCCCGTGATCGTGAGCTGCCTGCAGGGGCTCAAAGGCAACGGTTCCGCAGTCAACAGTTATTACTATGTCGTAGCCTTGCCTGCGTAAGTTTATAAGAGCATTAGAGTTTGGGCCATAACCCTCTTTAAATCTATCTGGTATGTAAATTAAGGCATCAATACCTATGGCGGCAAAGTATTTTTTTAGCATTGCCGAAGAGCAAGCCCCGTCAACATCGTAATCACCAAAGATTGCAATTTTTTGCTTTTTTATTATCGCATCGTAAAGTCGCTTTGTTGCTAAATCCATGTCAAGCAGCGCGGTCAGAGGGTCGGGCATTAGCCTTTTAATGCTTGGGTTTAAAAACAAATCTATCTCCTCAGGCTCGCTTAAACCCCTTGAGGCAATAAGAGCCGACAGGGTGTAATCGTAACCGCAGGTATCAGCAACATCCTTAATAACACCGTGGGGTACATCTTTAAAGTAAAGGCTGTAGCCAAATATACCACAATCTTGCATACTTTAACTTTGAAACACATCGTCCCAAGAGCCAGTTGTTGAAGATTTTGAGTATTCGGTTACGCGGTTTTCAAAAAAATTTGTATGATCCATTCCGTTTAGTATTTCATCAAGCCAAGGGAGGGGGTTTTTGTCAATTAGATAAATTGGCTTTAAACCTATTTGACAGAGCCTCATATCGGCTATATACCTAATGTACCTCTTAACCTCTATTGCAGTAAGTCCCTGAACCTCGTTTGCAACATTAAAAGCAAGGTCAATAAAGGCATCCTCAAAGTGAACAATAGTTGCACATGCCTCGTAAATATCGCTTCTTAGCTCTTCGGTCCATATCTCTGGGTTTTCCTCAATAAAGGTTCTAAAAAGTTTTATTATTGAGCTCGTGTGCAAAGTCTCGTCTCTAACGGACCAAGAGACAATCTGCCCCATTCCCTTCATCTTGCCAAAGCGTTGAAAGTTTAAGAGTATTGCAAATGTTGAAAATAATTGCACACCCTCAGTAAAAGCACCGAACACTGCCATTGTTTTTGCAACGCCCTCTTTGCTTTCAACCCCAAACTTATGCATGTAGTCGTATTTATCACGCATTTCTTTATGCTTTAAAAACTCAACATAAAGGGAGTCCGGCATACCAAGGGTTTCAATAAGATGGGAATAGGCAGCAATGTGAATCGTCTCCATGTTTGAAAAGGCAGCAAGCATCATTTTAACCTCAATTGGTTGAAAGATTCTTGTGTATTTTTGCATGTAGCAATCATTAACCTCAATATCTGCTTGAGTAAAAAATCTAAACAATTGCGTGCAAAGTTGTCTTTCGGCCTCGGTAAGATTGTACTTCCAATCTTTTATGTCGTCTGCCATGGGCACCTCGTCCGGTAGCCAGTGCAGTTGTTGCTGAAGCTTCCAAGCCTCATGTGCCCAAGGGTACTTAAATGGCTTGTATATAGGTGGACATTTAATTAGGGTGGCATCTTTTTTTACATCGTTTGAATCTGAATTCAAGAACTCGTCAGAATATCTTTTACCTTCGTACATGTTCATTTTTTTAGCAAACATTTTTTATTTTAAAAATAGATAAACAACTTAGTAATTAGCCTAAGATATAAAATCTTAGAACCAAAAAACCTTCTTTAAAAACAATCAGTAAATGATTAGACTTACTAACTAGCTTGCATTTTGCTTTTTATTTTGTCAACAATTTCTTGCTCTGCTAAAGTGCAGGAGACTTTAATTGCATTTGCAATTCCATATTTATCGGCACCGCCATGGCTTTTTACTGCAACCTTATTTAGTCCTAAAAAGAGTGCACCGTTATAATTATTTGGATTTATTTTTTCCTTCATTTTTTCAAGGCTGCTTTTTGCAAATAAATAGCCAAGTTTTGCAAAGAAAGAGGCTTGAAAAGCATCTTTTAAAAAGTGTCGCATTAGTCTACCAGAGCCCTCAAGAGCCTTAAGAACAACATTACCTGTAAAACCATCAGTTACAACAACATTTACCCTGCCCTTTGTAATTTCGTCGCCCTCAATAAAGCCAACAAAATTATCCTTAAATTGCGATTGCTTTAGTGCATCAGATGCATTTTGTATAACATCATTACCCTTGTTATCCTCGCTACCAACATTAACTATGCCTATTTTTGGCTCGCTAATATTAAACAAAATACCAGCAAAAACAGAACCCATTGTTGCAAACTGAACAAGATTACTACTTGTGCAAGTTAAATTTGCCCCCATGTCAAGCAAAACTGATGGCTCGTTTAAGGTTGGTATAATGGTGCAAATTGCAGGTCTGTCGACTCCATCGATTGTTCCAAAATATAACTTACTCATTGCCATTAAGGCACCAGTATTGCCAGCCGACATACATACATCCGCCGTACCTTCGGCAACTAGAGATATACATTTTGCCATGGAGGTTTTTTTGTTTCTTATTACTTGAGCTGGCTTGTCTTCGGCTTTTACTACCTCGGTAGTTTCAATAAATGTTGATTTACATAGTATTGACTCAGGGATAGATTGTTTTAAAGAAGCATCACCAACTAGAAAAAAGTGAATATTCTTTTTGTTTGTATTTTTATTAAAAATTTTAATACCATCAATAACTGCAATGGGTGCTTTATCGCCACCCATCAAGTCAATTGCGATTTTAATTTCCCTTATCATAATCAATCGTAATATATTAGATATCCTTTAATAAAAATATGGCATTGCCCATTTTATTTGTTACCATATCTCTTTCTATCACTTTCCGTAAGGTATTTTTTACGCAATCTTAAAGATTTTGGGGTAACCTCAACATACTCATCATCCTGAATGTAAGACATCATTGTCTCCATTGTCATTTGTCTAGGCGGGGTAAGAGTTAGTTTTTCATCAGCACCTGCAGATCTAATGTTTGTAAGCTGCTTTGCTCTAACAACATTTACAACCAGATCGTTATCCTTAGCATTTTCACCAACTATCATTCCCTCGTAGACTTTTACACTATCGCCAACAAACATAACACCTCTGTCCTGTAATGCGTAAAGAGAATAGGCTGTAGTTGTTCCACTTTCGTTTGAAATTAGCACACCAACATTACGACCAATAAATTCACCTTTAAATGGCTCATATCTAGCAAATAGACGGTTCATAATACCTGTTCCTCTTGTGTCGGTCAAAAATTGGTTTTGATAACCAATTAAACAACGAGCAGGAATATTGTAGATAATTCTAACCCTTCCGTCAGAGCCCTCTTTCATTTCAAGCATATCACCCTTTCTTTTGTTAAGCTCGGATATTACACCATTTGAATGAGTAAGATCAACATCAATAACAACCTCTTCAATTGGTTCTAACTTTTGTCCATTCTCCTCTTTAAAGATAACTCTTGGTTTTGATATCATAAGCTCAAAGCCCTCTCTTCTCATTGTTTCAACAAGAACCCCAAGCTGAAGCTCTCCTCTACCACCAACCTCAAAAGCACCTTCACCAGATTGCTTTACGCTAATTGCAACATTTGTTTCGGCTTCCTTAAGGAGTCTTTCCTTAATTAAATTTGAAGTAACCTTTGTACCCTCAGTGCCCGCAAAAGGTGAGTTATTAACCATTATAACCGCCGACATTGTAGGTGGGTCAATGGGAGTTGATTTAATAGGTTGAGTAATTGCCATATCGCAAATTGTGTTGGATACAGTAGAATCCTCCATCCCAGCAATAGCAACTATGTCGCCAGCTCTTGCAGTTTCAATAGGCACCATCTCGGTACCCATGTAGCCCTGTAATTTTGTCAATCTAAATTGTTCAACAACCTTGCCATTAAGATCGATAGATTTAACACTTTGATTACTACGACCAATACCAGAATAGACCTTACCAGTTAAAATTCTACCCAAAAATTTATCAGCATGTAACAAGGTTGCAAGCATTGAAAATGGTGCATTTTCGTCAACTGTAGGAGCGGGAACATGTTCCAAGACCTTGTCAAACAAAGGTTTTAAATCAATTCTTTCGTCACTAAGCTCCTTAACAGCCCAACCACTACGACCAGATGCGTAAAGTATAGGAAAGTCAAGCTGTTCCTCACTTGCATCAAGAGTGCAAAATAAATCAAAGATTTCGTTAATAACCTCCTCTGGTCTAGCGTCGCTTCTATCAATTTTATTAACTAAAACAATTGGCTTGATACCAAGTTTTAATGCTTTTGAAAGAACAAATTTTGTTTGCGGCAAAGGACCTTCAGCCGAGTCAACTAGCAAAACAACACCATCAACCATAGACAATATCCTTTCAACCTCACCACCAAAATCGGCGTGACCTGGAGTGTCAATGATGTTAATTTTAATATTGTTCCAAATTACAGCAGTTGGCTTAGCCAAGATTGTAATGCCCCTTTCCTTTTCAAGATCGTTTCTGTCCATCACCCTCTCCTCAATGTGTTGATTCTCCCTAAAGGTTCCACTTTGTCTAAGCATTGCGTCAACAAGTGTTGTTTTACCGTGGTCAACGTGAGCTATGATAGCTATGTTTCTTATATCCATATGTATTATTTAGCAAAAGAAATATTTTATAAAGTAATAATTATCTTACAATTTTTCTTATTTGCAAGAAATAAAAAAAATGATAAAACATTGTATTTTTACAAAAGTGTGTTTAAGTTTTTTTATAAAACAATTTTTCTTTTTTTAATGAAGGGCAAGACAAAAAATTACATCATTACCGCTGGTGGTACTGGGGGACATATCTTTCCGGCTTTAAGTCTTTGTGAACGGATAATAAAAAAGAATTCTCGTAATGCGAAGATTTTTTTTGTTACAGACGAAAGATTCACTGATGACTATAAAGCAAAATACCAAAAGCTCTTTGACACTGGGCTTGTTGCAATTGTAAGGCTACCTATAAGGTCTTTTAATAAAAAAAAGATTTTTAGCTTTGGCTATGCATTAATTACATCAATTGTTAAAAGCTTTGCGTTGGTTTTAACAAAAAAACCAAGATTTATCTTTGGCTTTGGCGGATACGCATCGCTACCTATCTTAACCTGTGGGGTTTTACTAGGTAAAAAAATCTTACTACACGAGCAAAATGCTGTAATCGGCAGAGTGACTGATTGGTTTTTACCATTTGCTTCAAGGCTTTTTACAACCTTTAAAAACACCGAGGGCGTGGCTAAAAAATACCAAGCAAAGACATCTGTTAGCGGAATGATTTTTTCGCAAAAAATGCTAAAATGCAAAATACAAGAAACACAAATAGATTTTAAAAATAACACTTATAATATATTTATTCTTGGCGGTAGTCTTGGTAGCACTGTTTTTGCATCAAGTCTTGCACACTGGCTTGGCGAAATTTGCAAGGCAGACAATGAGTTAAGCAATAAAAAAATCTGCGTTTTTCACCAAATAAACAAAAAACACGAGAGCATAATTGTAGAGCTTGAAACCATTTATAAATCAGCAAATTTAGATGCTGTAATCAAAACATTCTTTACAAATCCCGAAGAGATAATGTTAAACACAAACCTCTTAATCTCTCGTGCTGGGGCTGGCGTTGTATGTGAGGCTATACTGTTTAATGTAAATACAATTTTTGTGCCAATAAAAAATGCAATTAAAAACCATCAATTGAAAAATGCAAACTTAGCCTCAAAGGCTAAAGGTAATATTATTACAATTGAGGAAGATGAATTCAATCATACTTCACTACAAAATGCTATTTTAAAACTTAAAAGTTGACATTTATATTGTTTTAAAAAATATTTGTATGATAGTTACAAAGGTTAATTAGCTTAGATATACATTATGCTTGCCAAACGCAATATACCCAATTTACTTACAATGTTTAGAGTTGCAGCCTCCTTAGTAAGTCTTGTTTTATTTAGTTTTAATCTAAGGTATTGGAACGAAATTATTTTTGTTCTTTTTATTCTAGGTGCAATTAGCGATTATTTTGACGGATACTTTGCCCGTAAATACAAACTTGATACAAACTTTGGCATTTGTTTTGATCCTATAGCGGACAAAATTTTTGTTCTCGCATTTTTTTTAATACTTATACAAACCAAAACCTGCAGTCCGATATTAGCATTTATTATTTTAGGGCGTGAACTTTTTGTTTCAGGCTTAAGAGAATTTTTAAGTAAGGACGGTATATCTATGCCAGTAAGCAAGCTAGCTAAATGGAAAACTGGCATGCAAATGACTGCGATTGGAATTATGACATTTAGAACCTCCGAGGTATTTGCATCATTGTTTTACAAAGCAAAGCCTTTGTATTTGTTTTTTTGCACCCTGCCAATGCTTGGAAACCTTGCAATGTGCATAGCTGCATTACTTACAATTATAACAGCAATGGATTATGTTTTAATTTTTTTAAGATATAAAAAATAAATCGCAAAACATATTATGCACTTTAAAGCAGGATTTATTAACAAAGGTGAAATAATCAGCAAAAAACTACTCCACAAAGACAAATCAACCATCCCCCACGGGTACGCTTTAATTAAGCAGTCTTTTGTGTCACTTGGGCAGGATGACCTAAATGTAGATCATGGACTCTTTGGTTTTGAAGGCTCTGGAATAGTGGAATACGTGTCAGGCAAGTCGACAAGAGGCATAAAGCAAGGCTCAAGAGTTTGCTACAGCCTTAAAAGAGCGGTAGGCTCGGCTCAATATGTTATTTTGCACGAAAAAAATCTCATATTTGTTTTGGACGATATACCTTTAAATCTTGCTTCTTTTGCAAGAAGGCTTTTAACCGCACATTACCTTTTACACAAGATGCTCTTTTTGCAAAAAGGAACTTGGATCGGCATATCTGGAGCTGGAGGAATTTTGGGTCAAATTTTAACAAAATGGGCGAGTTTTTGTGAGCTAAATGTAGTAGCCTTTGTTGGTAATGATGATAAAATTAATCATGTTAATTCTCTAGGTGCAAGACTAACTCTTAATTATAACGATAAAGATATAGTACAAAAGAGTCTTGAAATAACAAAAAATTACGGCCTCTTTGCATTTTACGATACTATTGGCGGCGACATTTTTGACAAGTGTAAGGACACGCTATCGTTTTTTGGCAAGTATGTTTTAGTTGGTACTCACGGCGGAGAATGCACTATGAGCGTTGATAAACTAAGACCAAAATCACTACACTTTATCGCCCCAAGCATAGACACTTACAAGGCCTTAGCTTTTGAAACTATAATTGGCGGAATGGATTTTATGCATTTTTTAGAGCAAACAAAGTTTAGTCTTAATATTGAAGAATTTACTTTACAACAAGCCTCACAGGCACTCTTAGCAGTTAAAAATAGAAAAAACGATAGCGGTATTATTATCAATTTTCATTAAAATTAAATTAGGTAACTCCTACAGAGGGGGTTAAATCTTTAGTTTTTAATATTTTGCCTAACCCAATCCTCGTTAATAATCCTTCTTCCTTTATCGTCAGGCTTGCCTAGCAATCCATCCTTTTCCATTCTCTCAATCATGCCTGCAGACTTGTTAAAACCGACACGAAGTTTGCGTTGCAGGTAGCTAATTGAGGTTCTTTTTTCCTCCAAGACAATTGCCATAGCTTTTTTGTAAAGTTCTTCATCGGAGTCCTGAGGGGTGGCATCAAAATCATCAAAAATACCCTTGCTACCCATAAACATCTGGTTTTCAATTTTTTCTTCCTGCTTTGTAAGACTAAGTTCAATTTGCTCACCAGAGGAACTGCTAAATAAATCAACATATTCTGGCGGTGGATTATTGGCTTTTAAGTATTCAACAACCGATGCAACCTCTGAGTCCGCAACAAAAGGAGCGTGAAGCCTTATCATCTTTGTGCCTGCTGGCATAAATATCATGTCACCCATACCAAGTAGCTTTTCGGCACCTATTGCACCAAGAATCGTTCTACTATCAACGCTGCTAGTTACCTGAAAGCTAAGCCTTGTAGGTAAGTTTGCTTTAATTACGCCGGTAATAACATCAACACTTGGTCTTTGTGTTGCAAGTATTAAGTGGATTCCAGCCGCCCTTGCCATCTGCGAAAGCCTTTGTATTGATGCCTCAACAGCCTTACCAGATACTATCATTAAATCTGCCATTTCATCGACTATTACAACGATAAATGGCATTTTGTCAATGCCACTTGCAGGATTCATTTTAACCTTAGCATTGTAACCAGATATGTTACGAACGCCAATTTTTGACATTTTACGATATCTAGCCTCCATTTCGTCTAAAACCCATTTAAGCGCCATGACAGCATTCTTTGCGTCAGTAACAACGGGCATTAGCAAGTGAGGAATGCCATCATAGACTGAGAGCTCAAGCATTTTAGGATCTATCATTATAAACTTACATTCATCTGGCGAAAGTCTAAAAAGTAAGGACATTATAATGGCGTTTATACCAACTGATTTACCAGAACCAGTTGTTCCAGCGATAAGTAAGTGGGGCATTTTAGATAAATCTGCTAAAAATACAACTCCGTCCATTGTTTTGCCAAAGGTAATTGGCAGGGCATTTTGTTCATCATTATATTCTTTGCTTTTAAATACTTCTCGTAAAAAAACCGTTTCACGAATTCTATTTGGTATCTCTATGCCAAGAGTACCCTTTGTTGAAAGTATTGTAATTCTGCAAGAGGAGGATTTTAAATATCTTGCGATGTCATCACTAAGACCTATCACCCTAGCCGACCTAACGCCAGAGTCAGGCTCTAGCTCGTAGACTGTAATTACAGGGCCCACTTGTAATGACACAATCTTGCCATCAACACCAAAGTCCTTTAAGCATTCCAAAAGGTGGTCTTTAATAATTTTTGCATCCTTCATGTTTTCCAGCATTTTACCCTCCTGATCTTCATTTTGAATATTTAACATATCAATAGAAGGTTTTGAGTAAGTTTTTGATAAATCTTTTAATTCATTTTTTTCATTAACATTAACCGATTGCAGCACCAAAGCCTCAGAATCATGTAAGTAAGAATCTTGGCCTTGCAAATCTTCATCTTCTAAGCTTACAACATTTTTTATTTTAATGACGCTAGTCCTTGGCATTAGCTTGCTAGCTAAGTTTTTAGAGTGTAACTGAGATGGGGACACTTGTTTAACTGATGTTTCTTCAGTTTTTTTAAATACAAGACTAATGTAGTCCATTTTTTCGATAGCAAGTAATAGCGAAAAAACAAATGCAATACAAACAATTATACAGACAATGATTTGAATATAGATGCTTGAAATAGATGTAAATATGTCGCTCATTAAATAGCCACCAAGAGGATATTCAAAGTAATATCTATAAGCTTTTAAAAATGACAATAACAATCCAAAGCTAAAAAGCAAAGAAACAAATCCAAGACATCTATTTTTTAAAGATTTAACTGATTTGTTAAAAAAATCGTAAGATACCATTCCAGTCCAAAATGGAATAAAAAAAGATGAAAGCCCAAAGTACTGCAAGCTAAAATCCGAAAAATAAGAGCCTAGCCTGCCAAGCCAGTTTTGGACAGGATACTTGCTTATTACATTAAAGCTCTCATCTAGGGACGTGTAGGATACTAATGACAGAAAACTCGAAACTGATATTCCAAAAAAAACAGAGCCTAGGAAAAAATCTGAGTGAGATAATTTTACTACAAAAGCCTTTATGCCAAAATATAGCTCTTTTAGCTTCATAAAACACTACCTTTAAAAATACAAAAACAACTTTTAACGACTAGGACATATACATCCCCCCGTTGACAGACAACACCTCACCGGTAACATAACTACCCATTTGACTAGCTAAAAACACTGCAGCATTTGCTATATCAAGTGGGGAGCCTTGCTTACCAAGTGGAATATTCTTGTTTATTAGATCTTCGTCCAAACCATTAGTCATATCGGTTTTTATAAACCCAGGTGCGATAAGATTTGCAGTAATGTTTTTTGAAGCGTACTCAAGTGCAATTGATCTAGCCATGCCAACAAGTGCAGCCTTTGAAGAAGAATAATTTACCTGTCCAGAGTTGCCGCTCAGTCCAACTATAGAAGATATATAGATGATTCTACCGTATTTTTTACGCATCATATGCTTAACTGCAGCTCTTGATAAAATAAAATTTGCAGTTAAATTTGTTTGAATTACATCATTCCACTGATCGTCGCTCATTCTAACAAAAATGCCATCCTTTGTAATACCTGCGTTTGCAATAAAAATGTCAAGCCCTTCAAGTGCCTGAGTTGCTTTTTCCACTAAAGTTTCGCAATCATTTTTATCCATCAAGTTACAGGCAGTAAAAAACACTTTACCCTCATAAGCATGATATTTAGACTTTAACGCATCAAGCTTTGATTGGTTTGAACCTGTAAGCATGCAACTTGCCCCAAGAGACAAAAATAAATCAGCTATAGCACCACCTATGCCACCTGTAGCTCCTGTAATTAAAACTTTTTTACCCTCCAGTCCAAAAATATTACTATTCATCTTTTAATTTATTAATATTATTAATGTCAATGCTTCCGTTTGTTTTAAAGTACAAGACTAAAAACGAAAGTCCTACTGCAACCTCGCAGGCAGCTATGCTTAATGCAAACATAACAAACACATGTCCACTTGAAGTATTGTAAAATTTTGCAGCCGAAATAAAATTAATACCAGCGGCTAATATCATTATCTCAAAAGCGATAAGATTCATAATAATATTTTTACGGTTTATTATTAAACTAAATACCCCTATTGAAAATACAATAAAAGATAGTATCGAAAAGTAAGAGATTGACACTTTTACAGAAAAAAATAATATATTAAACTTAATTATACTTAGCCTTTAAAGATTTGCAGCCTTTAGCATAAAACTCATGGATCCTAAATCCTTTATCGTCATAGAGTATTTTTATACAAGATATTGCAAAAATCAAGCAAATATTAAGCAAGGCAACAATTAAGCCATAAAAGTAGTATCTACCGACCAAATCGTCAAGAATAAATCCATAAGAAACGACATTGTAAGCAAAAAGTAAAATCATTAAAATAAAACTAAAGCCAAATATTTTAAAGCTTCGACCAGATTTAATGTTGACTAAAAAAATGGAAACCGACAAGACAAAAAGAAGTAAGTAAAATGGATTGACTAGCCTGTAGTTAATCTCCTTGAAGCTAAATTTTCTATCTTTAAAACTAAGATCATCAAACTCCATAGCAAGCTTTATAACATCCTTAGTTGACATGGAAGATATTGCTTCGGTGCTTTTATCATCTTTTTCGTCAAAAAATAAATTAATATAGATGTTATTAGAATCAATTGTAAGGTCGTAAAGGTAGTTATTTGCAACTTGTGTTGCATTTTTTGTGTCACATTTATTGTTGTTTTTGACTTTAGCTTGAGAGTTATTTAAAACTAGAAAAAGGTTCCTTGTGTTTTTATCCTCCTTGATCATACCGGTCTTTGCGGTTAGGAGTATTACATTACAACCATCAAATTTTCGCAGTATAATATCCTCCAAAGACATATTCTGTCTATTTACCTTATTGATATAAAACGAAATATCCTCGTAGTTCACAACCTCTTTTTCGGTAACAAGCCTGCTTACGGAAAGCTTTTGAATATCATGTTTAATTTGTTGTATGGAATTTTTTACATAGGGTCTTCCGTAATTTACAAACAAAATAAGCCCAACAAATGCACAAAGATAAAATGGCATTACATATGATACAATCTTTGTATTACTGTAACCTATGGATCGCAGGATTGATATCTGACTTCGTGCAGATGTAAAAAAGATTATTACCGAAATTAAGGTAATAAAAGGCAGAATTACATCAGTTGTTTTAAGGGTAAAAAGTATGCTATATTTTAAAACATACCAATAGCTAACCTTAAATTTAATTATGTAACCTGAAGTTGTTAAAAAAACAACTATCCACATAAATATTAAAAAGACGAAGCTTGTGAGCAAAAAAAATCTTAAATTTTGCATGAAAAAATTCATGCAAATTATACTAGGTTTAATTTTGCGTAGTAGAATCATCTGTATTATTTAGCAGCATTTTTTACAAATTGTGCAACCTCGTCAGCAAAGTTTTCTTCTTTTTTTTCAACACCTTCACCAAGTTTAAAACATACAAATTTTGTAAGTGTTACTGTGCAAGAGTTTTCCTTTTCAAAAGCTTTGATAAAATCCTGAACACTAAGCTTAGAATCCATTACAAAAGATTGTTGCAACAAAACACTTTCAGATAGGTATTTTTTAATTCTCCCGTCAACCATTTTGTCAATAACATTTTGAGGCTTGCCACTCTCCTGTGCCTGCTTAATGAATATCTCTTTTTCGTTTTCAATAAGCTCAGGGGCAACTCCTGTTTCGTCAATACTAACTGGATTCATTGATGCAATGTGCATACAGATTTTTTTACCAAGCTCTTTAAGCTTGTCCTGATTAGCCACTGATTGAATACCAAGCAAAACAACAATTTTACCAAAGTTAGCAGAAACAGCATTATGCACATAACTTGCAACAACCCCTTTGTCGACGGATAACTTTGCCTGTCTTCTTAAATTGACATTTTCACCTGTTTTTACTATTGAAGCCTTAATAAAGTCGCTTAAAACAGCACCATCTTTTGTTTTAACATTCAATAGATCTGCAGAATCAGAGTTTGCAACAAAAACCTCAAGACAAGACTGAGCTATAGCTTTAAAATCATCACCCTTGGCAACAAAGTCAGTTTGGCAGTTGACTTCGCAAACAAAGCCTGTTTTGCCATCAGATGAAATTTCGCAGGCAACTAAACCCTCACTTGCAACATTTGATGTTTTTTTTGCTGCACTAGCAAGACCTTTCTCTCTCAATACTTTAATGGCCTGCTCAACATCGCCATTTGAAGACTCAATAGCTTTTTTACAATCACTTATACCAGCACCTGTTCTTTCTCTAAGAACTTTAATTAACGACATTACATCACTCATTTTACAAAACAAAAAATATTAAAAAAGATATAGATTACAAATTATAAAGATTCAGAATTCCAAAGTGCAAAAGGTTTTGCATTTTGATTCTCCGTAGACTTTGACTCAACAATTGCATAATCGGGTTTGTAGCTTTTTGCCCTACTTGAAAGTATTCTAAACTTACTAAGGCTAGCAATTGGCATTTTAGCAAGACTTGATTTTGTTTTACTACTAGGAATGTTAGAGTATTTATAGTGCATCCACCCAAGCCATTCAGCAGATATTTTGCTAGCTTCGGGAATACCCTTGTAAAGGCAGATTCTTTTTTTAACGCCCCAGTAGTTTGTAGTTTTTAGTTCAAAGTATTTATTGCCAAAAATATCGGTACCAACTTTTGTTCCAAAAATAAAGCAATTAATTTGCATTAATATTTTTGAAAAAAGGTAAGGTTTAATTAAATCTACTGCCATAATTTTTTATTTAACAAGATGTTTTTTAATTTGAGCTTGAGCAGAGGCAAGTCTTGCAACTGGCACTCTGTAAGGAGAGCAAGAGACATAGTCAAAGCCAAGATTTACACAAAAAGCAATAGAACTAGACTCACCGCCGTGCTCACCACAAATACCAAGTTTAATTTTTTCCTTAACTCCTCTTGCAAGGCTAGCCGAGGTTTTAATAAGCTTACCTACACCTTTTACATCAAGCACTTGGAATGGGTCATATTCAAAAATACCATTTTCAATGTAAGCTGGTATAAAACTTGCAGAATCGTCCCTTGACAAAGCAAGGGTTGTTTGAGTTAAATCGTTAGTTCCATAACTAAAGTAGTCGGCAGTGTTAGCTATTAAATCGGCTACTAGGGCTGCCCTTGGGGTTTCTATCATGGTTCCCACTAGGTAATCAACTTTAAAGTTTTTCTCCTTCATAACACTTTCAGCCGTTAACCTGACTAAGTCAGTAAGTATTTTTAACTCAACATCGTCAATAATCAAAGGAATCATAACCTCAATTACTGGCTTAAAGCCTAGTTTTATAGCATCGTGAGCTGCCTCAAAAATGGCTCTCACCTGCATTGCGTAAATCTCAGGATAAGTAATACCAAGCCTACAACCCCTATGACCAAGCATTGGATTTTGCTCGTGCAAAGCCGAAAGTCTCTCCTTAACCTTTAAAGATGAAATATTAAGCTCCTTAGCAAGTTCTTCAATCTCGGAATCTTTTTGTGGTAAAAATTCGTGTAAAGGTGGGTCAAGAAGCCTTATATTCACTGGTAGGCCACTCATTACTTCAAAAAGTTCAGTAAAATCTTTTTTTTGGTAAGGTAAAACAGCATTAAGAGCATTTTCCCTCTCTTCTTTACTCGAAGACAATATCATCTTTCTAAAATGAAAGATTCTATTTTTTTCAAAAAACATATGCTCAGTTCTACAAAGACCAATTCCCTGTGCCCCAAAGCTTATTGCAACTTTAGCATCCTGAGTAGTCTCGGCATTTGCCCTAACTTTTGTTACATTTAGCTCACCTGTCCAGTCAAGTAATATTTTAAACTCGTCAAAAAGCTCAGGCTCAATTGTATCTACAGCACCAAGATATATATCGCCGCTTGTACCATCAATTGTAATTTCCTGACCTTCTTGCACTTTTACTCCATTTTTTGAAGAAAAACAAGCATTTTTGTAATCAATAAACAAGCCGCTTGCACCAGTTACGCAGGTTTTACCCATGCCTCTTGCAACTACCGCAGCATGAGATGTCATGCCTCCTCTTGCAGTAAGCACTCCTGCTGATAGATTCATGCCTTCAATGTCCTCTGGGCTAGTTTCATTTCGCACTAGTATAACGCTAAGACCTTTGGCATGAAACTCCTTAACCTTGTCCTGACTTAAAGCTACGATACCAAAGGCAGCTCCTGGCGAAGCTGGCAGACCTTTGTCAATTAATGTTTTTTTTGCATTTGGATTTATTGATCTATGTAACAAGGCGTTTAAAGAATTTGCATCAACCCTTAAAATTGCCTGTTCTTTTGTAATAAGTTTTTCGTTAAACATGTCAACTGCTATTTTCACCGATGCCCTAGCGGTTCTTTTACCACTACGAGTTTGAAGGATGTATAGCTTGCCATTTTCGATAGTAAATTCAATATCCTGCATATCTTTATAGATATTTTCAAGCCTTTTAGATATATCTAAAAACTGCTTGTAGACCTCAGGCATTATGATTTGCATTGTAAGGTTTTTTGTATCCTCGTCAATTACCGAGTCAGCATTTATAGGGCTTGGGGTTCTTATACCAGCAACAACATCCTCACCTTGAGCATTAATTAAAAACTCGCCGTAAAGGTAATTTTTACCGTTTGAAGGGTTACGAGTAAAGGCAACACCTGTAGCCGATAAATCGTTTAGGTTACCAAAAACCATTGACTGGATGTTTACCGCCGTCCCAATATCTTCAGGAATGTTATTAATAGACCTGTAGTATATAGCTCTATCACTGTTCCAAGACCTAAAAACCGCTTCAGCAGCACCAAACAATTGCTCGTAGACATCCTGAGGAAAGCTTTTGCCTGTTTTTTCAAGAAACAATTTTTTATACTCCGTAACAACATCGCTTATATCATCTGCCGAGAGGTCAGAATCGTTAATAACATTTGCAATATGCTTTTTGTGTTCAATTATGTCGTCAAATAAAGAATGATCTACATCACAAACAACATTTGAGTACATTTGAATAAATCTTCTGTAGGAATCCATAGCAAACCTTCTGTTTGAAGTCAGCTTTTCAAGACCTTTAACAGATTCATCATTTAAACCTAGATTTAAAATAGTATCCATCATTCCCGGCATTGACACCGCCGCCCCAGACCTAACTGAAACCAACAATGGATTTGAATTGGAGCCAAAGCCCTTGCCTGTTTGACCTTCAACAAAGGCAATACCATCTCTTATTTTAGCAATAAGCTCCTGTGACATTTTTTTGCCGTTAATATAGTAACTTTTACACTGAGTTGTTGGAACTGTAAAACCCGGAGGAACGGGAAAGCCATCCTTACACATCTGTGCAAGATTAGCACCCTTGCCACCTAAAAGCGACTTCATGCTTGAATCTCCATCTGATAAGTCTAAAGAGAATTTGTAAATTTTACACTCAGTCATATATTACAGTACAAAATAAAAACTTGAATTAATAATATCTAAAAAATCTTTTTGTAAATGTAAATGTTTTTTTTGTTTAACTTTGTAAAAAAGTATTTTTCTTGCAAATTACAAAACAAAATATAGTATTGTACGACTATATTTGATATGCCTTGTTATTACTGCTTTTTACTTTGCAAATAGTTAGCCTAAGATTTACAAAAAATATTACAGCTAAAATAATATTATATTTTATAATCATCTGTAGTACTTTTAAATCAAGCCTTGCTTACACAAATTCATCATCCAATGTCGTTTATTTTAACGAAGCAAAATCTATTGCCTTGCTTAAAGATAGTAATCTTGGGGATTTTGTAAGTCTTTCACAAAATTTTGAAGCTCAGCAAAGTCCAACCTACTGCGGCATAGCAACTGCTCTTAATATTTTAAATGCAATTTTTTTACCTATTGATTTTAAAGATGGAATTGAGCCTAATTCTAAAAATACTTCTGGCTTTGTAGCAAAAAAATATTTTCAAGAATTACTACTAAACGAACAAACTGACAAAATTGTTAAACCAAGATCCGTAATAGAGTTTAGAGAGGGTAACGACCCAGGTTTAAGCCTTACAGATATGAAAAATTTATTTGAATTTTACAAACTTAAAGCTAATGTTTTTTTTAGCAACGAGCATTCTTATAAAACATTTAAAAACAAACTTATAGAACATCTTGTAAGTAATGATGATACTTTTATTGTTGTAAATTTTAACCGCCCCGAGCTTGGATTTAAGAAAGGAGGTGGACATATTTCTCCGCTTTTCGCTTACAGTGCAAAAAATGACATGGTTTTAGTTGGCGATGTTTCGGCATCTTCTAATCAGTGGTTTTGGGTTTCTTCGGAATTACTTTATAAGGCAATGAACACAAAAGATGGTCAAAATTACAGGGGCTTTATTGTTGTTTATAAAGATAAGATATAAGATATGAAAAAAACACAGACCGAAGAGATTAGCTTTGAAGATGCAATGAACGAGCTAGAGCTAATATCCGAAAAGCTTGAGAGCGACAATATAAAGCTTGAAGACCTGCCAATACTTTACCAAAGGGCAATATTTTTAAAAAATTACTGCTCCGAAAAACTGAACAAAATCAAGGCCGACATAGAATTTATTAATGAAAACGATATTAAAAATGATAAAAACTAAGAATCTAAAAATTGCACCATCAATACTTTCAGCTAACTTTGCACGCCTTGGCGAGGAGCTAAGTGCAATTGATAAAACAGATGCAGATTACATTCACCTTGACATAATGGATGGTAGCTTTGTGCCAAACCTAACATTTGGTCCCCCGATAATTAAAGCCATAAAGCCTTTTAGCAACAAGCCTTTTGATGTGCATTTAATGATAAACAATCCGCAAAACTTAATTGACAGCTTTGTAGAGGCGGGCTCCGATATTATTACAATACACTACGAGGCATGCATTCACCATCAAAAAATATTAAATTATATATCTAAAAAAGGTCTAAGAGCCGGCATATCTCTTGTGCCGTCCACCCCTCCGCAAAATCTTGACTATCTGCTTGAGGATGTGTCTTTAATACTAATCATGAGCGTTAATCCGGGTTTTGGCGGGCAGGAGTTTTTACATTCGCAGCTTGCAAAAATTGAATACCTTGCAAATAAAATTGCAAAGCTCGGGCTTGATATCGAAATTTCAGTCGACGGCGGAATCAACGAAACAACCGCAAAACTTGCCAAAAATGCTGGTGCCAATATGCTTGTCGCTGGCAACTTTGTATTTAAAGGCAACTACCAAGAGCAAATTACAAAGCTTAAAAATTGCTAAGGGGCTCTTTAGTAGGGTTTAAAATTTTAGTAAATTACGCTTGTTTTTATATGTTTATATTAATCAACAAATGACTGGATTTGAAATAACTACAATAATTCTTGCAACAATAACAACTGTGCTAACAGCATATACAATATACAGAGACTACTTTAGAGATGTGTCGAAAAAATTATCAAATAAATTGATGATTAAGAGAATTGATTATGGACAGTCATATGGCTCTGCGGACGATCAGACAAAAGGCTTAACTATTTTTACAATAGATATTTATAATACAAACTCCGATATTGTAAATTTTCACTCGGTGTCGTTAAAATTTACTTACCATAGTAAGATTAAATATATTGTTGTCACTGGTCATACTTTGGTAATCAATCCTGAAGAAACTCAATCAATTCATGCAATCACTTATATATTAGACGGACCAGAGTTAGTAGTATATCCTACACTACCATTGCAAATTACAGATGTTGATTTAAAAAGCAATGAAAGTAGAAAGTCTCTGGATAGTAGATTTGCAGAGTATCAAAAACAAATAAATCGGAATAGAAAAAGATTTCAAAACATTGATCAGTTTAAGAACAAGTTGACAAAAGTATTGTCCGAGGCATTTAATATACGTAGCGGTAGCCAGAAAGAAATAAAAGATATTGTTAAAACTATGCAAATTAGCCTTACATTTCAGACAACTAATGGCATTTTCTGTAATAAAACAGTTAATCTATCTAAACATGAACAAGAGTTTAATAAGCTAATTAATATTTTTTAATAAAAAATAAAGCTCACTTGCCCCTTGTCTTTAGCCGTCCTCCTTCTTAAAAGGGGTAGTGTGTGCGAGTGTAAGAGGTTATGTAGTTAATGTGAAGCATTTGTTAAGATGAGTTTAGCTTCTATTTATAATACAAAATAGACCTCCTCCATAACCCTGACTACATAATAATCTTGACTGCATGGCAATATCTCTCTTTTTTTTTAAACAAACCTCTCTGCAAAGCAAGGCTCGCACGCCACCCCCCTGCCAGCTAAAGCTGGCTGAAGCGGCGAGCCTGAGAAGGAATTGGCAGTACTTACTTAATGATACTAAACCTCTTTGAACTCTATTAACTTTAAAAGCCATACAAAAACATAAAGCTATATTGCTAAACTTATAACGCACACTCCCGCTGCCTTTAGGCAGCTGGGGGGCGGGGGTGTGTGTTTAATGGGGATTTTGCTAAAATTTTTTAACCAAAAATTAAAGTAATAAAATAGATATGTTATGTTTTAAAATCAAGAGGATCGCAAAAAATCTAATAAATACTATAAAAGGTAATCTGTCATTTTTTAGCAGTTTTTTGTAACACTGTTTTAAAGTTGAAAATAATCTAAATCCTTAAAAAAAACTAGGGAATGCTAAAAAATATTTTTAACAAAAGGCCAAAAATCGATAATTTAACCAAGTTC